>JAEZLW010000070.1 GCA_023415145.1 Bacillota bacterium | reverse complement strand
GCATGTGGCCTACCTGGCCGCCATGGCTGTGTGGCTGTTACGATTGTTCAAAGTCAGCCCGAAAGCGCGCTTTTTCATTGTGGCCGTCTTTCTGGCCGCCTATTGCTGGCTGGTGGGCATGAGCGCGCCGGTGCTTCGCTCGTCGCTCATGCTGCTATCCTTTCTTATCGCAAGACTGAAGGGGCGGGCGTACGATCCCCTTACCTCCATATCAGCTGCCATCCTCTTTCTTTTGCTGTTCAAGCCGCTGGAGCTTCTCTCTTCCGGTTTTCAGCTTTCCTTTGGTGCCGTGACCGCCATGCTGATTTTGGGTGAGCCGCTGCTAAAATGGCAGAAAAAGCGTTTCCCCGGTAAAAATCACAGAGTACATGAACCTATCCGGCAGTTTCTTCACAGGCAATGGCAAAGCATCAAAGCTCTGCCCGCATTGGGCATCACTGCCCAGATCGGCGTAGCGCTTCCGATGGCTGTTTGGTATCAAGAAATTTCCCTGCTGGGCATTTTCGTAAATCTGCTGGTGATTCCATATGTAGCGGTATTGATGCCTGCTTTCCTGCTAGCGCTGATATTAAGCCCGCTGGGCATGATTGGCCATGCGGCCGGCACGATAGCCGGATGGCTTGCTGATGTATTGCTGACCATGGTCGGCCTTGCGGCGGATGTCCCCGGCATGGCGGTGAAAGTGCCCTCCCCCACCCTGCCGGTCATCCTGGGGATTACCGCCATCCTTTTGCTGCTTTCCCCTTACGTTCTTTTTAGGGGCAGACGGCGGTTGTTTTTGATTTTTGCTGCGGCGGTATTTGCACTGTTCGGCAGTCTGGCCTATGCAAACCATGATGTCCGTTACATTCAGCTCAGCGCAGGCGACGCGGATGCCGCCATCCTTGAAGATGGGAAGTACACCGCCGTGATTGACACGGGGGGAACGGGATCGGAAGTGACTGATTACTTGCGCGGTGAGGGAAGAAGCGTGGACGCGCTGATCCTTTCGCACCTGCACCTGGATCACGCCGGCGGTCTTGCTCGGCTTTTGGAGAATGAAATCAGTATTCGTTGCGTGTACATCCCGGAAGGAGCGGAAGCTGCTCTGCCGGATGCGGAAGGGTTGATGCAGTTGTCTGTTATTCGGGCTGCCGGTGTTCCCGTCAAAACACTGCATGAAGGGGACAAACTGACAAGCCCTCGTACCGAACTGACTGTGTTATGGCCCCGGGCGGGAACGGTCCGGTCAGGGCAGGACGCCAACCATTCCTCCCTGGTTTCCCTCCTGCAAATGGAAAATGTAAGCCTCTTGGCCACCGGTGATATTACCGGGGAATATGAAAAGTATGCCGCCATGAAAGCGGATGTTTTGAAGGTTCCCCACCATGGCAGCGCAAACAGCACTTATGATGACTTTCTGATGGCAGTCGACCCGCAGATGGCACTGCTCAGCTGCTCCGGGCTTAAATCGCATCCCTCCATAAAAACATTGGATAGATTGGATAAGCTAAAAATCCCGGTGTACAGAACAGATCAATCGGGAGCTGTTACATTGCTTGTAAAGGGCGGTAGATGGCAGGTTCATCCCTTCATAAAGGAGTAGCAAAATGAACCATACGGATTTTTTCAAGGTTCTAAAAGCCGGTAAAATCAGCTCCCTGTATTTGATGGAGGGCGTTGAGGAGTACATCAAGCAAACGGCGCTGGAGCAGCTTCGCAAAGCCTTGCTGCCATCCGGGCTGGAGGCATTGAATGAAACGGCGCTGGAAAACCCCTCCTTGCAGGTTTTGAAGGCCGCAGCAGAAACGATGCCCTTTATGGCGGACAAGCGGCTTGTATTGGTCAAGGAATGCGCCCTTTTGCGCCCATCCCGCAAGGGCAGCGAAGAAGGGGAGGAAGGGCCGGCAGAGAACGACCAAACCCAAGGGTTTTGTGACTATCTGGCCGACATACCATCTTCCACATGCCTGGTATTTTATGAAAGGGGCAAGGCCGATGCCCGGAGGAAATTGTACGGCGCCATCAAAAAGCACGGAGCCATCGTCCTTTTTGATACGCTGGACAGTGAGGAATTAAACAAATGGATTTTGCAGACCATGCGCTCATTGGGCAAGGAAATGTCCTATGCCGTGGCTTCCAACCTTGCCTTCACAGTAGGCAAGGACGCCGCGTTACTGAAGGGTGAAATGGAAAAACTGGCCGCCCATACGGGAGAGCGTGCGCAGGTAACGGCGGAGGATATTCAGGCGGTAGCCACCCGTTCCCTGGAAGCATCGGTATTTGACATGGTGGATGCCCTGGTGGAAGGCAAAACGCCCCAGGCCTTCAGCCTGTTTGAAAACATGCTTCGCACCGGGGGCAGCCGGTTTGCTATTCTCGCCATGATCATGCGGCAGTACCGCATTCTATTCCATTACAAAACGCTCAAGGAAAGCGGCGCTTCGCCCATGGATATCAAAAGCCGCCTTGGCATCCCCCCCTTCGCCGTGGACCGGGCGTCAAAGCAGGCGGCAGCATATACTGCAGATCAACTTAAAAACGCCATAGCTCTTTGCGTGGATACGGAATTCTCTGTGAAATCCGGCCGCATGGCGGAGGAAGGTTCTGTGGAACGGGTGATGCTGCTGTTGTCACGATTAAAAGCTGGAGACATGGAGGACGTAACCTTTACCAAGGTATAGTGTATACTATAAATCCCAAGCTTTGGCACATCAAGAAGCCCAAAAAGCGGAAGGACATTCATCCCTCCGCCTTTTTTCATACATTCCACAATCACAAGAAGTTGAACAGCGTCATCTGGCTGGTCTCCGTCATGCCATTCAAGCACCCGTGTTCCCGCAACAGCTCAATCACGGCGCTGGACAAGTGCGCCCTGTTTTTCAAATCCTCAATGGACAAAAAAGGTGTAGCCCGCTCCCTGATGATGGCTTCCGCCGCCGCCTCGCCCAAACCGCCCAGAGAAATGAAAGGCACCCGAAGCATTCCGTCCTCCATCAAAAAACGCTTGGAGTCGCTTTTGTACAGGTCGGCAGGCAGGAAGGAGATTCCCCGCATGTGCATTTCAAGCACCAGTTCCAATGCGGTGATCTCGTCCTTTTCCTTTTCGGTCAGCTTCTGCTCCTGCTCCTTATAGCTTTTCAAAATGCCGCGGATCACATCAGCGCCAAGGAGCATCCTGGCCCCGTCAAACCCATCGCCGCGAACGGTGAAGTAGGCGGCATAGTAGGCCAGCGGCTGATGCACCTTGTACCAGCCCACCCGCAAAGCCATGGTCACATAGGCCACGGCGTGGCCCTTGGGGAACATGTACTTGATCTTTTTGCAGCTGTCGATAAACCATTCCGGCACGGAGGCTGCGTTCATGGCTTCTTCCATCTCGGGTTTCAAGCCCTTGCCCTTGCGCACGCTTTCCATGGTATCAAAGGCCATTTTGCTTTGCACACCCTTGGATATGAGGTAGTTCATGATGTCGTCACGGGTACAGATACACTGGGAAAGCGTGGCGGTGCCGGAGGTAATGAGGTCCTTGGCGTTGCCCAGCCACACGTCGGTACCGTGGCTGAGGCCCGAAAGGCGGATGAGTTCTTCCATGGTAGAAGGCTTTGTATCCTCCAGCATCTGGCGAACAAAGCCCGTGCCGAATTCCGGGATGCCCAATGTGCCCGTAGAACAACCCAGCCCATCGGGATCAACGCCAAGAGCCTTGGGGCTTGTGAACAGCGACATGACTGCCTTGTCATCCAGGGGAATTTCCTGATACGGGATATGGGTCAATTCCTCCAGCAGGTGGATCATGGTGGGATCGTCGTGGCCCAGGATGTCCAGCTTGACCAGAATATCATGCATGGAGCTGAAGTCATAGTGGGTGGTGATGGTCTCGCTGCCCACATCGTCCGCCGGATGCTGGATGGCGGTGAACTGATAGATTTCATATTCCGTGGGCAAGACCACCATACCGCCGGGATGCTGGCCTGTGGTGCGCTTAACGCCCACGCAACCCGCCACAAGCCGCTCCTTTTCCGCGTTGCCGGCCTGGATGCCCCGCTCCTCCAAATACTTGCTCACATAGCCATAGGCCGTTTTTTCCGCCAGTGCGGAGATGGTACCGGCCCGGAACACATGGCCCTTGCCAAACAGCTCTTCCACGTAAGCGTGGGCACGCGGCTGATATTCGCCGGAAAAGTTCAAATCGATATCGGGTACCTTGTCACCCTTGAAGCCCAGGAACACCTCAAAGGGGATGTCATAGCCGTCCTTGCGCAGCCTTTGCCCGCAGATGGGGCAATCCTTGTCCGGAAGGTCGACGCCCACCTTGTACCGCTCCTTGTTCACATCAAAGAAACCCTGGCGGCAATGTATGCAGCGGTAATGGGGCGGCAGGGGGTTCACCTCGGTGATACCGCACATGGTAGCCACAAAGGAAGAGCCTACGGAACCCCGGGAGCCTACCAGATAGCCGTCTGACAGGGATTTGCTCACCAGCTTCTGGGCGATGTTGTACAGTGTGGCAAAGCCGTAGCCGATGATGGAGCCCAGTTCCTTTTCCAGCCGCTTCACGATAATGTCCGGCAAATCGTCGCCATACAGCTTTCGGGCTGTTCCCCATGCCATGTTTTGCACGGTATCCGCTGCATCCTCCCAGTATGGCTGAAAGGTTTCCTCGCCCTTGGGATGCTTGGGAAACAATTGCAGCTTCTCTACCCTGTCGGCAATTTTTTGGGGATTGCCGATGACCACTTCCCGGCACTTTGTATCGCCCAGGTAGGAAAACTCTTCCAACATCTCCTGGGTGGTTTTAAAATGCAGGGGTGGCTGCTGGTCGCAATCCTTGTAATCCAGTCCAGCCTGCAGTATGGCACGGAATATGGCATCCTGGGGCTCCAGAAAGTGCACATCGCCGGTGGCTACCACAGGTATGCCCAGCTTGTCCCCCAGGGAAACAATCTTGCGGTTCAGGTCACGAAGCGCTTCCTCATCGGGCACCCGCTCTTCCCTGACCATAAAGGCATTGTTGCCAACTGGCTGTATCTCCAGGTAATCATAAAACCGGGCGGTCTTGCGCAGCTCCTCTTCCGGTGCTTCATGCAATACGGCCTGGAAAAGCTCCCCCGCTTCGCAGGCGGAGCCTACGATCAGCCCCTCCCGGTATTTTTGCAGCACATTCCTCGGCACATGGGGCACGCGCCGGAAATGCTTCAAATGGCCGTCTGATACGATGCGGTTCAGGTTTTCCATGCCTTTTGGGGTGGAAGCCAGCAATATGGCGTGATAGCTGTCCCCTACCGCACCGCCCGTTATGACGGAGTTCAGCTCGTACAGCTTTACCGCGCCCTTTTCCTTTGCAGCCTCCATCATCCTTGCCAGGCATTGGGCCGTGGCGGCGGCATCGTTCACAGCGCGGTGCGCACCCTTCAATGACACGCCCAGCGCCTTGCATACTGCCCCCAGGCGATGGCTTTTCAGTTGCGGATACAGCTTGCGGGCAAAGGACAAGGTATCGATTTGAGGCGCCTGAAAGGTTCTGTTCAGCCGCTTTAATTCCGTGCGAAGCATGGAAATGTCAAAGCTGGCATTGTGCGCGGCAACGGCGCAGTCCCCGATAAAATCCATCAGTTGGGGAATGGCCGTATCGGCGCCTTGCTTGTCCCTGAGCATCATGTCGGTGATGCCGGTAATTTCAGTGATCTTGGGCTTTAGCGGCATGCCGGGATTCACCAGTGTGCCGAAGGAATCAACCACGCTGCCGCCCATCAGCTTGACAGCGCCGATTTCAATCACGTGCTCCCGGTTGGTGTCAAGGCCCGTTGTTTCAAAGTCCAGCACCACAATCGGCGCATCCAGCAGCCTTTCATCGGCGTCGGCCACAATCTGCGCTTCGTCGGTGAGGTAGATTTCCACACCGGGAATAAGCTTGATGTTGTTCTTTGCAGCCGCGGTAAAAGCGGCCGGGAAGGCCTGTACCACACCATGATCGGTAATGGCCACCGCCGGATGGCCCCACATGGCCGCTCTTTTAATCAGGTCGGCAGCCGAAGCCGTAGCATCCATCATGCTCATCTGGGTGTGCATGTGCAGCTCCACACGCTTTTCCTTGGCGGTGTCCAGGCGCACTTCCTTTTGTACGGGCATGATGTCCCGAACGGTAATGGCTGCCTCTCTGGAAAAATTGTCGTACAGGCATTCCCCGCGAACCTTAAGCGCCATGCCGTCCTTGATGCGGTCCGCCGCTTCCATCACAGCCATGCGCTCTTCCTGGGTGATGGGCAGCGTATCCGAGCCGTCATCGTCCTTTTTGCGGAATCTGTTACGGTAGCGGAAAAAGATTTTGCACTGCACGGATGATGTATAGTCGGTGAGAATGAAGGATACCAGCAGCATCTCGCCGCCTTTCAGTTCCTTTTTCTCCACCTTGATCACGTCCCCCTGGACGGTGACAAGGCCCGTGTCGTTGGTCAGTTCCCTGATGGGCACAGGCGGGTCACCGATGCTGCGGCCCTTGATAGGCCGCATTTTGTCTTCCGGCCTGCCTTGGCCTTTACCCTGTTCTTTTGCGGCAGGCGGTTTTGGAGAACCGTTTTTGAAAGCTTCCCCTCCCTGGCTTGAGGCCAAGCGGGAGGCCTCCAGCTCCCGCAGCATTTGCGCTTCCCGCTCCCGCTCCTGACGAAGCGTTTGCAGCCTTGCTTCCTGATTGCCACGTACCCTCAGTTCCACAGGCACACGGATACGGAAGATGTCCCATACCGCTTGAGCCAGTTTGTCGGATATGTTGCCGCGCTGCATAAAGCGCAGCGAAAACTCATCCGGGAAGGTGATCACCACCCGGCCGGACTGCACCTCCCAATCCAGCTCCCCGATCCAGGTAGCGGAAGCAGGATGGGCCCTTGTAACGAAGTCTACAAAAACCTGTTTATAATGGCTGATATTCTCCAAAAAGTCCTGAGCCAAAGATGGACTGGCCACTCGAATGGCCAGGCGCGTACCGGGATACATGTTGCGGATTAGGTATTCCATGCGCAGGAAGGCTTTTTCGGCCACCAGCACCTGGGAAAGAAAGGAGATATAAATTTTGTTTTCCGCCTGCTTGTAAACGACCCGTTCCACCGTGAGCTTTTCCGACAATTCAGGCAATTCCTTGTATAATTGCGCAAGCATCTGGCCGGATTCCATGCCCTGCTACTCCGCCTCCTTTCTTATGGCCTCCTAAATTGAGGCCTCCTTCCGTGTGGCCTCTTATTTCGAGTCCTTTTTCATAGAAGCTGCCTCCCTGACAGCCGAAATCAAAATCTGCGCCAAATCTCCCTCCACCTTCCTGGGGGGCTGGCCCTTTACAAACAGTGCGCCCGTCTTGCCGCTGCCGGCAATGCCCACGTCCGCTTCCTTTGCTTCGCCGGGACCATTGACGACACAGCCCATCACCGCCACCTTCATGGGGACGGTAATATCCGAAAGCTCCTCTTCCACCCTTTGTGCAATGTCCGCCACCGGGATACAGGTGCGGCCGCAGGTGGGGCAGGAAATGATCTGCACGCCGGGATTGCGCATATTCAGCGCTTTCAGGATATCCCAGGCTGCCGCCGCCTCTGGCAGGGGCGAGCCGGTGAGTGATACGCGGATGGTATCGCCGATTCCCTGCAATAAAAGGGCACCAATGCCGATGGCTGATTTCACCGTACCCCGGCCGGGCAGCCCGGCCTCGGTAACGCCCACATGCAGGGGATAATCGCAAAGCCTGGACGCCAGCTCATAAGCGGCCACGGTATGATGGACATCGCTGGATTTTATGGAAAGCACGATGTCGTAATACCCCTGTTTTTCAAGAAGCCGGGCATGGTTCAAAGCGCTTTCCACCATGCCCTTGGGGGTCACGCCACCCTCCCGGCGCAAAATATCCTTTTCAATGGAACCGCTGTTGACGCCGATGCGGATGGGGATGTGATGGGCCTTGGCGCAGTCAGCCAGTACCTTCACATGCTTGTCCCCGCCAATGTTGCCGGGGTTGATGCGCAGCTTGGCAATGCCGCTTTCCGCTGCTTTGATTGCCAGCCTGTGATCAAAATGAATGTCCGCCACCAGCGGCACAGGGCTTGCATCCACCAATGCGCGCACGGCAGAAGCGCAATCCTCATCATATACGGAAACACGCACGATGTCACACCCGGCATCAGCCAGCTCCTTGATTTGCTCCAAGGTGGCTTCCACATTCCTTGTGTCGGTATTGGTCATGGATTGTACCCAAACGGGCTGGCCGCCGCCGAGCAGCAGCGGTCCCACCCGAACCGTATTTGTCTGATGCATCAATTTGCCTCCAGTTACTGGAACAAGCGCTGGATGTCACGGAAGGTGAAAAACAGCATGGCCGTCACCAAAAGGGCGAAACCAGTGAGATGGATTACCGCTTCGGCCTTGCGGTTGATGGGTTTGCGGAAAATGGCCTCCACCAGCATGAATAAAAGGCGGCTGCCATCCAGGCCGGGAATCGGTAAAAGGTTCACCAGCCCCAGGTTGATGGACAGGATGATCAACAGATACAGATAGCCGTCAAAACCGTACTCCCTGGTTTGTGCAGCGATTTCTGTAACAATGCCTACCGGGCCGGCGGATTGCTCCAACCCCTCACCGTGGAATAGCAGGTTTTTTAAACCGCCAAGGATGATCTTACCCGCGTTCACGCAGGTATCAACGCTTACCCGTACCGCTTCGCCAAAGGAAATGCGCGTTTTCTCCGGAGCCAGCATGCCTCCGATGATTACACCGATGCGTGCCCTGCCCGTAGCCTCGTCAAAAAACGGCGTTACAGAAAGCTTAACGGGTGTTTGATCTGCCCCCCGCAGTACTGTAACCTCAAGGGGCTCGCTGCCCGCCTGATAGCCGCTAATCAGACTGACCACCTTGTCGGTGGTGCCGTCCTGTACGCTTTGCCCGTTGACATCATACAGGATATCACCTGTCTCAAACCCGGCCAAAGCCGCCGGGCCGCCTGGTTCCACCGAGGACACGTATGGAATCACGGTTTGCACGCCACCAATGGCAAAAAGCAGTACCGCCACCACAAAGGCAAGCACAAAATTCATGCCCGGGCCCATCACCACGGACAGCATCCGCTTCCATACCTTCTGCTTGTGGTAAGCCCTGGGGTCTTCCTCATGCTTGCCCTGGGCGTCGTCCTCTCCCACAAACATGCAGTAGCCGCCCAGGGGAATGGCCCGTACCATAAATTCCGTGTCGTATTTCTTGCTCTTCCATTTGATAAGCTTTGGGCCAAAACCAACAGAAAACTGATGTACGGAGATACCCGTCCATCGGGCAGCCCAAAAATGGCCAAGTTCATGCACCACGATCAGGATTCCCAACAGCAGGATCGCCGCCAGTATCAACAAAAACGTCATGAGGTTGCTCCTTTCAATGAGACAAAAGACCGCGGGCTGTACTTCTGGCCGCTTCGTCGGCCTGATATACAGCCTCCAGGGTATTGGCGGGCATGCTGCCCACCCTCATCAGCGTTTCTTCCACCAGATCAAAGATGGCGCCAAAGGTGATCCGCCCGTTAAGAAACGCTTCGACCGCCACCTCGTTGGCGCCGTTCAACACGCAGCAGGCACCACCGCCCGCTTTCAGGCATTCCCGGCCCAGACGCAGCGAGGGGAACCGTGCTTCATCGGGCTTTTCAAAGGTAAGCTGGGTTAATTCAGTCAAATCTAGCTTCGCGCCTCCGGTAGATAGCCTTGCGGGATAGGCCATGGCGTACAGGATGGGCAAGCGCATGTCAGGCGTGCCCAACTGAGCAATCACAGCGCCATCATCAAAAGCAACGGCAGAATGTATGACACTTTGGGGATGGATAACCACCTCAATTTGATCCTCCGGCATGTCAAACAGCCAACGGGCTTCCATGACCTCAAGTGTTTTGTTGAACATGGTGGCTGAATCGATGGTAATCTTTTTCCCCATCTGCCAGTTGGGATGGTGCAAAGCCTGTTCTTTTGTGGCTGTACGGATTTGCTCTTTTGTAAAAGTTCGGAAAGGCCCGCCGGAAGCCGTCAGCAGGAGCTTTTCCGGCTTGTTATCCCCCGCGCCATGAAGGCATTGAAAGATGGCGCTGAGCTCGCTGTCCACCGGCAGTAGCATCTTCCCCGCCTTTTGGGCTGCCTTCGTCACCAGCGATCCGCCGGCCACCAGCGCGTCCTTGTTGGCCAGCAGCACCTGCCGCCCGGCGGCAATGGCAGCCATCACGCCCTGCAAACCGGCGATGCCCACCACAGATACCAGCACCGCATCCGCGGGAACCTGCGAAGCGGCGACTGCAAGCGCATCTGCACCAAAGTGCCAATCACAAAAGCGTACGTCCTCCGGGACCTGCTCCCAGGGGATCGGGGATGTCAGCCCGGCCATCAAAGGCCTTATGGCACGTACCTGTTCAAACAAAAGCGCCGCGTTATGATGAGCGGTCAGGGCAGTGACGCGAAACCGGTCTTTATAAAGCGCAGCTACCTCCAGCGCTTGTGTACCAATGGAGCCGGTGCTCCCAAGGATTGCGATATCCCGCATGCTGGTTCCTTTCATGTTTTCTATGTGAGCTATACCCTTGTCCCCCGGCATCGAAACAATCCTCCGTCAGGCTCCGCCTGACACCTCCTTTCTAAAGGAGGCTTACCTGCACATTGCTTCATACTTCCAGCCTCCTACAGGAGAAGGCTAGCTCAGGGAGCAACGAGGGGGTCACGGCCCCCTCGTTTGTAATCGTCTCGCCAGGCTTCGCCTGTCGGGCGGGGCGCTTGCGATGCAAGCTTTCCTTACACTTTTCACCGTCCGTTAGCCAGCACCGGCCAAGTGAAGCGCAGGACGGTGCGAAAGGCTAACAGGTGAAAAGTGCAAACTCGTGGAAATGACGCAAGCGTCATTTACACGACTGGGCTACGCCCTCGTTAACATCCAGAAGCAATAAACGACCACCGCTGTAAACAAGATGCTGTCCATGCGGTCCAGCATGCCGCCATGGCCGGGGAAAAGGCTGCCGTAATCCTTGATGCCACAATGGCGTTTCACAAGGGAGGCAGACAAGTCCCCCACCTGCGCGGCCACGCCGCCAATCAAGCCCAGGAAGAGATATTGCACCACCGAAGGCAGCATGGTACCATCCACAGGCGGCCAGATGGAAGCGATACCGCCAACAATCAAGGCGCCCAGTACGCTGCCGATGAGGCCGCCCATTGCACCGGATACGGTTTTGTTGGGGCTGACGGCAGGGCAAAGCTTGCGCCCGCCCACCCTGGTGCCCACAAAATAGGCCATGGTATCACCGATCACGGAGATTGCAAACACCAGGCACAAGAGTGTCACTTGCAGCGACTTGGCCTCAATGCGCAATAGGCTGATCAGGCAGATGCCCGGCAGCAGAATGGTGAACATGGGCATCACCGACACCAGCGCGTCAATAAGGCGTGGCTGTTCCCGAAAGATGACCCAGATTAAAACCATCAGGCAGTTGGCCAGCATCAGGATCAGCAGAAGGGACAGGAGCCTGTTGCCGGAAGACAAGAGCATCAATGGAATGCTTGCTGCCATGGCAACGAAGGTAGGCCACCAAACGGGCCTGTGACCCGCCACCGCCAATGCAGCAAACTCCTCCCGCATGGCAACGCAAATGGCAGCCATGGCTACCACGGCAAATACCCAGCCACCCAGGTACAGCACCAGTGCCAGCCCGATGATCATAACGGAACCCGTAATGACTCGCTGTAACATGCGCCTCTTCCTATTCTTCCCGGAGTCAGGAATTTACTTGCGCCCTCCGAACCGCCGTTCGCGGCGGGCATATGCCTTAAGAGCCTCATGATAATGATGTACCGTAAAATCAGGCCAGAGCACCTGGGGAAACAAAAACTCGGCATAGGCACACTGGTATAACAGAAAATTGCTCAGCCGCATCTCTCCGCTGGTACGTATCAGAAGATCCACATCCGGAAGCCCGCTGGTGTACAGCTCATTCTCCAAATCGGTAAGAGAAATGGTTTCCGGAAGCAGCGTTCCCGCTTTTACCTTTTCCCCGATGCTTTTCACGGCACGGAGCAGCTCCGCCCGCCCGCCATAGTTGAGAGCAATGTTCAGGCGAAGGCCGGTGTTGTTCTTTGTGCGGTCCATGGCCTTCACTACCGCTTCCCTTTGAGGCAGCGGCAGGCCCTGCACATCTCCCAGGATGTGGATAACCACATTCCTTTCATCCAGCTCATCGATTTCGGAAGAAAAGAACTCCAGCAGAAGCTGCATCAGCGCCGCCACTTCCTCCGGAGAGCGGGACCAGTTCTCCGTGGAGAAGGCGTAGATGGACAGCGCCAAAATGCCAAGGTCGCTGCTTTCCCTGATTACACACCGCAGCGCTTCAACGCCATTGCGATGCCCCAATGCCACCTTCACCTTGTGCTTTTTCGCCCAGCGGCCATTTCCATCCATGATGATTGCCACATGGCGCGGCAATTGTTCCTTGGATAACGGAACCTGATCCTGTGCTGACTTCATGAAGGCATCTCCCCGCAATAAGGCTATTCCCCGATAATAGACAACATGCGCGAAGCCGCGGCCCGCGCATGTATCCTTCTTTGATCAAGCCTGGATCATGCCGTCCAGAAAGCGGGCGGCCACCAGTACGCGGCCATTTTGCCTGACGGCCACCACCCGGGCATTTCCCTCCTCCTGTGGGGCCTTTGGCGCGCAGGTCCATATCACCTTCGCAACCTCAACACCCCGGGCAAGCAACACCTCGCAGGCCGCCGCAAGGGGCAGACCCAACACATCCTCATGTGTCATGATCAAACTTCCATGATTTCCTTTTCTTTGTCGGTGCAGATCTTATCCACGTCCTTAATGGCGGCATCGGTTGCCTTTTGCAGCTCGTCCTCCGCCTTGCGCAGCTCATCCTCCGTGAGATCGCTGTCCTTTTTCATCTTCTTCAAATGCTCCATGGAATCCCGGCGGATGGCACGCACCGCTACTTTTGCTTCCTCCGCGCCTTTGCGGGCCAGCTTGGTAAGGTCGCGGCGGCGTTCCTCATTCAACTCCGGTACAGTCAGGCGGATGATTTTGCCATCGTTGGAGGGGTTCAGCCCCAGATCGCTTTTCAAAATCGCCTTTTCTACCAGGGGAATGGCCTTTTGATCCCACAAAGAAATGGTCAAAAGCCTGGGTTCGGGAGAAGCGATGTTGGCCATTTGAGTCAGCGGTGTCTCTACGCCGTAATAATCCACCTTGATCCTGTCCAAGAGCTGTGGATTGGCCCGCCCCGCCCGCAGGGAAATCATCTCCCGCTGGTACACGGA
>JAEZLW010000066.1 GCA_023415145.1 Bacillota bacterium | reverse complement strand
GTAAAGGATTCCCCGTACTCGGTGGACCCGATGGAGCCGGTGATGTACATACGTTTGCGAACCATGTTGTTCCAAAGGCGCAGCGTGGCACCAAACAATGCTTCGTCACCGGTGGCTTTGGCCACGTCCGCCATGCCGCTGTACAGGTAAACCGCCCGGACGGCGTGGCCGTCGGCTGTTTCCTGCTCTCTGACGGGCTTGCCGGCCTGATAATACTGGTATTGGAATGGGCTGTTTTCCCAATGGAAACGGTTGCCGTATTTTTTATTTTCCTCTTCGAAATACAGGGGCGACTGGCCGCGCTGGTCGATAAAGAATTTTGCCAGCTTCAGATGCTTCTCATCACGGGTGACGGGGTAAAGCCGCATCAGAGCCATTTCTGCCACCTCATGGCCGGGATATCCCTTCAACTTGCCTTCCTCGGGCCCAAAATGTGCATCAATGCAGTCCGCAAAGCGGATCATGGCGTTTAGCAGCTTGTCTTTCCCCGTAGCCTCATAATAGGCGATAGCGCCTTCCAGCATATGCCCGAAGCAGTACAGCTCGTGGTGGTCCTTCAGGTTGGTAAAGCGCTTATCCAGGCCGTTTACAATATAGTAGGTAACCAGATACCCGTCTTCCTGCTGGGCGCTGACCACAAGGTCGATGGCTTCATCCGCGATTTTTTCCAGGGTGGGATCGGGCCTTAAAATCAACGCATAGCCTACGGCCTCAATCCATTTGGAAAAATCGCTGTCCTGAAACACAAAGCCCTTGAATTCGCCCTGTTCAAGGCCGGCGGCGACCCGGAAGTTTTGCATGCAATAACTTTTTTCGGCACCTGGGATACGGTCGTTCAGCGCTTCCCACTGATAAGGAATCACATGCTCGATGACCCGTTTTTGATAAGCACCCCAGAAATCATCCCGAATAAGTACATTTCGAAGGCCTACGGGCCTGGTCATTTCGCTTGGATGCATTTTTGATATACCTCATTTACATTATTCTTTCATACCGGAGAGCATAACGCCTTTGACAAAAGCGTCCTGCGCAAAGAGGAAGGCGATGAGCACAGGCAGGATGGAGATGCACGTGGCAGCCATCAGCACCGGCCAATCGGTGGAGTACATGCCCTTCATGGAGGCAAGCCCCAATGGCAAAGTATAGTTGACGGCGTTGCTGATGTATATAAGAGGCGTGAAATAATCGTTCCAGATCCCCATAAAGCTGAAGATGGCCAAAGTGGCAATGGTGGAACCCGCCATGGGCAGGCAGATCTTAAAGAAGATGCCTATGGGCGTGCAGCCGTCTATCCGGGCGGCCTCATCCAGATCCTTGGGCACGGTCAGGAAGAACTGGCGCAGAAGAAAGGTGCCGAAGGCGGATACCATGGGCGGTATCATCAGCGACCAGAGCGTGTTCACCAGGCCATACCTACTCATTTGCAAAAAGTTTGGGATGATGATCACATGCATGGGCACCATCATGGTGGCCAGGTACAACAGAAACATTTGATTGCGGAACTTGAAATTGAGCCGCGCAAAGGCGAAGCCGGCCATGGAGCTGGTGAAGAGCTGAAAGAAAACTACCCAGACAGATACCTTGATGCTGTTCAAAAAGTAGGCGAAATAATCAAACCGGGAGGAGATTTGCAGATAGTTCTCCCACACAAGCCGCGCACCAAACCATTTGGGAGGGAGGGCAAAAACCTCGTTCAGGCCTTTTAAAGATGTGGTAAGCATCCATATGAAAGGGAGCAGCATGGTGATGGCGCCCAGAATCAAAACAATGTGCGATACCATGGTGATGAAAAGCCGCTTCGTTTTCAGGTTCATACATAGCGCCCCCCTTCCTAAAAGATTTCCTTGATCTTCTTTTCAAAACGCATGTTAAACAGGGTAACGATGATCACGATAAAGAACAGCAAGTATGCGATGGCGCAGGCATAGCCCATGGAAAAGTACTGGAATGCGTTTTGATACAGGTAATGCACCAGCACCGAAGATGAGCGCCCGGGGCCGCCCTTGGTCATGAGCATAACGCTGTCGAACACCTGGAAGGAGCCGATAATAGACATGACAAAAATGAAAAACGTGGTGGGGCTCAGCATGGGCAAGGTGACATGTATAAACTGCTGCCACTTGTTGGCCCCGTCCAACTCGCTGGCCTCATAGTAGGAGTTGGATATGCCCTGCAGGCCCGCCAGAAACAGCATCATGTTATAGCCTGCGCCTTTCCAGATGCTGACGATTGCGATGGAAACCAGGGAAGTGGAGGAGGAGGATAGCCAGGTGATCCCCTTGACGCCGAAGAATGACAGAAAATAATTCAAAAGCCCGAATTCGGGATTATAGATCCACTGCCATACGATGGATACTGCTACCATGGATGTGATGGAGGGCAGAAAATAGGCGCCGCGGTAAAAGCGCTTGAAGGCAATCTTTTGATCCAGGAAAACCGCCAGCAGCAAAGAAAAGGCCATGCCGATGGGAACGGTGATCAAGGTAAACATCAGCGTATTCGTAAGGGTTGTGGCAATAATTTTGTCATTGAACAATTCAATGTAATTCGCAAGCCCCACAAAGGTTGGCGAACCGATCAAATCATATTCGGTAAAGCTGTAAAACAAGGTTGCCAAAATGGGAAAGACCATAAACATGAAAAAACCGATGATATTGGGCGCCAGCATGATCAGTGCCCAGGGGGTATCATCGTGCAGTTTACGCCTTTTTAACCGTTTCGGTTTGCTTTGGGGCTGCGCTGGGCTAAGAAGCATCAGGTTCATTCCTTTCCCCATCCGGATAAAGGCGGGGCCGCATGGTACACACGGCCCCGCCCGTACCGCATTACTTCAGCTTGCTCAGTACTTCGTTGGTGCGGTCCTGAACATTTTGCAAAGTGACATCCAGGGGCTGCCCATCCTTGAAGAACATATCGGTTTCTTCGGTCATGATGGACTGGCACTTGTTGGACTTTTGCAGCGCCATCGGCCCGACAACGGAATTTTCGAAGTAAGTCAGCATCTTGATGTAGCTGTCGCCATGGACATCCTCGCGGTACCACTGCTTCACAGCTTCTTCTGTATACATGGACTTGCGGTTGGGCATCCACAATCCTTCGGAAACCAGCGCGCCTTGATAATCCATACCGGAGAGGAACTGCACGAACTTCCAGGCTTCTTCCTTGTGGGGGCTGGCCGCGGAGATGGCGTGGAGGTGGGCAAAGGAATTCGTCAAGGCTTCCTTGAACTTGGGCAGGGGGGCCATGCCAATGTTAAAGTCCATCTGGCTCAGTTGCTGCAGGGCCCAGGAACCATCGATGATCATGGCGACCTTGCCGGTTTGAAGCATCTGGGCGGCGGACATGCCGATGTTTTCCAAGGTGGTGGCATCGGGAGCCGAACCATCTGCCACGCGGATGTCACGGATCCAGCTAAGCACTTCGCCGGTTTCCGGGGTGTTGAAGGTGCTGGTCATGTAATCATCGGTGTAGGGCTTGACGCCGTTGGACATCATGAAGGGATACACGGTCAGCCAGCCGGCTTCCAGGCCGTATACGCCGTAGGTCTCCACGGTGTCTCCGTTCTTTACGGTGAGCTTCTTGCACAGTTCACGGAAATCCACAGCCGTCATGGCGTTGGCGGGATCGGCGTCGGGATAAGGTACGCCCAGCTTGTCAAAGATGTCCTTGTTGTAGTAGATGATCGGGGCAACGATGCAGGACTGAATGCCATACACTTTGCCATCAATTTTCATGATATCCTGAACACTGGGGATGAAATCGTCAAGGCTGTAGGTGTCGGAGAACTTTTCGGTCAGCTCTTCCAGAACGCCCTTGGAAGCAAAGGTACGGTAATCCTCCGCCGCAATGAAGAATACGTCGGGTGTAGAGTTGCCGGCCACCGTGGACAAAAGCTTGGCAACGTATTCCGCACCGGCCAGGCCGGGGGTGTACTGCACCTTGATGTCGGGGTTCATGGCTTCAAACTTGGCGATACCGGCCTCAACGGCTTTGGTTTCCAGCGGGCTTGCTTCCCAGCCCATAAAGGTGATGGTGGTGACTTCGGCCATGGCGCCAACGCAAATGCCAAGTACCAAAAGCATTGCCACCAGACTCAGGAACAGGCGGTTTTTCATGATGTGACCTCCTTCATATTATTAAGTGTTAAAATTTTGGCTTTTAACACCTAATTCCCCATGCCAGACAAAAATGAAACGATTGCACCTATTTTGATCCCATTGTCTCTACTGGGCAAAACTACAAAAAAAGGCCGCAGAAAACACACCCGTATTTGTGTATCTGCTAGAAAAGGGATTGCACTTTCTTCATGGTTATACTATACTATACGCAAGCATGCGCAACAAGTTTTAATTTATTGTAATAGGTGGTCATTTTTAAGAATGTTGCATTTACTGCCTAAAAGCAAATATCCGCTAAAGTACATCTCCTGCGGGAATCTTGTCAGCGAGGACGGTTTTGTGCACCCCAAGCGGAATTTGGATACGTTTGTGTTGCTGTTTGGGCTCAAAGGCGAAATGCACATTTCCCAGGGGAGCAGCCACTTTGTGCTTTCCCCCAACACGTATGTTGTTTTGTTTCCGGGCATGGAGCATTACGGCACAAAGCCCACCCAAGGGGAATTGTCCTATTTGTGGTGCCATTTTCAATTGACCAACCGCAACTGTGATTACATCCAGACGGATGAAGTGATACAGCTTATCAATAACGCAATCAATGAAAAGCGGGAAAACCTGCTGCTGGATGTGTACATTTTATCGGAGTTTGGCAAGCTTTCGGAGCATGGCCGCACGGAGCTTTTGTTTCATCAGGTGCTGGACATTGCCAAGGAGCGCCCCTATTCCCATTTCACCTCCGACTATGCACTAAGCCTTTTACTGCTGGAAATATCCAACCAGTTTTTCCGCTATGCCGTTCGGGAGACCGTGGAGCGGAATAAAACCAAACAGCGAATCTACGAAATTACCGAATGGCTCAGAACCCACTACAATGAAAACTGCTCTTTGCAGGGCCTGGCGGAGCGGTTCAATTACCACCCCGCCTACCTGTCCTCCTCGTTCAAAAAAAGCACGGGGATGACCCTGGTGCGTTATGTAACAAAACTGCGCATCGCATCTGCCAAGGGGCTGCTTCTCAAAACAGATATGCCCATTGCCCAAATCGCGGCTGCCTGCGGCTTTCTGGACGACAAAAATTTTATGAAGGTATTCAAAGCCCAGGAATTTACAACACCGTCGCAGTACAGGTATTCCTTTGCACGGAAGAAGATCATCAAGGAATAGACGCCGTGTATGCAAAAAAGGCTGCCTCCATTGAGGACAGCCCCCTTTGACTATCAGAATTAGGCTCTATCGTGCGTCTTTCTACCGCTATCCAGCAAATGATGAGGGCATCTTCAACAGGTTGACAGATGGAATGCTCAAATCTATGCCGCTTTCTTTTTATACGCTCTCATTGCGAGCAGATACGCAACAACAAGAATACCAAAGCACCACGCAAGCGCAATCCATATGTCACTGTCCACAGGCTGCCCCGCGAGCAGCGCCCGCATTGCATTCACGATGGAAGTCACCGGCTGGTTTTGGGCAAAGGCACGAACAACCGGCGGCATTGATTCGGTAGGCACGAACGCCGAGCTGATAAACGGAAGGAAAATCAGCGGATAGGAAAAGGCGCTTGCGCCGTCCACCGTTTTTGCGGTAAGGCCCGCAATCGCCGCAACCCAGGTCAAGGCCAGGGTAAACAGCGCGAGTATACCGGCCACGGCAAGCCAGGACAGCACTCCTGCCGGCGAGCGGAAGCCCAACAATAACGCTACGAGAATGATGACGGCTACCGAAATCGCATTGGATACCAGTGAGGTCAAAACATGCCCCCACAACGCAGCCGAGCGCGCAATCGGCATGGAGTGGAACCGTTCGAAGATACCTCTTTGCATATCCATAAACAGGCGGTAAGCCGTATAGGCTATGCCGCTTGCAATCGCCATCAGCAGTATGCCGGGCAGCAAGTAATTCACATAGTTATCCGTGCCGGTTTGAATAGCGCCGCCGAACACATAAACGAACAGCAGCATCATCGCAATCGGTGTAATGGTGACCGTGATGATGGTGTCCATACTGCGGAAAATATGGCGCATGGAACGGCCAAGCATCACGCCCATATCGCTGAAAAAATATCTTTTTGTTGCTTCCATTTTACCTCTCCTCCTTTTGGCCGATGATTGCGAGGAATATCTCCTCCAATGTCGGCTGCTTTTCCACATACTCCACCTTTGCAGGCGGGAACAGCTTTTTCAGTTCTGCCAGCGTACCGCTGATGATAATTTTCCCTTCATGTAAAATGGCAATTTGATCGGCAAGCTGTTCGGCTTCCTCCAAATGCTGCGTGGTCAAAAATACCGTTGTGCCCTGTAAGCTAAGTTCTTTGACAGTCTTCCAAACCTCAATGCGCGCCTCGGGGTCAAGCCCGGTGGTCGGCTCGTCGAGGAAAATGAGCTGCGGCTTCCCGATCAGGCTCATGGCAATGTCAAGCCTGCGGCGCATTCCGCCCGAATAGATGGAGACCCTGCGGCCGGCGGCATCTTGCAAGCCAAAGCGTTTCAGCAAATCGTCAGCCACCTGACACGGATTTTTAAAGTGCCGCAGCTTGGCGATCATGATGAGATTTTCCCTCCCGGTCAAAATCTCGTCTACGGCGGCAAATTGCCCGGTCAGGCTGATGGATTGCCGCACATCGTCGGGGTTTGCCGCAACATCAAATCCGTTTACGGTAGCGGTTCCGCCGTCTTGCTTGAGCAGCGTTGTGAGGATTTTGATAATCGTTGACTTACCTGCGCCGTTGGAGCCGAGCAAAGCAAAAATACTTCCTTTTCGTGCCTCAAAATCCACGCCCTTCAAAACATGAAGATTCTTATAGGACTTTGTTAGTCCATTCACTTGGATTGCCATGTCTTTCATTTGGAACCGTTCCCCCTTCCGAATTTTTTCAACATGTCGCGGTTCAATTTGTTACGGTAGTTATCGGTCCACACTTTCGTGCCGCGCAAAAGTTCGTCGCAGAACCCGACAACATCTTCGCCCGTCACATCGAGAACGTGCTTTCCGTCCGCAGCGCTTGCTTCAAACAACTCTATCAATCCGTACTGGGTTTTCAGCATATCAGAACCGTCTCCTCCCGCAAAACTCCACATGTATTCCTGCATTTTATGAAATACGAACCGATAATCTTCAGGCAGCGCTTCTACCCTTGCCATTTGCTGCTTATACTCTTTTTTGTCCCCGATCATTTTTTTGATAAGCTTAAGCATTGTTAACGTCCCTCCTTTGAAAATTTTTCCACTATCTCTTTGTTTATGTTTCTCGCAGTTTCGGCTTTGGTACACGACGCGCACATAAACTCATCAGAAAACTTGCCGGCGTCACTGCCTATGACATCAAGAACCCGTCTGCCCTCTGCCGCGCTTGCTTCAAATAAATCCACCAAGTCGGTAAACATCGTCAAGTCGGTAAATATCGTCATGTCGCCATCAGGGGGGCCAATGCTAAACATATAATGTTGAATTTTGCGAAATGCAAACCGGTAATCCTTCGGCAGGGCATCAACTCTCTTCATCATATGTTTATAAACCCGTTTGTCTTCCAAGTCGCCTATTATCAACTTAACAATGGAATCAAGCATTGTTACTGCCCCTCCTTTAGCTGGCTGATTTTCGACGCAACAAATTCCCATTTTTCCCAGAACCTCCGCAGCTCCTCGCGCCCTGCGTCGTTGAGCGCATAAAACTTGCGGGGCGGCCCCATGTCGGAGGTTTTTTTCTCCATATCCACCAGTTTATTTTTTTCAAGACGGATCAAAATGGCATATACCGTTCCCTCGACAACTTCCGTAAAGCCCAGCATATTTAAGCGGCGTGTGATTTCATAGCCGTAAGTTTGCTCCCGGCTGATGATTTCCAACACACAGCCTTCCAACACGCCTTTGAGCATTTCCGTCAAATTTTCCATTTAAACACTCCCTCATTTTTTTGGGCCGGTATACTGTGACGTTGATATTCAGCGTCGCTGGTATGCAGCGTTATTGAGTAGCAGGTACATAGTATCACTGAGTAGCCGCCTTGTCAAGAAAGAAATCAAAAATTACCTCCCAGCCAGGAGGAAGAGAAAAATCACACTTGAGACAACGAGTTACCGCCGGTACAATAAAAGCCGCCCGTCACGAGCGGCTTTTGAACACGGTTATCCTTCCATTTCAAATATCCTTCAGATCATTCGTCAGTGCTTTGATCCGCTTTTTCCCATCATGATCAAGAGGGAGCAAAGCGACAACGTCCTCCTCAATGTTGATAGAATCGCCTTCTTGAATTCCCGGCTGAAGCTGTATCAACGGCATGTTCACCATCGAACGGTCCTCCGCCTGGCATACAGCAAATTCTCCATCGATCCGCTTCACAATGTATCTCACAAACATTCTCCTTGTGGATCACAATTCAAATCATCCATTTCCATGGGCGGATGCTCCGAAAATCATTATCCATCGCAGCAATGGAATCTATGCAATGCAATGATGTAAGGGCGCACGTCATTCAATTTCCCCTCTCATCCGCCTACAGCGCCTGAGCTTTCCAAAGGCTTTGCAGAGGCTGCTTCAGGAAACAGCCTTCATCGGATTTTGCGAAATATGTTCGAATACCGATTATTATGTCCTGCAAGAATTGACAAGTGCCACTCCGGATGATACCATTTACCCATATGGTTGATAATGGAAAGGCGCGGTACGTATGAAAAAGCATATTGTCTGGTGTCTGTCATTCATGGTAACCCTGATGCTGGCATGTTCCGCGCTTAGCGTAACCGTTCCCCCTCAGACGGCCGGGGAGGTTGCAACGCCGGCCCACACGGTGCCGGAGATTACAAATATACAAATCAGCGGCGACACCGTCACCGTGGATACGTCAGAATCTTGTGACTGGGGTTACATAACACTCAACGTGGAATCCTCTTCCGGTACATATTCACTGTATGTACCCGCGACATATTCCGACGGCAGCCTGGCAGGCTCAATCGGCAGCTCGTTCTCAGACGATGCCACTTACACCTTAATAGCAGTCGAAATGCATAAGTATTCACCATCTTCCAATATAAACCTGTACTACAGTTATGACGGGGACGGCGCACTGGTCTACTACCTCCTCTTTGATTACACAACGGACACAGACTATTCCTTCGACAGCCAGAAGCGTGTTACCAGCTTTTACACAGGCGACATGTCCGCCAGCTACAACGGTGATGGCAATTTGCAGATGTACTCGTTTTTTTCCCCTGGCAACGAACAACGCTTCAATGGACTGCATGAGCTAACGTATGAGAAAAGCACGGATTCAGGAACCGGTTCTGTAACAGAGAAATATTATGATGGCAGCACTGTGACGAAAAGACGTGTGACCAACACGGACAATAGCTGGTATGAGTATGATGCGCAGGGAATACTGCGCCAAAGCAGCATCCCGGGCACAGACGGTTCTGTTACACGTTTCGATTATGATGAAAGCGGCAATTTGCTGTATCGAACTGTTACAAACGCCGATAACAGCAAGTATGTATATGACGGGCAGGGCTTATTGCGCGAAAGCAGCATCCCGGGTGCGGACGGTTCTGTAACGGCATGCTTTTATGATGAAAGCGGCGCTTTAACGCACCGGATTGTGACATATGCGGACAATAGCCGATATTCTTATGACGGAGATGGAAATCTTCTGCAAAGCCTGGTGGTGGATGGCGACGGCACAAGAATAATCTCATACTACGATGAGAGCGGCGCATTGTATCGTAAAATCGTACGCTATATGGACAATAACGAGTATGAGTATGATGGGCAGGGAACGCTGCGCAACAGCACTATCTTCGGCAGTGACGGCAGCGTAACCTATAGCAGCTTTGATGAAAGCGGCGTATTGGCATACAGGACTGTATACAAAGCGGATCATAGCCGGTATGAGTATGACGGGCAGGGAACGCTTCGGGAAAGCTATGTTGAAGACAATGATTCAGCAATCACAAACCGGTATGATGTGAACGGCAACCTGTATTCCTATATTCTGTATACAGATGCAACTGCGGAAGTGTACCTCGCCGGCGGCACCCTGTTTTCCAGAAGAACATATGACGGTTTAACAGTCACATACGAAGAGTTCAAAAAAGGGAAACCGGTATACAAGAAGGTAAGCGGTTATTTGCCAGACAACAGCTACTACTATGACGAGTTCAAAAAAGGCGTTTTTACGAAAAGAACCATTTGGGACGGCTATAATGAATACCATTATGACGCCGACGGCAACTACATCGGCAAGACCATCAACGGTGCCAACGGAGAAGAAACATATAACGCCAAGGATGAATTGACCGGGTATACCGTCTTTTCCCCTCAGCAGGGCGGCGTCTACCTTACCTACAATCACAGGCGTGCTCTTCAGGCCCTGGAGTACTATGATCCCTACAGTTATGACCAGTACCGCTATGACGCCAAGGCAAAAATATGGTACTTAAACGGTGTGCCGTATAGCGGCCCCGTTCCGGTGGTGCTGAAAACACTGCAATTGGAAATGGAGATTGTGTGGTATCCCAACAACACGGTTTGCTCCTTCGGCCCGCAATTCAGGGAGGTGGACCCGGGCCTTACGGACCTGTGGTACATGTTTACACCTGTGGATTTGAGCCGCGATGGTACGCAGACGTTTGAGCTTGTGGGCGGCAGCGTGTATGTGCTGGGTACGGTGTCGGTCACCGTTTCAGGTGACAGCGTGACTGTTACCTACAGCACCGTGAAGGGGGAGAACGGGCATATCTACACAAAGAGCGAATACTTGAACATCTTCAAGGATTTCAAGAGCGTTACTACCGTTGTTCCCGAAGAGTTGGGCGAAGGGTTCCGCTTCGGGCAAGAAATCAGCATTCAAAAAGACCTGGGCGGCGATACCAACGTACTGATGTTTGTAAGGAACGTGGCAACCTTCCGCAATTTTGTAACGGAAAAGATTCTGCTTAGGCGATACTACAACAATTACCCCGGCCGGGTGAAGCTGCGGGACGCCATGCTCAAGATGATGGATTAAGCCATACGGAGGCCGCATATAACGTATTGCCGGCTGGCAAACAGGCCGGGGAAGGGCATTGCCCTTCCCCGGCCGCAGACCGTCAAAAAACCCCGGGGTGGTATTGGAGGGCCGAAGCCCTCCAATATTAGATCGAAAACCAGCGACATGTGCGGTGGTTTT
>JAEZLW010000043.1 GCA_023415145.1 Bacillota bacterium | reverse complement strand
CCCCTAAGATGCTTGATACAATTTATGAAGTAAAACAATATCGATATGCAACCGAAGGTCCAGGGCTCCGTAGCCGAAGCGCCGCCAGTGGCGGATGAAGCGAGGCGGCGGAGGCTGTCGAAACGGGTTCCGAAGCTGAGCGCCGCTAGTGGCGGATAAAGCGAAGCGGAGGAAGCGAGCGAAACGAGCAGCGCAGGCGGCAGCTTGCGCTGCGACGATTGAGCCGCCGGGGTTGCGAGCGGCAGCGAGGCAATGCGACGATTGAGCCAGATGGGTAGGAAAGCCTGGCCGCGTCCGCAGGCGCGAAATTATTCGCCAATGCTTGAATCCGCTGAAACAAATCTAGGATAAATGCAAAGCGCCCCGCTTTCCTTATTGGGGAGGGGGGCATTTTGCTGTTATAGTACGTTATCTAGTTACCTGCAACTCGAAGTTTAGCGGGAGAATCAGCCATTTGCTTGTTGACGCGTTCCAGCGCCCGCTCCATCACATCCCGCTGTTTTGTATCCATGTTATCCGGTGCCGCCTTATTACTGGCAATTACCTGATATACGTATCTGCCGTTTTCGCGGTATCGCCAGATGTAGGTGGGGGTATACTCCACTTTTTCAAAATCCACCATCCCGCTAGTCATGTCAAATTTGATTTGCAAATGCAAAAGCATTCCGGCAAGCTTTGCGGATGATTCTCTGGAACCGGTAAGCAGCGCGCCCAGGGAATAGCATACAAGCGTAGGGCGTTTGGTGCCGTCCGGCCTGTTCCCCGTCAGGTATACTATGGGCAGCACCACCTCGTTATGTGTGCCCAGAAGAATATCCGCCCCGGCATCGGCGATGGCTTGCGCCATTACCTGCTGATCGTGCGTGACTTTGCTTAGGCCGTCGGAACCCCAGTGAATCAATACGATCACCACATGGGCACCCTGTCTGCGTGCCGCTGCAATATCCGCCGCCACTTTTTCCTCTTGATAGGCAGGCACGGCAAAGGCGCAATCATCAGCCTTGATGGCCCGCTTTCCCGCGTTGCTCATGACGTCCGCGTAATGAAGGAAGCCCACCTGCACCCCATGCAGATTGACGATCAAAGCGCTTTGTGTTTCCTGTTTTTCCGGTTGTACGCCAAGAATGGAAAAGCCCGCATTACGGACGGCGGCAACCGTTTTATTCAATCCCTCAAAGCCCAAATCCAAGATATGCTCATGCCCCAACGCCAGCATATCCAATCCTGCTGAAGCAAGCCCCGCAAGCACATCAGCCGTTACATTGATGTCATTGAGCTTCCCATTGTCCACCAGTGTATTTTCCAGTGTAACTACGTTCAAGTCAGAGCCGAACTCATGACCTAGCAGCGCAAATGGCACACGGTAATCATAGGTCTTGCTTTCGCTGTAGTAAGAGCTTTTTCTGATGTTGGAATCAAAAGCCACGGTTCCTGCGACAGTAAGCGTAAAGGTGCTTTGGGCTTGCGCCGGTGTTACCGTCGGAGCAGGTGTTTGCAGGACCACCTGAGCGGTCCCGACGCCTTCCGCAGATAAAACACCCGTTGGTACTGCGGTAGTATGACCTTTGTTCGCAATCTGAGGAAAGATGGGGATATCGGACAAGGACAGTTCCGGCAAGTCAAGTGAACTGGTAATTGCGTTTGCCAGCTGCTGGGCATCGACTCCCTGGCCCATATTCCCTGCAAGCCGGGGCAGCACAACAGCGCAGGCTCCCGCAACCGCTATTGTCATGAGCAGCATGAACACCGTGCCAAAGGAAATGCCCCGTCTGCGTATGCCATTCACTTCCTGCCGTCCCCCTTTAACGTTGCACCTGATTATACCACAGATTGCCCGCAATGGAAAAGAGGTGCTCCTTTTACAAAAGAACGATTGTCAAATCCCATTTCTTCACACAAAAAAGCCGCCGAAAATATGGCGGCAATATGAATCCTTCGTATAATCAAGTATTCAGTTCAAACAGCCCAAAGCCTTCCTCCCGCATCTCTCCCATTCCACCATGGTATAAAAGATTCAGGAGCTCAGGCTCACCCGTAAGCTGCAGATTGCCCAGCGTGCTTCTGTAGAACCTGCCTTTATGCAGCACATGTGCCTCCTTGCAGCCCGGCTCATCCAAGGCCGTCACGTGCAGTGATGCCAAAACATCCTCCTTGAGATTGGCCAATGGCAGCATGCCAGCCACTGTAGAACGCAAACGGGCCGAAAACTCCAAATCACGAATGCCAAGGCAGCCTCGGCTTTCCTTGCCGCCCAAAGCGCCGCCACGCACCACCAGCGGACTTAGCATATGAATATTGATTTTGGACTCCTGCACCGTTTTCTCTATGATGCGCACCACAGAGGATACCGCAAACACATTCCCCTCCATGTCTGCCTTCTGGCCCTGCATGCCCATCATGGCCAGAAAAAAGTCGTCGAAGACATTTTCATCATAGGCGGAGAAAATAATTTTGATGTAATTGCTTTCCAGCACAACTTCCTGCCCAAAACGGCTTTTAGGCAGATATACCGAAAAGCTGAACAGCTTTTCGCTCGTACTGTTGAAATGCTGCTGTACCAGATGTTCGCCGCCCTGCTTGGACAGCGAAATATGAAGCAGCTTGCTGATCCATGGACGATAGTCCCTGGGCAGCATATTTTTTTCCAATAATATGGTAATCATCATTCGCATATATCGTTCCTCATTTCCTGCCCGCAATAACGATGCGGATGAAACATGACCCGGCGGAAAAGAAATCTGCTCGCCTACCTGCCTCCTTTCGTTTCCCTCTTCATAAGATAGTTAAGCGGAACCGCCCGGCTAAAATCATCCTGCGGTTAATGGCAAGGGAAGGAATTTAGCGCTTATGGAACATTATAACACGAAATACATGATATGTCTTCTACCCCTGTATTTTTTTCTTTATATATAGTGCACTTGACCGATTTTCCGCCAAATGGTATCATACAAGCAGCAAAATCTAGGAGTCGGGGGGATATTCGCCTTATGAAACTCAGTTTTTCCACCCTGGGCTGCCCCCGCTGGAACTGGGGAGAAATCGCTGCCACTGCCCATGACCTTACGTATAACGGCATTGAGATCCGTGGCGTGGGCAAGGATATATCAGCACCCTCGGTTCCGGAGTTTGGTGCAGACCAATTGGATAAAACAATTGAAAAACTCAAAGCGCTGTCACTGGCCATCCCTTGTCTGGACAGCGATTGCCTGTTGTACCAGCGTGATAACATGCAGCGCACCGCTTTGGAGGTCAAAACCTACGTTGACCTGGCTTATAGCCTGTCAGCACCCTATGTGCGGGTGTTCGCCGCACCGCCTGTACCCCAGCCCATGGGCAGTGTGGATGATGGTTTGGTTCGGGAAATGGCCCAGGAGCTTGCCGGCTATGCCGCTTCCCGCGGCATCGTACTGCTGTTGGAGACTCACGGTGTATGGGCAGACAGCAAAAGGCTGGCCCGGCTTGTAACAGCCATAGGCTCTGCAAGCATAGGCATCCTGTGGGATGTGCATCATCCCTACCGCTTCATGGGTGAAGCTCCCGAGGAGACGTATGGCAATTTGAAGCCTTTTTTGAAACATGTCCATTTGAAGGACAGCGTGTGGGAAGGCGAGCGCATCCGCTACAAAATGGTGGGCCAGGGCGACCTGCCGCTGAAAAGCTGCATCAACCTTTTGAAAAATGGAGGCTACGACGGTTTTTACTCACTGGAATGGGTCAAGCGCTGGGACATCACACTGGAAGAGCCTGGCATTGTACTGGCCCACTTCCCAAGCTATATCAGAAGCATATAAAAAAAGGCTGCCGCATCAGGATTGATTCTGGTACGGCAGTCCGTTTTTTTGTTTTCAGGTGCGGTTGGCCTCTTTGATTTTCGCGGCCTTGCCCTGCAGACCCCTCAGATAGTACAGCTTGGCCCTGCGGACCTTGCCCTTACGGATGATTTCAATGCGGTCCACGCGGGGAGAATGCAAGGGGAACGTACGCTCCACGCCAATGCCGTAGGATACACGGCGGACGGTGAACGTTTCCCGGACGCTGCCATTGCGCTTGGCCATCACGGTTCCTTCAAACGCCTGCAGGCGTTCGCGGCTGCCTTCCACCACCTTGACCCATACGCGGACGGTGTCACCGATGTTGAACTTGGGCAGATCGGTACGGAGCTGCGCTCTTTCAATGGAACGGATAATTTCGCTCATTATTGTGTGCCTCCTTCCCTCATAGACGTTCATGCCCGGCCATTGCATCCTTCCGGACAGAGGACCGCCCGTTTGTCACAAAGGAGATTATACCATGACTTCCCTTGCCATGGCAATAGGTCAAGCCTTCTTTTTTCATGCAATCCCGTTGTTTTTTAGCGTTATTTGTTATTGACAGTCTGCTGCCAAATGTGGTAATATACTTTTCGCGGCTGATCCTGGGAACAGCACTTAAGGATTAACCCAAGCGCTCATTTCCCGAAATCCTTGAACATCCTAGGTTTTATGCGGGCGTGGCGGAATGGCAGACGCGCCAGACTTAGGATCTGGTGCCATATGGCGTAAGAGTTCAAATCTCTTCGTCCGCACCAATCTCTTTGATCCTGCGGAGCGTGCGGTAGTAGCTCAGTGGTAGAGTGC
>JAEZLW010000187.1 GCA_023415145.1 Bacillota bacterium | reverse complement strand
TCTTTTTTTATGATAGAATGCATATAACCCTTCTGGACGGACGGCGCGGACGACCGCCGTTTGTTTGTTTTGGCAGAGGGGGGACTGAAATGGACGGCTTGGAGCTGATGGCAACGGCGCTGGCCGTATCGCTGGACGCTTTGGCGGCGGCGGCAGCCACAGGGGCACTGCTTGATAAAGCGAAGCTCAGGCACGCACTGAAGGTAGGCGCGTGTTTCGGTCTGTTCCAGGCGGTGATGCCTGCCATCGGGCTCATGGCAGGGCGGGGGCTTCGCATCTGTCTGCTGATGCTGGACCATTGGGCGGCCTTCGGGCTTTTGGTGATCACAGGGCTTCGGATGATTAGGGAGGAACTGCGTTTTTGCCCTGAGGAAGAGTGTCCCGCCAACCCCATCCAATTCAGCCGGCTGCTTATGCTGGGAGCGGCCACCAGCATGGATGCGCTGGCGGTGGGCGTATCCCTTGCGGTGTCGGGGGAGTATGCCGTGCAGCATGGGCTGGTGATTGGGTTGACCACCTTTGCGCTGTGCACGCCGGGGGTTTTGCTGGGCGGTAAGCTGAAAGGCCTTTTGCGCCGCCGCGCCGGGGTGGCGGGAGGTGTGGTGCTGCTGATCATCGGTGCGAAAATTCTGATAGAGCATTTGACAAAGGGGATATAGCATGGAGCCGGACGGACTTCAAAAGGCACGTGACCTGTTAAGCAATCTGACGCCTCTTGCCTTTGACTGCGGAAGACGGTGTCAGGCCGCCTGCTGCCAGGGCAGCGAGGAGGACGGTATGCTGCTTTTTCCTGGGGAGGAGCGGTATTATGAAGGCTGTTCCTGGGCGAAAATCGCGGAGGACAGGATGGGCAGGCGGCTAATCTGTGCGGGAGAATGCGAAAGGGAGAACCGGCCTTTGTCCTGCCGCATATTTCCTTTGGTGATCAAGGCGGTTGCGCAGGAAGACGGGGGCATCAAGGCGAACATATCCATGGATGTACGTGCCTGGCCCGTTTGCCCGCTGATGCAAAGCGGTAAAAAGGGCTTGAAAACAGCATTCGTAGACGCCGCTTACGACGCGGCGGAGCTTCTTTTGCGGGAGGACAAGCACCGGGCATTTTTGCTTTCACTGACCGAAGAGTTGAAAGCATATGAAGAATTGAAGCAATCATTCCTTGCCGGGAGGGATTTTTGATGTGGGTCAAAGGCAGCGCCTGGGTGGAAAGCCAAGGCACGGGGGAAGGAGGGCTGTTGCTGCATGGCGACGCCTTGAATCTTGCACCACGCCTTATGACCGAATTCTTTGGGCAGGTGCAGTGCCTGTACATCGACCCGCCCTTTTTTACGGGGGACATGTTCCAGCACCGCATGCGGGTCGGGAAGGAAGGCTGGAAAACGGGACGGCATCAAATCGTGCTGCCGGCGTATGCGGACCGGTATCCGGATAAAGAGGCGTACCTTGCCTTTATGCGTAATATGCTGACCCTGGCCCACAGCCTGCTGCGGGAGAACGGGGTTTTCTTTTTACATATTGATTATAGAATGCACGCCTATTTGAAGGTGTTGTGCGATGAAATCTTTGGCGAAAAGAATCTGGTCAATGAAATTGTATGGGTGTACCAAACCGGCGGTCGGGCGGTGAAGCATTTCAGCCGTAAGCATGACATTTTGTTGTTTTACAAAAAGAGTGACGATTATTTTTTCGATATTGCCAAGGCACCGATCAGCCGGGCAGAGAACCGGGAAAATCACATGCGCCGCCACGTGGACGAGCAGGGACGGACATACCGCAGCATTCGTGCAAACGGAAAGGTGTACACCTATTATGACGACGAGCCGGCCTATCCCAGCGATGTATGGTCGGATGTCAGCCACCTGCAGCAAAAAGACCCGCAGCGTACCGGCTATGATACGCAAAAGCCTCTCCGGCTGATGGAAAGAATCCTTTTGACTACAACAAAGCCCGGCGACCTGGTGGCGGATTTGTGCTGCGGCTCGGGCACCACCCTGGTGGCAGCAGCCAAGCATGGGCGGCGGTTTCTTGGTGTTGACGCAGGTGCCGGGGCGGTTTGCGTGAGCAGGAAGCGGCTATTGGACCAGGACTTTTTGCTGGAATGGCCTTGCGCAGAGTCTGAGGCGGGGCTTGATGCCGATGTGCGGCCCGCTCTTGGCTTTTATGAAGTGGAGCTTACAAGATATGCTTTGGAAAATGATGTGGAGGCCGGGTTGAAAAAGATTCCGGCCGGATTCCCGCTGGGCCCGCTGGACGCTGTGGATCAATGGTCGGCAGGATACTTGAAAGAAGGCGTGTTTGTGTCCCATGGCCACGCGGCGAGGCTCAGGCATAGTCCTGAAATTGCGCATGTGCTGGAAGTACCTATGCTGACCGGGCAGCTGGCCATTGAGGTGGTGGATGTGCTGGGCAGGAAGAGCATTTGGAAGTGGGAAGAGTAAAATGAACTGCCTGCTTCATTGTTTGGAATCATTGATGATTATACATGTCTGTAAGGATATGAACCATGCATAAGGGATTGATCAACATGGTATTCAAAGGACTTCGATTTGGAATGCTTTTGCAGTTGGCCGTGGGGCCAATCTGCTTGCTGGTGCTCAACACATCCGCAGGGCAGGGGTTTATACAAACTCTGCCGCTTGTTTTGGCTGTAACGCTGGCGGATGCGCTGTATTTGGCTTTGTCCTGCATTGGGGTGGCGGCCATCGTTGGCAAACCCAGGGTGAAGGCGGCAATCCGCATCATAGGCTGCGCCGTGCTTGTACTTTTCGGGGCAGATTTGTTATTGGGGGCATTTGGGATAACGCTGCTGCCCGGCATCCGGTTGTTTTCAGTGTCCTCCGGGGAGAGCTTGTTTTTGATGGGGCTTTTACTGACGCTGTCCAATCCCCTGACGATTTTGTTTTGGAGCGGCATGCTCACCGCAAAGGTCCTGGAGAACAAATGGGATAGAGGGCAGCTCTCGCTATTCGCGGCAGGTTGTGTATTGGCTACGGTGGTTTTTTTAACGGCGGTGGCTTTCATAGGAAGCTTGGTTGGCGGTTTCTTGCCAGGCGATGTGATGAAGGCACTGAACGCATTGGTTGGAGTTGTTCTGATGTATTTTGGGGTAAGGCTTGTTGTAATCAGAAAATGATAAAGTTTTCTGGGGTGGGTGAGTGAGCCGAGCGCCGCCAGTGGCGGATGAAGCGAGGCGAAGGAATCAAGCGAAACGAACAATGCGAGCGGCAGCGAAGCAGTGCGACGATTGAGCTTGCGGAAGGGGAGGGCGCCTTTTTCAAAAGACGCCCTCCCCGCATATATTCTCGTTATGCCTACTCCTCCGTGAAGCGGTAGCCTACACCGATTTCGGTAAGGATGAAGCGGGGATGGAGTGTATCCCTTTCTATCTTGCGGCGGAGGTTGGCCATGAAGACGCGGACGGCCTTGGGGTCACCGGTTTCGCCATAGCCCCAGATTTCGTTGATGATGTAATTATGGGTGAGCACCTTGCCCTTGTTTGTGATCAAAAGCTGCAAGAGGCGGTATTCCATGGGCGTCAGGTGGATTTCCTTGTCATCCACTGTAACGCGGCGCTTTTCCTGGTCCACAATCAGGCTGCCGCAGGTGAACACGGCGCCCTGGGCGGGCTGCTGGCTTTTGCGGCGAACGACACGGATACGGGCCAGAAGCTCGCCCATATGGAAGGGCTTGACGATATAATCATCCGCACCGCTGTCCAAGGCGTCGATCTTTTCCTGCTCCTGGCCTCTGGCGGAGACCACCAGGATGGGCACACTGGAAAAGGAGCGAATGGTTTTGATGACCGCCAGGCCATCCATATCCGGCAGGCCAAGGTCCAACAGGATGATGCCTGGGTTGTTGGCGTAACAAAGGGCAAGCCCTTCCTGTGCGGTGGAGGCGATGACCGTTGGATACTGCTCCTTTTTCAGGGACAGAGCCATAAAGTTTGCGATGTAGCGGTCATCCTCAATAATAAGGATTGTCCAATCCTGGTCCATGGTGTTTCCTTTCTTCCGGTAGCGCTGTGTCACTGGGAAGGGTAAACACGAATCTTGCGCCGCCTTCCGGCCTGTTATCAGCTTTGATGGTTCCGCCGTGGGCGGCGACCACCGCTTTGCAAATGGCCAGGCCCAGGCCCAGGCCGCGCTGACCGTCCGACACCTTGCTGTTTTTTTGCACAAAGCCTTCAAACATCGTATCCAGGATGGCGGGGTCGATGCCGGGCCCGTCATCGCACACCTCGAAGACCACATCCTTTTCCGTCCGGGAGGCGGTAAGGCTGATGGTGCTTCCCGGAGGGGTGTGGCGCACGGCATTGTTCAAAATATTGATGATGACCTGAGCGATGAGCTTGATGTCCATGGGCGCTGTGACGACATCATCCGGCAGGGTAACAGATAACTGCCTGTCCTGCATGAGCGGGGATACATGCTTGACAGCTTCATTCACCACGTCGTCCACCACCTCTTCTTCCCTTCGCAAAAAGAGGCGGCTTTCCTGGATCTGTGTCATGCTCAGTATATTCTCCACCAGGTCGGTAAGCCAGATGACTTCTTCATGTATGTCTTTGGCCAGTTTCGTTTTCTCAGGACCGGTCAGCTCTGGCATGTTGCTGCTCAAAAGCCCGCTTGCCCCCGCCAGTACAGTCAGCGGGCTTCTCAGATCGTGGGCCACGGCCCGCAGCAGGGTGCTACGCAGCCGCTCCCGCTCCATGGCCAGGCGTATCTTCTCCTGCTCGGTGTAGAAGGAATCCCTGTCCAGGGCAATGGCCATTTGTGCAGCAACGGCCTTTATGAGCAGCTCCTGCTGAAAGGTGGGAGGATTGATGCACTGCGCCGTGAGCGTGCCTGCATCCCGCGCAACACCTGTGATACGGACAGAATAGGCATCTCCGTCACGGGCTGTATCTTCATGAGGGTAATTTTTTCCGGTATAGAGTGTCACGGAGCAATCAAGATTCGCGTGTTCCTTTAGATAGGCTATGCCCTGCATGACAATTGCCTTTTCTCCCGTGACCTGTAAAAACCCCTCCGATACCTTTTGCAAAAGCTGGGCGGTACGTGCGTTCCCCTCTGAGATTTCCCGCTGACGGTTCAGCCTGGAAGTGATGGTGCCGCATACGATGGATGCGATAAAAAAGACAATCATCAGCATCACATCGTTAGAGCTGGAGATCAGAAATGTGTGTACAGGCTGGGTGAACAGGTAGTTAAAAAGGAACACATGGATCATGGAGGCAACAAGGCCGTACAGATAACCGGGCGTAGCCACTGTGATCAGCATGGTTCCCAGCAGGAAAATCAGAACGATGCTTTCCTTGTTCAGACCCATTTGGGAGGCCAGCAGCGAAACACCCAGCGCAGCCAGTAATATCGCTGCGCTTTTTAGAACATGTGCAACTCTTGGCACATTGGTACGCGGCATCAAACAACCTCCCTTTGAAATGAATATACCATAAAAGAGGAGGGATGTTAAGTAGCAACAGTCATTTGCATTGCGGGTGTGGAAAATGGTGGGATCAGCCCATTCGTCCCGCTTGTCGAAAAACCGGTTCTTTTCATTCTTCCAGACTGTGATATAATGTATGGGTATCTTTTTTAATTGGAGAAACGGAGGCAGTCCCTATGCGGATTATGGTGGTGGGCGATGGCAAGGTGGGCCATACCCTGGCGGAAAATCTGGCCAGAGAAGGACACGATGTTACAATCGTCGACCGCAGCGTCAATGTGCTGCAAAAAAGCATGGATACGCTGGATGTTTTATGCGTGAAGGGAAACGGGGCCAACATCCGTACGTTGCTGGAAGCGAATGTGGACAAGGCGGACATTGTGATTGCCGCCACCGCAACGGATGAGATCAATATGCTGTGCTGCCTTTCAGCCAAGCAGCTGGGGGCGAAGTATGCCATTGCCCGAATCCGTGATCCTGAGTATAACGAAAGCCTTATGCTGTTTCAAAAAGTACTTGGGATTGATTTGGCCATTAATCCGGAGCGGACAACGGCACTGGAGATCAGCCGCCTATTGCGCTATCCTTTTGCTGACAATATTGAAAGCTTTGCCCGGGGACGGGTGGAAATGGTGGAGTTCCGCGCGCAGGAGGGGGACGCTGTCACCGGCTGCCCCATCCGGGACCTGAACAAAAAGCTGCGCAATCTGCCCCAAGTGCTCTATTGCGCGGTGGAGCGGGGCGGCGACGTCATCATTCCCAATGGTGATTTTATCATCCGGCCGGGCGACGAAGTGTACGTGGCTTCAGATTTGGTTACAATCACGGCCTTCTTCAAGTACTTGGGCAAGAATACCCTCTCGGTCAAAAATGTGATGCTTTTGGGCGGCGGGCGTATCAGCTACTACCTGGCCAAAATGATCGCACCCATGGGTATCAAGGTGACGATTATAGAGATCAAACCGGAAAAGGCGCGGCAGCTCAGTGAGCAGCTTCCTGATGTGAACATTGTCTGCGGCGATGGTACCGACCAGGACCTGCTTACGCAAGAGGGCCTCTTTACCATGGATGCCTTTGTGGCGCTTTGTGACCGTGATGAGGAAAACCTGATGGCCGGGCTATATGCCGTAACGCACGGGGTTGGCAAGGTGATTGTGAAAAACAACCGTGTGAATTATACCGACATCATCAGAACCATGGGCTTAGGCTCCATTGTAAGTCCCAAGCTCATTACCTGCAATACCATCTTGCGCTACGTAAGGGCCAGAGCCGGCGGCCAGGGCACCGCAGTGGAAAAGATATTCCGTATCATGGATGGTAAGGCTGAAGCATTGGAGTTTATCGCCGAGGCCGGTGCGGAATATGTGGGCGTACCCATCAAAAAGCTGTCAATCAGACAAAACGCCCTGGTGGCAGTAATTTATCGTGAGGGAAAAGTGATCATCCCCTTTGGCAACGACCACATCGAGGCCGGTGACAGCGTGGTGGTGGTGGCAAAGGAAAGCGGCATTGGCAGCCTGGACGAGGTTCTGTCCGTTCTGGAGGAAATGGCATGAACAAGCGTCTGCTGCTGAATGTACTTGGTAAGATACTGTTGATAGAAGCCGGTGCCATGGCGCTGAGTCTTGCCGTATCCTTGCACTACGGTGATGGAGATACGCTGGCCTTTGTCAAAACCATAGGCCTTACATTGCTTGTGGCCGCCCCCATGTGGGCTTTTTCCAGGCCCAGGGATTTAAACCTTCGGGCCCGGGAAGGCTTTGTGGCCGTTGGTGCCGCCTGGGTGCTGATGAGCTTTTTCGGCAGTCTCCCCTTTGTATTTTCAGGCCTGATCCCGAACATGGCAGATGCATTTTTTGAGTGTGTCAGCGGCTTCACAACAACAGGCGCATCCGTGCTCAGTGATTTTCCCGGCCATGATTACCGGGGTGTCTTTTTTTGGCGAAGCTTTACCCACTGGATCGGTGGCATGGGGGTGCTGGTGTTGACGCTGGCCATACTGCCCACCATGTCAGGGCGCACCTCCCATCTGATGCGGGCCGAAAGCCCCGGACCCAGCCTGTCCAAGCTGGTACCCAAGATGGGAAACACGGCAAAGCTGCTGTATTTGATTTATACAGCGCTCACCGCCGTGCTCGTGGTGCTGCTGATGCTGGCGGGGATGAGCTTGTACGACGCGGTGATTCATGCCTTTGGCACAGCGGGAACCGGTGGTTTCAGCAATTACGCTCTGAGCGTAGGGGCATTCAAAAATCCCCTGGTCGACGGCATCATCACCGTGTTTATGCTGGCCTTTGGCGTAAACTTTGCATTGTACTACAAGCTGCTGCAAGGCTCAATGCGGGATCTGGTTCACAGTGAGGAATTGCGTGCCTTTTTGATGATTGCGGGTATTTCAGCCTTGCTGATCACACTCAACCTTTTGCCTGTGTATGGAAACTTTTTTACGGCGCTGCGTTATGGCAGCTTCCATATGGCCAGCATCATGAGCACCACGGGGTATGTGACGGCAGACTTCAACCTTTGGCCGCAGTTCAGCCGGGTTTTACTGGTGATATTGATGTTCATCGGGGCCAGCGCCGGGTCCACCGGCGGCGGTATCAAAGTGGTGCGGGCCATGCTGCTTTGTAAAATGGGCTTGCGGCAGGTTAATCTTACATTTCAGACCCGCAAGGTGAAGGTGGTCCGCCTGGAGGGAAAAGCCGTTGAGGAGGATATGCTGAGCCAGACGGCGGTTTTCTTTTTCGCCTATCTGGTGCTGCTGTTAGCGGGTACGCTTATCATATCCCTTGATAACCGGTATGATCTGGAAACCAACTTCACAGCGACGTTAAGCTGTATATCAAACATTGGCCCTGGCCTTGGGGCAGTGGGAGCCATTGGAAACTTTGCGGGGTACAGCGGGCTTTCCAAGATCGTTTTGTCATTGATCATGCTGGCTGGACGGCTGGAGCTTTTCCCGATCTTTGTTTTGTTCCATCCGGCGGTGTGGAAAAAGCAGTAGACAGTTGATAAAAACCCCGGGATGACTCCTTTTTCATGAAGCTCTCCCGGGAACTTATTATGATTCCACGTGAAATGCCGCCATCCACGTTTAGTTTAGCCATGAGGGCAGAACCGTGAAGGGGAGCCCATTCTCAGCCATATACTGATGGACAAAACTTCCTTCGGGAACATAGACCTCAATGCCCATCAGCCAATCAAATGACGTTTTGTCAAGGAAAGAGATGCTTTCGGGCAGGGTAACGGACTCCAGACCCCGCATGCCCCAGAAGGCTCTTTTTTGTATGGCGGTTACACTGTCGGGCAGGATCACGGAGGTTACGCCGTTGCAGTATTCGAAGGCAGCTTCGCCAATGATTTCAACTCCCTGCGGCACCTGATAAATCAGTTCGGTTTTTCCCTGGGGATAGGTGTGCAGCATTTTTTGCTTCTTATCGAACAATACGCCGCCGGATTGTTCATAGTAAGAACTGCCCGGAGCAACATCAATGGCTGCAAGGCGTTCGCAGTCCAGGAAGGCCGCAGGGCCTATGCTTTTTACACTCTCCGGGATGTTGATTTTTTGGAGGGAAGTGCAATGATAAAACGCTTTTTCCGATATTTCGGTTACGCCGGATGAAATAAAGACGGAGGCAAGACTATTACACAAGCCAAATGCATTTTCCCCTATGCTCGTAACGCTGGCAGGTATGCTGACGGAAGCAAGGCTGGAGCAGCCATGAAAAGCTCTCTTGCCAATGGTGGAAACACCATTGGGAATGGTGATGGATGCAAGGCCAGAGCAGTTGGAAAACATATTTTCTGTTATGCTTGTCACCCCGGCGGGGATGTTCACGGTGGTCAATCCTTGGCATAAGGTAAACGCTCCTTCCCCAATGCTGTTTACTCCGTCGGGGATGAGCAGGGATGTGATTCTTTTGCAGCTATGAAATGCAAATTCTCCGATGCTTGTCAAACTATCCGGGAGAAGGATGTCATTCAGATTGCCGCAACCTAAAAAAGCGTACGGACCGATTTTTTCAATGCCTTTGGGAACCTGGTATACAGCCGTTGTTTTCGCGTTGGGATACGTATGCAGCATTTTTTGCGTTTTATCAAACAGTACGCCGCCGATCTGATCATAAACATCATTGCCATCCTCCACGAGGATGTTTTGAAGGCTTGGGCAGTAGTAAAAAGCGGTGGGTGCAATGCTTGTAACGCTTAAGGGAATGGCAATGGAGCCAAGGCCTTTGCAGCCGGCAAATGCATAGTGTCCAAGGATAGTAACGCTGCCGGGGATCTGGATGGAACCCAAACCCAAGCAATTGCGAAACGCATGATCTCCTATGACGGTAACGCTGTCAGGAAGAAGGACGGATATGAGCTTTGCGCACCCATAAAATGCTCCTTCACCGATACTATTCGTTCCCTGCGGAACCAGATATTCCGCTGCGGCTTTCCCGGCGGGATAGGAGTGCAGCATCTTCTTGACCTTGTCAAACAATACGCCGTCTGTTTGTGCATAAGCGTTGTTGCCCTCTTCCACCTGGATGGCCTGAAGTTTTTTGCAATCAGAAAAGGCGTTGAAACCAACTTCCATCACGCTGCCTGGAATGGTGATGGCTTCAAGGCTTTCGCAGCCGGACAGCGCCCATGCACCGATAGTGGTCAAATGGCCGGGAAGGATGATGGAGGCAAGGCTTGAGCACTGTGATAACGCATCCTTTTCGATGACAGCCAGGTTATCAGGCAGGGAGATGGAAACAAGGCTTATACACCCGCGGAACGCACCTTCACCGATGGTTGTCACGCCATCCGGGAGAGAAACGGACGTAATTTTTTCATTCAAGACAAAAACATTTTTGCCGATCGCCACAACAGGATGGCCATCCAGGCTGTCTGGTACAACCCAATCCCCAACGGGGTTTTCGCAGGCGGTAATTGCAGCGCCTTCGTCTGACAATGTGTAGGTATAGGGGTGACTTGTGTATTCCTTCGCGGCCTCACACAACGCACTGCAGGGTGCAAACGATAGTATGGCTGCAAGGACCATAAGCGCGGCCCACTTGTACATCATCTGAGGATCTCTCCCTTTGCGGCAATCGGAAAACGGGAATAGGCAAACAGGATGATGGCATTATACACGATTCTGATGGATTTAAACAACAAAAAGAATACTGCATATTGCCTGTATATACGCTGCAGCAAAAAAGCCGCGCCTTTCGGTACGGCTTGCAGCATGGATACGACAATCCCATTACGTTTTGTTCAGTACTTTGACTACATCCTTTTTGTTGCCGGCAATGACCAAATGATCGCCATCCGAAAAAACGTACCCGGCTTCCGGTGATTGGGAAAATCCGCTGCGTCCCTTGATCGCAATGATGCCCACCTTGTATTCTGTACGGACAGCCACTTCGCGTATGCTTTTGCCAATCCAGCTGCGAAGAGGCGGTACCTCGGCAATGCAGTAATCCTCCGCCCATTCGATGTAATCAAAGGCATGGCCTGCGCTGTGCTTGATGGCGGTACGGTGAGCCACCTCTTTTTCGGGGTAGATCACCTCGTCCGCGCCGTTGCGCAGCAAAAACTTGGCATGAATATCCCGGTCCGCCTTGGCGATGACCCGGACAGCACCCATTTCCTTCAGGAGTGAGGTGATCTCCAGGGAAGACTGGAAGTGGCTCCCGATGCACACAAAGCAGATATCGAAATTGCGCACACCCAGCGTATCCAACACCCGCTCGTCGGTGCAGTCGCCGATCTGGGCAGAAGTGACAAGGGGAGCCAGGGCATTGACACGTGCCTCGTCGTTATCCACAACCATCACTTCATCCCGAAGCTCGGCAAACTTTATGGCCAGATGCCGGCCAAACCGTCCAAGACCAATCACCAAAATGGATTTCATGATTCCTTCTCCTTATCCTACAATCATTTTATCAACGGGTTTCTTCATATTCAAGCCATTTTGATGGTGGGTCAGTGCCATCAAAACCGATATGGCGCCTACCCGGCCCAGGTATACCAGCATGGAAACGATGATTCTGGCCGCGGGGTTTAAAGATGGAGTGATGCCTGTTGTCAGCCCGACGGTACTCAAGGCGGAAATCATTTCAAAGGCCGTGTCTTCCAGCAAAAAGGGCTGCATGGCCGCTACAGCCAAAATGGCCAGAATAGTGGCTGCAAGATAAAGGGTGAGGATGGAAAAAGCTTTGCGGGCCACATTTGTATCCAGCCGCCTGTCCATATAGTTGACATCCTCCCGGCCGCGGATAAAGGAAAAGGATGCCAGAAGCAGAACAAGCACCGTGGTGGTCTTCATACCGCCGGCGGTAGAGCCGGGGCTGCCGCCGATGGCCATCAGCAGCATAATCAGCAGCTTGCCGCCGCCGGTTAAGCCGCTCATGCTGACAGTATTGAAGCCTGCTGTGCGGGGCGTGATCGATTGAAACAGGCTGGCCATAATCCTGGTTCCAAGAGGCATGCCGGCCAAAGCGTTGTCCCGCTCCAGGAAGAAAAACAAGGCCGCACCGCTTATGATGAGGAAGGCGGTGAAGATCAATACAGCCTTGGCATGCAGGCTCATACGGGATAAGCGGAAACGCTTGACATAAAGATCCTCCCATACCACAAATCCCAGGCCGCCGAACACGATCAGCGACATGACAACCACGTTTACCAAAACATCGCCCTGGTAAGGCACCAGGGAGGAATAGGGGCCGAAGCGGCCCATCAGGTCAAAGCCCGCATTGCAAAAGGCGGATACGGAATGAAAGATGCCGTAATAAATGCCTGTGGCCCAGCCCATTTGCGGGATGAAGCGTATGGAGAGCAAAATGGCCCCGATGCCTTCCAAAAAGGCGGTGCCTATGAGCACGTGCTTGAGCATGCGTACGATGCCGCCCACCTGCAGCGTGCCGATGGATTCCTTCATCAGGCCACGTTCAGCTAATCCGATGCGCCGGCCCATGAACATGGAGAACATGGTGGCAACCGTCATAAAGCCCAGGCCGCCTACCTGGAGCAAAAGCAGGATCACCGTTTGCCCAAACAAGGTGAACTGGGTATACGTATCGTACACCACCAGGCCTGTGACACATGTGGCGGAAGAAGCGGTAAAGATGGCGTCGATCCAGGGGAGGGGCACGCCGTTGCGGGAGGCGATGGGCAGGCGCAAAAGCGTCGCCCCCAAAAGGATCACCATAAAAAAGCCCAGCGCCAATACCTGGCTTTCGTTGACTTTCCGCTTGTCAAACACGCGGATGGACATGATTCAACAACTCCGTAATTTCATTCTCCCGAACATCGGGCAGGATGTAGTCGACGCCTGCATCCTTGAATACAGGCAGGTAAACCGAGTCGGTTAGCCTGGCAGCAGTTTTGATTGTTTCAAAGCGTTGCCTGGCGGCGGCGCATAGGAGCAGGTTGTCCACATCACTATTGGACAACGCCAGCAATAAATGAAAATTTCCTGCCACGGGCAGTGTTGGCGTGTCTACTTCATCATAGCAAAAATCATGCTTTTTGAGCCACTCCCTGGCAATGAAAATATCCTCCTCATGTCCGAACAGCAGCGTCTCTGCTTCAATTGGGCAGGTCGAAGCTTCTTTTTGGGAATCCAGCGTTCGATCCAACCCAGCCATAGCCATATAGCCGCCGATAAGCGCTGCCGCGAACAGCAGGATGATTACCCAGGCCGGCATGATTTTCACCTCCGGCCATCAGTATAACGGCATAGGCATTAATACGGGATTCAAACTGAAGGCATTTGCATAAAGAAAGTATAAAGACTCGCCAAAGATTAAAAAGCGCGATTGTAACCATGCATTTCCTTGATACATCCGCCGCTATATAAGCGACAAGCAAACAGTATAATCCAGTCAATGAAAATGTCAACAGGTAGCGGTTGAAAAATGCATTTCTCGGGCCGGAATGTGCGAGAAATCGCTTTTGATCACATCTGCTTCCCGTATCAATCATGTTTGCCCCCTTGCGCCTGCAGGCCATGTATGTCATAATGGAAACAAACGTTTGCTTGTGGGGGACGCATGGAAGGAATCAAGCGGGTATCGGCACGCGACCTGGTGGAGTTCTCCATTCACGGGGAGGATATCCTGCCCGCTGCCGGCAAGCAGGACATGCAGGCGGGGACGAAGGGGCACAAGGCACACCAGGGCCAGTTGGAAGCGGGCTGGCAGGCGGAAGTGCCGGTGAGCCTTCACACATCTGCCGAGGGCATCGATTTTCAGATTGCCGGCCGGATGGATGCGTATTTTGATGCGGATGTCCCCATCATCGAGGAACTGAAGCTGTCATATGAAACCCATATGCCGCCGGAAAAGGCGTGGCCGGCCCACCGCGCCCAGGCCGTTGTGTACGGGCACATGGTCTGCCAGACGATGGGCAAGTCGGGCGTGCGCATCCTTGTTACGTACGTTACCGAAGCGGGTAAGGCGCGGGCGGCCTTTGAGGAGGAGATGGCGGCCTGCGCGCTTATGGAGGAGTTTGCGGCACTGCTTGACGCCTATGCAAAATGGGAGGCCGTACAGCGGCGGCACCGTGCAAAGCGTGACGAAAGCCTTGCAGCGCTGCCTTTTCCTTTTGACAGTTACCGTATAGGGCAGCGGGAGATGGCCGTGCAGGTATTTACCGCCATCAGGCAAAAACGGCGGCTGTTTGCCAGCATGCCCACCGGCACGGGGAAATCCGCCGCTGTGTTGTTTCCTGCGCTGAAAGCGCTGGGCCAGGGGCTGACCGGGCAAATTTTTTATCTTACAGCCCGCACTACCGCGCGGCAGGCGGCCTTGCAGGCCATCAGCCTGATGCGGGAAAAGGGCATGCATGTCAGAAGCCTGACGTTAAACGCCAAGGAAAAGCAGTGTCCCGCGCTGACCCGCTGCCACCCGGA
>JAEZLW010000171.1 GCA_023415145.1 Bacillota bacterium | reverse complement strand
ATACGTACCTCGGACACTGTTATCCCTCCCCTCGCTCATCTCGCCTAAACCTTACGCCGGCTCGACGGACGGATGGCGACCGTGCATCCATTATATCGCTTTCCTGTATGGCAGTCAACCGTCTTTTCGCAAGGCAACAAGATGTTTCGGTAAAAAATGATGGTTATGTTTTGCGTCAAGCCATATTCTCCGTAAGATGACGGCCGCCCAGCACGTGAAAATGCAGGTGGGGAATGGACTGGCATCCGTCATGTCCGCAGTTTGTGACGACGCGGAACCCCTTTTGATCAATGCCTGTGACTTTGGCTACCTTGGCGCAGGCCTTCATAAGCGCGGCCAATTCCGCGTCTTCCATAGAAGCGCCTTCCAGCACATCTTTCGCATGGGCTTTGGACACCACCAGCACATGCACGGGTGCCTGGGGATGAATATCCTTGAAAGCATAAGCGTATTCATCCTCATACACCTTTTGGGAAGGAATTTCCCCCTTGATGATCTTGCAGAACAGGCAATTGTCCATGTACACCGCTCCTTCTCACCCTCAATTAACGGGGACAAGCCGGGAATTCATGCAGCGTTTCCAAATTATTCTACAATGGAGCCTGACATTCCTTCTTCGTCTGCATCAAGCAGCAAAACAGATACAATCTGCCCCGGAGCACCGCCTGTCACCTTCACATGAACGTATTGAGGGGTGTACCCCTGCATGCGCCCGTCCGCAAGCGATTCTTCCAACAAAACGGGCTGAACGGTTTGAACAAGGCTCCTGCTATAATCGGCGGCGAGTTCCTCTCCCAGGGCGATCAGATACCTGGCCCGCTGTTCCTTGATGGCACGCGGCAATTGATCCGGCATATCGGCCGCCTTCGTTCCTGTCCGCTGGGAATAGGGGAACACGTGCATCCTGGAAAAGCCGATGCGGCGGCAGGCAGATACCGTTTCCCGGAATTCCTGCTCCGTTTCCCCGGGGAAGCCTGTCAATATGTCGGTAGTGAAGGATGCATTGGGGAATGCCTCCCGAAGCCTTGCTACTGCCGCCTCGTATTGGGCTGTGCTGTAGCTGCGCGCCATGCGGTGAAGTACGCTGTCACTGCCCGACTGCAGCGACAGGTGGAACTGCGGGCAAACCTTGTTCATCTCCCGCAAAGCGTTCACAAATTCCGAAGTGGCAATTGTAGGCTCCAGGGAGCCCAAACGAATGCGAAGGATGCCAGGCACATCATGCACGGTGCGGATGGCGTCAAGAAGGGAAATGTCGTTCTGAAAATCCTTGCCGTAGCTGGCCAGATGGATGCCGGTAAGCACCAGCTCCACAAAGCCGGCCTCCGACAGGCGTTTGGCCTCCAGACTGATTTCATGAAGCGGACGGGAACGCACCGGGCCGCGAACGCTTGGAATGATGCAATAGGTGCACTTGCGCCCGCAGCCCTCCTGTATTTTCAAAACCGCCCGGGTATGGCCTTCCTGCGCGCGTATGGCCAGCGGTTCGTAAGGGATGGAGGACAAGGCCTCCACCGCCACTGTCTGCTTGTTCTGGTGAACGGCGTCTTCCAGCAGCGTTACGATCTCCGCACGGCGCTGGGTGCCAAGGATCAGCCGTGCCCCGGTTGCAGCAAGCTCCTCACCCATACGCTGGGCCAGGCAGCCGGCCAGCACGGTCTCGGCGTTGGGATTCAAACGCTGAACGCGCCTTAGCATTTGCAGGCTCTTTTTGTCGCCTACGCCGGTCACTGTGCAGGTATTAATGACATAAACGTCGGCCTTTTCCTCAAAAGGCACAACCTCATAACCGGCCTCAAGGAATTTCTCCAGCATGGCCTGGGTATCGTATTGATTCACTTTGCAGCCAAGGGTATAAAAAGCAACGGTTTGCAATGTATCACATCATTTCCATACTCCTTCGAAAATGAGGCATCATTTTCGAAGGATTTCGCTTTTTGCCTGCAGCCTTAAGCGCTGGCTTGCGCTTTGCTTAGCCGGCGTTCCGTCTTGATATGGAGTACCATTTCAAGACTCCAGGTTTGGGGATAAATCCCCTCACCCTAGGCTGGCGGACGGCAAAAAGCGCAAGGAATGCTTGCTGCACAAGCGCCCCGCCCGACCGGCAAAGCCGGTGGAGACGACTCCAATTGAAGGGGCTCCTTCCCATCTGGCTCAATCGTCGCAATGCTTCGCTACCGTTCGCAACCCCGGCGGCTCAATCGTCGCACCGCTTCGCTACCGCTTGCGCTGCGCGATTCGCTCGCTTCCTCCGCTTCGCTTCATCCGCCACTGGCGGCGCTCAGCTTCGGAACCCGTTTCGCCAGCCTCCTTCGCCTCGCTTTACCCGCCACTGGCGGCGCTTCGGCTGCGGAGCCTTCAATGCATCCCCGATAGCTTGTTTTGCATCGTTGATAATCTGTTTTTACTCCATTTCACCATATAATGCGAAAAGGGCCACCGCACTGGCCAGCCCGGCGGTCTCCGTGCGAAGGATGCGCTTGCCAAGCGTTATGGGAACGGCTCCGATGGCTTTCAGCTTTTCGATTTCTTCCAGGGCGATGCCGCCCTCCGGGCCGATGACGATGGCAACGTCGCGCACATGGGAAAATTGCTCATGAACTTTTTTCGGGCCAAAGCCGTCGGCTTCCTCCCAGGGGGTTAAAATCAGTTCATGGCTTTTAAGCTTTTCCAGTGCTTTGGCAAACGACAGGGGAAGGCTGACAGTTGGTACAATAGCCCGCCCGGATTGCTTGGCGGCTTCCTGAGCGATACGCTGCCACCGCTCCTGCTTTTTTGCGGCATCCTTATCACTAACAATGCTTACGCACCGGCTTAGCGTAATGGGCATGAAATCAGCTACCCCGGCCTCGGTGCATTTTTGCACGATCCATTCCAGCTTGTCCGCCTTGGGAAGCCCTTGATACAGGGTAATGCGCAAGCAGGTTTCGGGGGAAGGCAGCGCTTTGATGAGATCACAGCGCACCCGTTCGCCATCGAGGGAAGCAATTACGGCCAGATGCAGCGAATGCCCATCCATCAGTACCACTTCATCGCCTTTTGCAAGGCGCAATACCTTTATGGCATGGCGGGCTTCCAAGGCTTCCAGATAAGCGGTGCCGTTATGTAAGCCAAGGCTGTCCACAAAAAAGCGGTGCATTCGCCGCTCCTTTCCTATCCTGCGCGGGAAACGATAGCCACCCATTCGCCCCGGTACTGCTTTTCCAATACAGTATATCCGGTTGCACCTAACGCATCCAGCACATCCTGCTCCCTGTCCCTGATGATGCCGGAGCAGATGAACGTTCCGCCAGGGCAGATTTTTGCTTTGAGGGGTACGCTTAAGAAACAGATGACATCCGCCAGTATGTTTGCCACGCAAAGATCAAAGGCTTCCTGCACATCCTTGACCAGGTCACCTTCCATGACGCGGATAATATTTTCCAGCCTGTTTTGCGTTACATTTTCACGGGCGACTTTTACCGCCACCGGGTCGATGTCGATGGCCAGCACATAGGATGCGTCCAGAAGAGCCGCGCCGATGGCAAGTATGCCGGAGCCCGTGCCCACGTCCATTACCCGCATGCCAGGCTTGATATATTCTTCCAGCAGGGAAAGGCATAGGCCCGTTGTTTCATGGGTGCCGGTGCCAAAGGCCATGCCCGGGTCCATTTGTATGATCTTGTCACCGGGATGGGCATCAAAAGGCTCCCAGGTGGGTTTCACCACCAGGGTGCGCCCGGCTCGAAAGGGCTTGTAGAACTTTTTCCAGCATTCCGCCCAGTCCTGCTCGTCCACCTGATTGGTATCAATGGTAAGCGTGCCCAGCGCAATGTCCGGGCTTAACTGGGGCAAATTCAGCAGTTGCACTTTCAGCGCGCTTAGGCTGTCCGAGAGCCGCTCATTCACGGGCAGCCAGCCTTTGACCAGCACATCCTCGGGCATGCTGTCGATGAGGCTCTGATCAATCAGTTCCCAGTAGCCGTGGGGCTTATTCGGGTCCGGCACATCGAGCCTGTCCTCAATGGCTGTACCCGCAGATCCGTTTTGCATAAGCAGCATGCTGACCACGTCAGCCCCTTGGGTGGTGGTATGCACCACCACTTCCATCCATTCCATGCGGCTCTCCTTCATCGTTTCCTTTGGGGGAGTAACGGGTTCTGTAATCCCGCCCCGCCGGTGGCGGAAATAGGCGGGATGTAAAAAACTGGCGAAACGAGCAATGCAAGCGATAGAGAAGCATTGCGACGATTGAGCCAGTCGGGGTAGGCGCAGCCCTCTCGTTTATGTTCGTCTCGGCTGGCTTTGCCAGCCTGGCGGGGGTTTGCGAAGCAAACATGTATTGCGCTGTTTCCTGGCCGTATGCCTGCGCCGGACAAGCGAAGCGGGATGGCACTTAAGCATGCAAGGAAACTGTGCAAACTCCTGAAACATGCGTATCGATGATACCGGCATGCATATTTCAGGAAGTAAATAGATCTTTCATACGATCCATAAACGTTTTCCGGCCCTCGTACTCCTTGCCGGTGGAAGCATCCTCAAACTGGCGCAAGAGATCCTTCTGTTTGTCTGTGAGCTTCTTGGGTACTTCCACCCGCACCTTGACAAACAGGTCGCCTTTGCTGGTTCCCCGAAGCTGTGTGATGCCGTAGCCCTTCAGGCGGAACTCCGTTTCAGTCTGCGTGCCCTCTGGGATATGATAGCGAACCGGACCGGTCAAGGTCGGCACATCCACATCTGCGCCAAGGGAGGCCTGTATGAAGGAAATAGGTAACTCAAAACGAAGATTCGTGCCCTCCCGCTTGAACAGCTTGTGGGGCTTGACGCTGATTTGAATGTACAAATCGCCTGCGGGGCCGCCGTTTAAGCCATGCTCGCCCTGGCCGTTCATGACAATGGTCTGGCCATCGTCGATGCCGGCCGGCACCTTCACCGTGGCTGTGCGGCGGTGGCGGCTCTGGCCGGAGCCTGCACATGTGGCGCATTTTTCCTGTATGATCTTGCCCGTGCCGCCGCAGGCAGGGCAGGTACGGACGGTGACCATAAAACCGCCGCCGCTTCTTACCTGGCCCGCGCCTTTGCAGGTGGGGCAGGTTTGCGGCCTGGTGCCGGCCTTCGCGCCGGAGCCATGACATGTTTCGCAGGATTCATTGCGGTAAAAGTCAAAGGATTTCTCCGCGCCAAAGGCGGCTTCCTCAAAGGTGATGCGCAGTTCATAGCGCAGATCACCGCCTTGCATCGGGCCGTTGCGCCTTTGGGCGCCTCCCATGGCGCCGCCGAACAATTGGTCAAAAATGCTGTCGAAGCCGCCAAAACCGCCAAAGCCTTCAAACCCACCGCCGCCCCCGAAAGGGTTGCCGCCACCCATCTGCGGCCCGTCAAAACCGAACTGGTCATAACGTGCGCGCTTGTCCGGATCGGACAGCACTTCGTTGGCCTCGTTCAGTTCCTTGAACCGCTCTTCGGCTGTTTTGTCATTGGGGTGCAAGTCGGGATGGCACTCTTTGGCCAGCTTCCGGTAGGCTTTTTTGATTTCCTCCACGGAAGCTTTTTTATCTACGCCCAGCACCTGGTAATAGTCACGCTTTGCCAAGAACTCACCTCGTTATTCGAGAAAAGGACGTAATACGTCATTTTCTCGAGTTTGCACGCTTCACTTGTAAATCCTGCGGCTTTACGGTCAGTGAAGCGTGTTAGGAATGTTTGCTCCGCAAACCCCCGTCCGTCTGGCAAAGCCAGCCGAGACGATTTCAAACGAGGGGGAACCGCGGTTCCCCCTCGTTGCTCCCCTTAAAGCCTCCCTCTTGAGGCTCCGCAATCCTGCCCCCGCCAGTGGCGGAATAGGGCAGGGTGAATGAGGCTGGCGAAACGAGCGCTGCAAGAGGAAGCGACGCAGTGCGACGATTGAGCCAGATGGAATGGTAGCACCCGAAGGGTGACGGAAGGAGTAAACAGGCAGTTTGCCTTCTTTATTTTACGTCGTAATCGGTATTTACGGTACCATCGGGATTTTGGGCGCCCGGCTGGCCCTGCGGGGGAACTTGGCCCTCGCCGCCGGCCTGCTGATAGAGCTTGCCGAACACGGCGTACACCTTCTGGGTAAAGCCTTCCATGGCCGTCTTGATCTCGTCGGTGTTATTGGCTTCGCGCACCTTCTTGAAGGCGTCGATTTCGCTTTGCACGGTAGACTTGTCTTCATCGGAGAGCTTGTCGCCGCTTTCCCGAAGCTGCTTTTCGATTTCGTAGATCAATGTGTCGGCCCGGTTGACGGTTTCCACTTCTTCCTTGCGCTTGCGGTCGGCTTCGGCAAACTGCTCGGCTTCCTTCACCCGCTGCTTGATCTCCTCCTCGGTGAGGTTGGTGCTGGCGGTGATGGTAATCTTCTGCTCGTTGCC
>JAEZLW010000120.1 GCA_023415145.1 Bacillota bacterium | reverse complement strand
GTATTGGAATATACCTCGGTATCCAGCACCAGCACGTTCACATCCTGACCGGAAGCCCGCACATGGTCGAGCCCGCCGTAGCCGATGTCATAGGCCCAGCCGTCGCCGCCGAAGATCCAGATGGACTTTTTCACCAGCAGATCGGCATTGTCAATGACCTCCTGAGCCAAGGTGCAGGCTTCGCAGGTGCAAACCTTGCCGTTTTTCAGCCACTCGGCCTCCCACTCGGTGCCGGTCAGATCAACATCAACGCCGTCCTTGCACGCGGCCAGGAGTTTTTCAGCGGCAGCCTTGGAGGCTTCGGCGTTATGCATGCCCGCCAGCCATTCCTTGCCGGCTTCCTTGACAGCGTCCTCGGCATACTCCACAGCGATCAGTTTGTCAACGGTTTGGGCCAGCTTTTCGCGGCGCTGGGCGGTGGCAAGCTGCATGCCGAAGCCGAACTCGGCATTGTCTTCGAACAGGCTGTTGGCCCAGGCGGGGCCGTGGCCCTTTTCGTTGACGGTGTAGGGGCAGGTGGGGGCGGAACCACCGTAAATGGAGGAGCAGCCCGTTGCGTTGGCAATCATCATCCTGTCGCCAAAGAGCTGGGTCACAAGCTTGATGTAAGGCGTTTCGCCGCATCCTGCGCAGGCGCCGGAGAACTCGAACAGGGGCTTTAACGCCTGGCTGTTCTTGACGGTGGCCTTATTGGTGATGGTGGTAACCTCCGGCATGGTCATGGCGAACTCCCAGAAGGGCTCCTGGAATTTTTGTGTTTCCAAGGGTTCCATTTCGAGGGCCTTTGTCTTGGCGGGGCACACCTCGGCGCAGTTGCCGCAGCCGGTGCAGTCCATGGGGCTGATCTGGATGCGGTACTGCATGCCGGCAAACTCCTTGCCGGTGGCAGGCTTTACAACATAGCCCTCGGGTGCGTCCTTCATCATGGCGTCGGGGGTGTAGATGGGACGGATGACCGCGTGGGGGCAAACCAGTGCGCAGGTGTTGCACTGGATGCAGTTTTCGGGAATCCACTTGGGCACCTTCACCGCGATGCCGCGCTTTTCATAGCGGGTGGTGGCGGTAGGCACAACACCGGCCGGATCGAACTTCGATACGGGCAGCTTGTCGCCTTCCTGGGTGAGGATGGGGGAGATGACGTCATAGAAGTAATCGGTAGCCGCGATGTGCACGGGCTCTGCGCCGGTAGCCGCATTCGCCCATTCGGCTGGCACAGTTACTTCCTTCAGCCCGGCGATAGCGCTGTCGATGGCGTCATAGTTCTGTTGAACCACCTTGTCGCCCTTGCGGCCGTATGTCTTCTTGGCGTAAGTCTTCATGTAGCCTTCGGCTTCCGCATAAGGGATGACCTCGGCCAGCTTGAAGAAAGCCGCCTGCATGATGGTGTTGATGCGGCCGCCCATACCCACCTTGCCCGCCAGATCGATGGCGTCGATGGTGTAGAAGCGGGCCTTTTTCTTGGCCAGCAGCCGTTTCATTTTGGCGGGGAGCTGGGCATCCAGTTCTTCATTGCTCCAGGGGCAGTTCAAAAGGAACACGCCGCCTTCTTTCAAAGAGGAGACCATGTCATACACGGTGACGTAAGCGGGGTTGTGGCAGGCCACAAAGTCGGCCGCGTCGATCAGGTACGTGGACTGGATGGGGGATTTGCCAAAGCGCAGGTGGCTGACGGTGAGGCCACCGGACTTTTTGGAGTCATAGGCGAAATAGCCCTGTACGTACATATCGGTATGGTCGCCGATAATTTTGATGGAGTTTTTGTTGGCACCCACGGTTCCGTCGGAGCCCAGGCCGTAGAACTTGCAGGCTACGGTGCCGGCGGGGGCTGCGATGAGCTGATCGCCAAGGGGCAGGCTGGTGTATGTTACGTCATCCTCAATGCCCACGGTGAAGTGGTTCTTCATCTCGCCGGACAGGTTTTCAAACACGGCCTTGACCATGGTGGGGGTAAATTCCTTGCTGCCCAGGCCATAGCGGCCGCCCACAACCTCAAGCTGCCTGCCGGCTTCGGATAAAGCGGCGCGGACGTCGGCATACATCGGCTCGCCCAGGCTGCCGGCTTCCTTGGTGCGGTCAAGCACCGCCAGCTTCTTGCAGGTAGCGGGGATGGCATTCAGGAAATGCTGCATGGAGAAGGGGCGGTACAGGCGAACCTTGATGAGGCCGACCTTTTCACCTTTCTTCAACAGCACATTGATGGTTTCTTCAATGGTTTCGCAAGCGGAGCCCATGGCGATGATGACCTTTTCGGCATCGGGCGCGCCAACGTATTGGAATAGTTCATATTTGCGGCCGGTGAGCTTTTGCACCTGCGCCATAACGTTTTCCACAATGCCGGGCACGGCGGCATAGAATTTGTTTGCAGCTTCCCTGTTTTGGAAGTATATGTCGGGATTTTGGGCAGTTCCTTGCTGATGGGGATGCTCGGGGTTCATGGCCCTTGCGCGGAATGTAGCGATTTCTCTCGCATCAACCAGCGTTTCCATTTCGCCGTACTCAATGCCGTCGATCTTCTGTACTTCATGGCTGGTACGGAAACCGTCGAAGAAGTGCAGGAAGGGTACGCTGCTCTTTAAGGTGGCCAGATGCGAAACCAGCGCAAGATCCATGGCTTCCTGCACACTGCCGGAGGACAGCATGGCAAAGCCCGTCTGGCGGCAGGCCATCACGTCCTGGTGGTCGCCGAAGATGGATAGGGCATGGGCAGCCAGTGCGCGGGCGCTGACATGGAATACGCAGGGCAAAAGCTCCCCGGCGATTTTGTACATGTTCGGGATCATAAGCAAAAGGCCCTGGCTGGCGGTAAAGGTGCTGGTCAGCGCGCCGGCGACCAACGAACCGTGCACGGCGCCTGCGGCACCCGCTTCGCTTTGCATCTCTGCCACACGGACCTGTTGTCCGAACAGATTCTTGCGCCCCTGGGCCGACCACTCATCCACCATTTCCGCCATATTGGTGGAAGGCGTGATGGGATAGATCGCCGCCACGTCGCTGAACGCATAAGCGACATGGCTGACGGCCGTGTTGCCGTCCACAGTCATTTTGATAGACATGGATGAACCTCCTTGTTTCTGTTGCGCCGATGACGCGGTAGTCCGCTAACATTGCTATTATAAGGAGGGAACAGGCCAATGTCAATAAATTGACAGATTTCAAAGCCCGTAACGACAAAAAAAATACAGCAAAAGCGTAAGTTGATTTTCCAAATTGGAAGGGGCAATTGCTGCATATATACATGAAATGGATTGAATATCAAGCTTTTTCATGATATGATAGGAATGTATACATGTAAACTTAAAATGGATGTATTATAGCCTTCTCTTCCCGGCCTTTCAGATTGGACGGAAGGATAGAACAAAGTATGAAAAATCTGCTGATTACGGGGAATGTGGCATCGCTTGCCGCCCATTTATGCCAGCGTCTATCCCGGCAGTATCACATGGTCGTCGCAGCACTTAAGGCTCCGCCTATCGCCTTGGGCAAAGGGGTGGAGGTGCTTTTGCTGTCCGAGCAAAAAACGTTGGAGCACATATTCCAGGAGCATTCCTTTCAAGGCATGATTTTTCTGGCCACCAGGGGGGAACAGCACTCTCGCGTTCCAGGGGAGGTTGACTACCTAAGCAGTGCATTGGCCCTGGCGAAACGCCATGGCGTAGATAAGGTACTGTTTCTTTCTTCCGGAGAACTGAGCCGCCAAAGCGAAGCCTCAAGTGAGCGGGGCGTCCTATTACAGGCCATGGAGCAGCTATGCCTCACCTACCGGCAGCAGGGTGTTGATGCTGCCATTGTCCGGCTGCCCTGTGTGTTCGGCCCGGGGGAAACGGATACGCTGATCGGCCGGATGCTGTTGGCCGCCGCCAGAGGTGAGACAGCGGTGCTTCCCTTTTCCAGGGATGCGCAGATTGACTTTATTTCCGCGGCGGAGGTGGCTCAGCTTGCCTACAGGCTGCTGGAAAGGACCGGGCGGCCGGATGAACTGCTGATGGTACGTGGGGCGGAAGCGCTGACCGTGCGTGAATTGACAGCGCTTTTTGGGCTGCTGGGTGCCAGTGTGTCCCAGGGGACAGGGGAAGCGGGCTATCCGCCCATGGGGGGAAACGATTTCCAGCGCAGTTATGGCTTTACGCCTTCGGAGCGGCTGAGCGTGGTATTGGACAGCCTGTATACGGCTGTCAGAGACGCACTGCATAAGCAGGAGGCGCAGCGTGGTCGGATCAGATCATTCTTAAGCCGCCATCCGGCGCTTATCAAGGGCACATCGCTGCTTGCCGGCTATGGTGCCATGGAAGCGCTTCAGATGCTGCAGGATGCGGGGCAGTTTCCTGCAGCGGATCTGCGTTTATTGTACGTAGCGCTGGTTGGTGCTGCCCATGGCCTGCAAACAGGCCTTTTGGCCGTTGTCTTTGCCAGCTTTTCCATTGCAAGGGTGTATGGTGCCCAAAGTGTGGATATATATGCCCTTCTGAGTGACTGGAAGACGTGGGTTCCCTTTGGTATAATGATCCTGGCCGGATCGTTTACAGGTTTTGCGCGGGATAGAAGCCGCAGGGAAGCGCGCTCCGCTGCGGAAACCGCAAGCATACTGGAAAAGCGTTGTTCCTTTTTGCAAGATTTGTACAAGCAATCGCTATTGTCAAAGGAAGAGTCAGCGAATCAGGCGGGGGAGAAGCACGAAGGGCTGGAGCAGCAGCTTGCCCAATTGCGCAAGGGGCAGGAAAGGCTGGAGCAGGAATGGCTGACGTTGCTCAAGCGGGAGCAGAACCGCTGGGGTATGGATGGTGCAGACGAAGGAAACGCAAAGGAAGAAACACTCTACGAACAACTTCGGGCGGAGGAAGCGGCCCGTCAGGAGAACTTCCGCCTGGAACAACAAGCGGAGCAGGTGCGCTTGCAGCGGGTGCTTTTGAGCAGAATGCAAGCTGAAGAAATGAACCGGCTGGAACAGGCGGTTATGGAAAAAAGGCAATTGCTGAAAACACAATTGGAAGGGAACAGCCTGCCAATGCAGCCCGGCAGTCTTCATGATGAGCCTGTCCCGGAGGATGAGGTCAAGGATATGAATGGGGAGGATCAATCTTCCGATGATTTGCCCAGTTCATTTGGGGAGGAACCTGAGGAGCAGGACAGCCAAAAGGTATCCACCGTCATGGATAGTCAGAAGAAGAATATGGAACCTGCGAAACCATATACCGTCAGCCTGCCTGAGGATAAGGATCGCGTACTGCTCTCGGGCTCCCCTTTCGGAAAAATGAGCCCGGCGGAGAGGCGGAGGATGCTGGAGGCCATGCAGGTGCATTCCAAGCGGAAACCTGCCTCAAAAAGACAAAGGTGAGCGCTTACATGCCTGAATATAGAAGCGAAACCAACAACCTGCCATTAAGACTAAATTAGATTTCCATTAGTTTCTTTGTGAATCTATTGACAGTATTTGCTTTTCCGATATAATAGCCACGGTTCCATTGTGAAACCGCAGCTTTTTATAAGGACGAGCGCTTTGCTCTATGCACTGTAAGGAGGAGCATGAAGAAATTTTTGAAAATTGCGGCAATCATCATGACGGTGCTGGTGATTATTTTTACTGGGTTTTTTCTGTATATCAGCCGGGGGCTGGATGCAAAGAGCCAGCCGGCTCTTTCCGGTGTTACCGCCCAGGGGCTTTTGGACGGTGTGTATGAGGGCGGCTACGACGGCGGTCGGTGGACCAACAGGGTGCAAGTCACCGTGGCAGGGGAGAGAATCGGGAATATCGCCCTTGTTCAGAACGTAATGTTCAACAATGAAAAGGTGAGCGCCGAGCTGTTCCAGAAGGTGATTGAGGCGCAATCAACCCAGGTGGATGCGGTGGCAGGCGCTACCGTAACCAGCAATGCCTACTTGAAAGCCATTGAAAACGCGCTGACAAAGAAGGAGGAATGAACATGGCTACATTGATTGCATACGCTTCCAAACACGGTGTTACGGAAAAATGCGCCAAGGAGCTGCAAAAGCGTCTGCCCGGCGGTGCCGACTTGTTTAATTTGAAGAACGGAACGCCCGACCTGTCCAAGTATGATGCGGTTGTTCTTGGCACTTCCGTCTATGCCGGAATGCCCCGTAAGCAACTCAAGAACTTTGCCGCAAAGTTTCAAGACAGCCTTTCAAAGAAAAAGCTGGGCCTGTTTTTGTGCTGCATGTCTGATGGAGAGCAGGCGAAAAAGCAACTTGAAGCCGTCTATTCTTCCGATTTGCGCAAAGCAGCCTGTGCGCAGGGTGTGTTGGGCGGGGGCTTCAATGTTTCCGACATGGGCACTTTTGAGAAGTTTATCGTCAAGAAGATTTCAGGCGCCGAGGTGAAGGACTCTTTGAATCTTCGCCAGGACGTGATGGAGAGTTTCGTGAAGGTGTTTGGAAAGGCTTGATTGCATAAGGAGAAGCGCCCGTTTTCCAATCCCGGAAAACGGGCGCTTTCTTTTGTCTGTTTGCATCCTGACTCAGGTGGGACGGAGGGTATGGGAGCCAGGGGAAGGGTTAAGAAAATACGCAATACCAGAGAGTAAGGCGGTGCTTCGGCTGCGGAGCCCTTGAAATTAGGAGGCATCCTCCAATATTGCGCTCAATAAACCACAACATGGGGATTCTCAAGGGATATATCCCTTGAGCGGGGTCCAGGGGCAGCGCCCCTGGCTACAAACGGATCTCCTTCTTGCCGCTGACTTTGAAGAACACGGCCAGGGCGATGATGGTGGAAAAGGTCAGAATGGAGGAGATGGCGGCGGCGATGCCGTCGTTGCCGCGTATGATTTGAGAGTATATTTCCAGTGTCATGGTCTTGGTGCGGGTGGTGTAGAGGATGATGGAGGTGGAAAGCTCGGTGATGATCATAATCCAACTGAGGATGGCTCCGGAGATGACGCCGGGGAGCATCATGGGCACTGTGACTTTGAAGAAAGTCTTCATGTTGGATGCCCCCAGGCTGATGGCCGCCTCCTCGATGGACGGGCTGATCTGCTGCAATATGGCGGAGGAGGAGCGCACCGTGTAAGGCAGGCGGCGGATGACATAGCTCAGGATCATGATAAAGGCTGTCTGGCTGAAATACAGGGGCTTTTTGCTGAACGCCATGAGCAGCGCGATGCCAAGGATTGATCCGGCCACGGTTTCAGGGAACATGGTGGTCACATCCAGAGCGCTGTTCAAGGTGCTGCGCCTTCTAACCACCACATAGGCGATGAGGATGGCCACCACCACGATCACGGCAATGGAGACAAAGCCCAGCACATAGGTGTTGACGATGGAGCGGCCCACAGTGGTGAACGCCTCCACATAGCTGTCCAGTGAAAAGCCTGAAACGAAAAGTTTGCCGCTGGTTTTGCGGAAGGAGGAGTAGATGACGTAGAACTGGGGCAGCATGGCGATGGCCACGATGAGATAGCAGTACAGATGAGCCAGTATAAAGCCGATTCCCTTCAGTTTTTTGGGCTGTATGGGGTGCAGCGCATTCATGGAAAACTGCTTGCGGCTGACCACCAGCTTCTGAAACAGGAAAACGCCTGTGGTGATGACGACCGCCACAATGGAAATGGCTGCAGCCAGACTGTCGCTGCTGCCCACTTCACCCATGAATTCGTTGTATACCAGCACGGGCAGTGTGATATATCCTTCGCCGATCAAGCGCGGGGTGCCGTAATCGGCAAAGGTGCGCATGAACACCATCAACGCCCCGGCCAGAAGCGTTGGCATCAATAGCGGAAGCACGACCTTGAGCATCTTGCGCACACCGGTGCAGCCCATGGATTCCGATGCCTCGATCAGGGAATTGTCCATGTTCTTGAACGCGCCGGATACGAACATATACACCAGCGAGTACAATTGCAGCGACATGACCAGCACAATGCCGGGAAAGCCATAAATATCGGGCAAGGTTACGTCGATGGCGCTTTTTAGAAAGCTTGTCACCGAACCGCTGCGGCCAAAGAGCATAATCCAGGAATAGGCCCCGATAAAGGGTGCTGACATGGAGGATACAAGCACCAAGATTTCCAGCATCGCCTTGCCTCGAATATGGTAAACGGCCATCAAATAGGCAAGAGGTGTAGCCAAAAGCACGGAGAAAAGCGTTACAGAAAGGGTTACCTTGAAGCTGTTGCCCATGGCACGCAGGTAGTAGGCCTTGGAAAAAATCCGCTCAAAATGCTCCAGGGAAAAGCCGCCCTCTTTGCCCATCATGCTCTGTGACAAAAGCGTGATCAGTGGATAGAGCAGGAACAGCGCGTACAAGAGCATGGCGCCAATGGAGATGAACAGCCATACCTCCCAGCGCACAGCCTTAGCGCGCATCGCTGATCACCCCCGCGGTAAGGCTTTCCCTGCCGTTTTCCTCAAAAACGTTGATTTTATCCAGCTTCAGCCCCAGGAATACCTTGGTGCCGTTTTCCAGGATGCTGGAAATGGAGCTTTCCTCCACAATTTCAGCCGTATCGCCATTGAAGAGTTTCACAAAATAGGTGGTGTTCAGGCCCAGGAATACGCTGGAGAGAATCTCTCCCTCGATACCCACGTTGCTTTTCTCCAAAACAAATTCTTCGGGTCGGATGGAGACCTTCACCCTTTGAGACGCAGTGATCTCAGGACGCAGGTTCCCATACGGTATGGAATAACCGTTGCCAAAGGTCAGCGTCGACTGTCCGTCCATGCGAAGTTCAGCCTCCAGGGTGTTGCTGCGGCCGATGAAGTTGGCTACAAACAGGTTGGCAGGACGCTGATAGATGGCCTTTGGCGTGCCCACCTGCTGTATGACGCCCTTGTCCATGACCGCGATGCGGTCGGAGACTGCCATGGCCTCTTCCTGGTCATGGGTAACGTAGATTGTGGTGATGCCCACATCCTTTTGGATCAGCTTGATGGCGTTGCGCATTTCTATGCGCAGCTTGGCATCCAGGTTGGAAAGGGGCTCATCCATCAATAGCACATTGGGATGGATGACGATGGCCCGGGCCAGGGCCACCCGCTGCTGCTGGCCGCCGGAGAGCCGGTCGGGCATGCGGGAGGCGAACTCAGTGATTTTCACAGTGTGAAGAATGGCATCCACCCGCTGCTGGATCTCCTGTTTGGATAGGCCTCTGTTGGTGAGGCCGAAACCCACATTCTGCCGAACGGTCATGTGGGGGAACACCGCGTAGTTCTGAAACACCATGCCAATGTTACGTTTGGCGGGGGGGATGTCATTGATGACCTGCCCGTCAAAAGCGATTTTGCCGCCTTCGATGCTGTTGAACCCCGCCACCATGCGCAGCAGCGTCGTCTTGCCGCAGCCGGAAGGCCCCAGCAGCGTGAAGAATTCTCCCTTTCGTACCGAAAGCGATAAATCCGGAATGATGACGTTGTCACCGTATTTCTTGACGACGTCAGAAAACGTGATGGATACGCTCAAGAGCGACGCTCCTTTACTGTATATAGATTAGAAGAATTTGAAAGGGGCATGCCTGGTGAGGACATCAGGCATGCCCCAGGCTTTGAGCAGCCTTTGGGGTGTAACGAGGGGATATCCCCTCGTTTGAAATCGTCTCACTCGGCTTTGCCGGGTGGACGGGTGCTTGCGTAGCAAGCTTTCCTTACACAATTCACCGGCCGCAAAGATTTTTCTTTGCAGGTGAATTGTGCATACTCGTGCAAAGCCTGCTTTGCACGAAATCGTTAGATACCCATCATGATCTCTTGCACCTTTTCCTTGAGCTCCGCGGTATGGCTGGTGACATACTCTGAATCTTCAAAGATGAGCTTGATGTCGGCCATGGGGGTCATGTAATCGTTGCCTGCTTCCACAGGGCGGATGGGACGGCTGGTGGTCTTCTCGGCCAGGAAAACCTGCGCTTCTTCGCTGAGCATAAAGTCGACAAAAGCCTGGGCGTTTGCAAGGTTCTTGGCGTTCTTTACAATGCCGATCTGAGCGGGCAGGAACACGGTGCCTTCCACGGGATAGACGATCTTGATGTTGGTAGCGCCGTCCTTAAGGAACGTAACGCAGGGGTCTTCATAGGTGAGGCCCACCACGTATTCACCATTGTACACGCCTTTGTATACTGCACTGGAGGAGCTGGTCACCTTGCCGTTGATGTTCTTGAACAGGTTCTCCACATACGTCCAAGCCTCTTCGGATTCATAGCCGCCCATGGCCAGGAGCATGTTGGTGAGCTGGCAGAAGGCGGAGGAGGAGGCGGTTGGGTCGGCGGTGACAATTTTGTCCTTCAGTTCGGGCTGCAAAAGATCGGCATAGCCGGTGATCTCAATGCCCAGGCCGGCCAGCAACTCGGTGTTTACCAGCAGCACGGAGCCGTCCACGGTGTAATTGGTGCAAAAGCCCAGCTTGTTTTGATATTCAGGCATCAGATTTGCATCTTCCGGAGAAAGGTAATCCTGAAACAGGTCCTTATTGGCCACGTAGTTGGCCAGGGACCCACCGTACATCAGGTCGAAGGTTGGGTTTTCAACTTCAGTGCCGATACGCTTCATGGCGTCGCCGGTGCCCAGGGATTCTACCGTCACTTTGATACCGGTCTTTTCTTCAAACATGGGGATGATGGACAGCAGGCCGTCGCTGTTGGGAGAGACGACGAACAGTTCACCTTCGGCCAGAGCGGATGCGCCAAGGCTCAAGACCAGGATGGTTGCCAGGATCAAGGAAAGGAGCTTTTTCATGGATATATGCCTCCGATTTCCATTATTCGGGGATGCAAAACATTGCTTCCCGTTTCCTTACAATTATAATACATGAATCTTACAAATACAATATACAAGCTGCGAATCCTTTATAAAATTCACCAAAGGAAGGATTTGCCGCTTGTGGAACTTATATCATATGAAGGGCTGCTGCCAATAGCGCTTCCTTTTCGTTGGACAGCTTTCCGTCCATCACCTGCTCCAGCAGCGCTTTTAAAACAAGACCTGTCTGCGGACTTTGGGGAATGCCGATGGCGGCAAGATCGTTTCCTGTAACGGCAAGATTTTTTAGTGTATAGGGAAGGCGCTTTCTCATTACGTCATCAAGACAATTTTCCAGTTCATCAATTGTGCGGAGCTTTTCTTCACGTTCATCCGGGTGCTGGGCCGCAGTATCTGCCCGCTTTACATCGATCAGCTGCCGCAGCCGCGTTTCTCCGATGCGGTTAAGCCACCTTAATACGTTCCTTTCCTTGGCAGGGATGATCGCATCATGAAACAAAACCAGCTCTTTTGCGGTTTTTGCGGTTTGGTTATCAAAGTGGAGCCGGGCCGTGATTTCCTTGGCAAGCGCATGGCTTGCCTGGGAATGGCCGTAAAAATGACCTATCCCCTTTTCATCCCTTGAAAAGCAAGCCGGCTTTCCGGTGTCGTGCAGCAGCATGGCCAGGCGAAGCGCAGGCTCCGGCTTTATAGCAGCCACGGCTTTTAGGGTATGCTCCCATATGTCCAGGTGATGATATGGGCTGAACTGCTGATGCCCGAGCATGGGTATAAGCTCCGGAAGGAATACGTGCAGCACAGGCGCATATTCCCGAAGCACATCCGCAGCATAAGCTCCCACGATCAGGCGCATCAATTCCTCCCGGATGCGCTCCGGAGCGATCAAAAGCAGGCGGTCTTTATGCTCACGCAGGGCCTGTGCCGTTTTTTCCTCGATGGCAAAGCCATAGGTGGCTGAAAACCGCAGCGCCCGCATGATCCTAAGCGCGTCTTCTGTAAAGCGGGTACCCGGATCGCCAACACAGCGGATGAGTTTGTTTTTGAGGTCTTCCACGCCGCCAAATTCGTCGTGCAGCCCCTTTTTCGGATGATAGGCCATGGCATTCACGGTAAAATCCCGCCTGCTTAAATCCTCCTTCAGGCTTGATACAAAGGATACGCTGTCGGGGCGGCGGCTGTCGGAGTAATCGCCTTCGGTGCGGTAGGTGGTCACTTCATAGGGAACACCGTCCATAAGAACGGTGACAGTACCATGTTTGATCCCTGTATCGATCACCCTATGCCCCGCAAACACCAAAAGCGTCTGCTCCGGTCTTGCGTTGGTGCATACATCCCAGTCGTGGGGGGCAAGGCCCAGCAGGCTGTCGCGAACGCAGCCGCCTACAGCCCAGGCCTCAAAGCCGGACGCCTCCAATTCGTGTATCAGTAGGACTACGCCCTGGGGAAGATCGATCATCCGCTCATCGCCTTTATGGGTTTGTCAGACTTAGTATACCACATTTTTGCAACGGGGCCATCAGGCTAAACTAATGCCTTCACGATATGCAAAAGCAAAGCACCGTCCGGCTTTCCAACCGGACGGTGCATAAAGGGCACTTACTCCTCAGTGATTTTTGGTCCATTATCCTTTGGAGCATCCTTGGCAGCAGGATCCTGACTCTTTAGTTCAAACCGGCCGGTATTTAACAAAAACCATTCCTTGGTCAAATCCAGCATAATGCCAAGCAGAGATACCGCCGCAACAGCGATAAGAATGTATAACCACAAAGCCATGTTTGCAGTCGCTTGATCCCGCAATAAGCGGACAAGAAGCATGAAAGCCAGCAAAAGTACCCAGATCAAAAGATCCAGCAGCCGGTAGCCAGGCTTTTTCACAAAGCGGATGTCTCCGCCGCACAAACGGCAGCGGAAGGTTTGCATCAGAACACCATCCTTTTGAAAGTAACGCTTGAGGAATGATCCCAAGCTTACATCCGGCTTGTGAATGCAGTTTTCGCTCATCCGGTATGCCTCCTTTTCAACGTACCCCATCCATGTTACTGCTATCATACGTCTTTTTTTCAGGCTTGTCCAGATTTTTCCTTACAATAAGAAGTAAGCAATACAAAAGGACGGCTCCGGATTCCGGGGCCGCCCTTAAGCTGCCATATTATGGATCATACCATTGACCCGCTAGAAATGATTGGGGTCGGTTGGATTATTGAGTACGCCGAAGGCTACCAACGCGGCAAGCAGCGCTTCCACAATCGCCCGCCATGTCTCGTTGGTGATGCCCAGTAAGTCGTAGAGGCCATAATTGCTGAAAATCAGGCCTATCAGGCCCAAAAGTGACGCCCAGGCAGCTTTGGAACGCCAGCGGCTTTGCGTATCCTGCATGATCTCCTCTCCTTTCTCAAATCTTCAAGCAATTGTATGCGTAAGGAACGGGAAAATTGCCAGGTCACAAAGGGCAGAGATCATGCCCGAAGCTTGGACAAATTTTTACATGTATTTCTTCTACTTGCCGGGTTTTGCGCATACCGTTTACCAACAATGCTCCGGTGAATGATTGAGCATTCCAACGGAATGTGGAGGAGTGAGCCATGAAGCATCCCATCTGCCGCCTGCTGGCCATCTTTTTGATCTGCCTGCTTGTGCCCAGCGTGTCCTTTGGCGAAAAGTACAATGACAGCGTAACCCTGCCTGCATTTTCCTTAACGGATTATCCCGCTGCCACTGCTACCTCTCATGTCACCATTAAGTTTAGCGGTGCGGACGGCTACACCTATGTGCTGGAGCACCAGTACAAAGGTGTCTGGCTGGCCGCAAGGTCCACTCAACTGGCGGGTACACTGGGTACATTCAAGGTGGACTGCCTGAAAGGCACCAACAAGTTTGTGCTTAGGAACTACGGCCAGTCCAGAAGCGCAAAAAGCTCCATCTCCTTCACGATCATGTGTACCGCTTCCGATGCTCCGGATACGGTAAAGCTGCCCACTCCTACCTTGCGCAAGGGAAGCAAGGGTGCTGCAGTGAAAGCGTTGCATCAGGTTTTGAAGGATCTCGGGCTGTACGATGGCCCGCTTTCCACAACCTTTACTGAGGCAACACGCAAGGCGGTAATTGCTGTACAGGCGTTGTTTGCCATCACCCAGGACGGTATCGCCGGGCCGCAGACGCTGCATCTCTTAAACCTTAAGGAATATTCTGTGCCCGCCAGCGCCATTGGCGGAAGTTCATCCACCGGAGGGGGAACAGGGACGGGAACGCGCTATTTGGAAATGGGTATGCGCGGGGATGACGTACGCAAACTGCAAAAACGGCTGAAGGCTTTGGGCTATGAAACCGGGCCTATCGACGGCATCTTTGGCAACATCACCCACAGCGCGGTGATCCTGTATCAAAAAAATGCAAAGATTACGCAGGATGGCATTGTGGGGCCCGTAACCTGGGGGAAACTGAACAAAGGCGCGGCGTCTCTCATACCCGACCCGCCCATATCGCAATATCTGAAGAAGGGCTCCCGGGGTGATGATGTGGTCACCGTACAAGCGAGGCTGATCGTGCTGGGATATTTAAACGATGATGCCGACGGCATCTTTGGCAAGCTGACCCATGCCGCTGTGGTGGCTTTCCAGGCGGATCAGGGAATCAAGGTGGATGGCATCGTAGGCCCGGTCACTTACGGACGGCTATTTCCATGACATTTCGAGAAAATGACTTTGTCATTTTCTCGAGCCAGCACGATTCACTTGTATGCCTGCGCACCGTCCTGCGCTTCGCTTGCCCGGTGTTCCGTCTTGAAATGACTTAGTCATTTCAAGACTCCAGATTCGGGGATAAATCCCCTCATCCTTGCATACGGCCAGTGAATCGTGTTAGGAAAGCTTGCTCCGCAAGCGACCCCCTCGATCCGGAAGCTCAATCGTCGCATCGCTTCGCTACCGCTTGCGCTGCTCGTTTCGCTTCCCGCCTCCACCCAGCCCATCTCCGCCACTGGCGGGGGCAGGGTTACGGTGCCAGCAAAGCCGGGCGACACGATTTCAAACGAGGGGACTGCGGTCCCCTCGTTGCTCCCCTGAGTGATTATAGATGTTTATTTGTGCAAACAAAAACCCGCTCTCGTCTTTTGGAATGAGAGCGGGCCTTAATATTCCTATTCAATTGTTAGGTCCGGTGTACCCTAAGGCCGGGGGTTGTGTTCCCGGCGCGGCAGTGGGCAGGCTCCCCGATAAGGCTTCCCAGGCCTTCACGGTCTGCTCCATGTACTGGCCGGTGGTCAGACCCTGACTGGCGGCATGGCAGCACAGATCCTGATAAAATTGCCTGTCCAGCCGGAGGCATACACAAATTTTATCCGGCGGGCAGGCCCATTGTCTGTCGAAGTCCTGGGTATCGGTAAACAAGTTACTTTTCAAACTCCTCCCTCCCCTTAAATCCTATGAGGGGTCATTCTGGGTGGTTCCTGATGTGAAAACGGGCTTTTCGCAGTCGCATGCTATCTTGGTGAGGCTATTCTTAATTCATTTATATAGGTTACGCATCTGCAGAAGCGACCAAAAGGGTTTTCCGATCGTACTTTGGAAGCCTTGGGAGCCATTCCTATATATCGTTGTAAGAATCGGATGATTATGGTTATTGCTTCCTTGTATTATTTTTCGAGATTTCCTGGAGAGGTGCGGGGAGGGCTTCTTT
>JAEZLW010000181.1 GCA_023415145.1 Bacillota bacterium | reverse complement strand
GCGCAGTACGTTTTGTATGGGCATGTTCTTATTGTCCGTGATGTAGAGAGATGCGTTAAACCAGCTATTCCAATGCGCGACGCCATAATACAAAAGCAACACTGCGACGGTTGGCATAATCAGCGGCAGTATGATTTGAAAGAGCACCCTGATATCGTTGGCGCCGTCGATGTATGCCGACTCCGCCAGACTGTCGGGAACGGCTTCAATGGCAGTCTTGCAGATGATTGAATTGTATATGCTGATAGCGCCCGGCAGGATCAGCGCCCAAAGCGAATTCTTGAGCCCCAGGAATTCAATGTTCCAATAGTTCGGAATCATGCCGCCGTTAAAAAACATCGTGAACATGATCACTGCCATAATCGGCTTTTTGAACATAATATTCCGGCCAGCCAGGAAATACCCGCAAAACAGCGTCAGAAGAATGTTCAGGGGCAGTGACACAGCCATAATGAAAAGGATGTTCCTGTAGCCGCTGGCCAATAGGGGATGCGTGAAGGCAAGGCGGTAGGCTGCGGTGTTCCAGCCCAGGGGATGGAGCATAAAGCCGGGATTCTGCAATAGCTTCACGTTCTCACTGAAGGACGCACAGAACACATAATAAACCGGATACGCTGTGACCAGGCATAGCAGGACGAGAAACAAAGCGTTGATGATGCTGAACATTTTTTCGCCCATGGTATCGTAGCGAAGCGTATTGTTGAATTTTGCCATGTTCTCCCCTCCTTTAAAACAGCGCGGAATCGCTATGTTTTTTGATGATCATATTGGCCGTTATCAAGAAGGCCACATTGACAACGGAGTTGAACAAGCCAACGGCGGTGGCGTAGCTGTAATCCGCCTGCATGATGCCGCGCCGGTAAACATAAGTGGAGATGACATCCGCCACTTCATAGGTCGCTTCAGAATATAAAAGCAGGACTTTTTCAAAACCAACGTTGAGTACGCCGCCCATACGCAGTATAAACAGCACCGTGATTGTCGGCATCAGGCCTGGCAGGGTAATGTGTAGCACCTGCTTGAAGCGTCCCGCGCCGTCGATGCGGGCTGCTTCATATTGCTCCTGATCAATTCCTGAGAGCGCGGCCAGATAGATAATTGAGTTCCACCCTACAAATTGCCACAGGTCTGAAATGATATAGATCGGGTAAAAATTGCGCGGGTCGGTAAGCAGGTTTTGCCGTGGCGCACCTAATGATACAAGGATGTCGGAAAAGATGCCGTTGTTTTGGCAGTACACGCGAACCAGCGCGCAACTGACGACCATGGATACAAAATAGGGCATATACGTAACGGTCTGTACTGTGCGCTTAAAGCCATTGTGCCGTACCTCATTGAGCAAGAGCGCCAATAAGATCGGTAGCGGAAAGCCAAACAAAATGTTCAGTAGGCTGATGGAAAGCGTATTGCGCAAAAGACGTCCGAAATATACGTCCCGAAATAAATTCTCAAAATTTTGCATACCGACCCATTTGCTGCCCTCAATCCCCAATCTGGGCCGGAAATTTTTGAAGGCGATGAGCAATCCGTACATCGGCTTGTAAGCGAAGAGCGCCAATATGATAAGCACCGGTATGATCAAAAGATATTTGTACTTGTTTAGCCTGAAATCCCTGGCAAGCCTGTGCAAAAACACGCGCTTATGCGCCGGGTGTACTGCGAATGCAGGAGCTTTCGCCATAAACATCGATCCTTCCGTTTACAGTATCAAAATGGGGGATCACCTCAGATTGAGGCGATCCCCGTCCCTTTGCAACGGGCCGTCAGGATTCCGCCCTTTTGCTTAGCGGGCCATGAAGCGGTCATACGCTGCCTGGCGAATCTCCAGTGCGCGGGCAAGGCCCATTTTATCCAGTTCTTTCAGATAACTCTCCCAATCGGCCCTTGTGGCTTCACCGGTGATGAATTTGGCTGACATTTCCGGCACATAGGTGCCCAGGGCTGCCTCGATGTTGGTCAGCTCGTCGCTTTCTTCCGCAGTCAGGGTCACGCCGTTTGGCAGCTTGCCCTTGCCGGCGATTGCTTCGTTGGGATAGAACCAAAGGTCGTTGGCGGCAATGGACTCGGGGGTGTTCTTCATGTATAGCAGCTTTGTGGCCTGGATGCAGCTGCCGCTCCAGGTCGAGCCGCCGTACTTGGAAATGGCGTCATTGATTCCGTCCGGATCCTCGGTTACCAGGGGCAGGTAAGCAGGTTGGCCATTCGCGTCATAGTCCCAGGAAACGCCCTGCTTGCCAAAGTTCCAGTACAGGTTGCCTTCGGGCGAATAGGCGTAGTCGAGCACGCGCATGGCGGTTTCAATCTTCTCCTCCGGGCAGTCGCCGGAGATGACGGAAACGACAGCGCCGATGCCCATGCCGCCAAACACCATGCTGATGGAGCCGTCATCTGCGGTGGGGTATTGCAGGCCCACCCAGTTGGCTCCGTTGCCGGCCTGTGCGGCTTCCTTGCGCCAGTTGGACAACTGGCCCATGGAGGTATAGGAAATGCCCATAACGCCATTCAGAGCCTTGGTTTTGGCCTCGGTATCCCTGGAGGTGAACACGTCCTGGTCAATCAGGCCGGCTGCCCACCACTCATTGAGCTTCAGCATGTAATTAAGCCAGTTCTCCTGGGCCATGTCAAACTGCACTTTGCCATTCTCATCGACATAGTAGCGGTAGGCGCTGCCGGCCTGGCCCGCCATGCCATGTGCGCCGAAAGCGCCGGCTATGCCGCTGTCACGGAAGCGGGGGTCCCAGGCAAAGGAGAAGGTAGCGCCGTACTTGTCATGGAAAACCTTGATGACGTTGTCCCAGTCCGAAATGGTTTTGGGCGCTTCAAGGCCGCATTCGTCCAGCCAATCCTGACGGATGACCGGGCCTTCATACGTGTCGTTCCAGCCGCCTGCCTCGCGGAAGAAGCCAAAGCCGTAATATTGTCCGGCGTCCGTCTTCATCGCCTTGTCATAGTTGGGATTGCTCTTGAGGAACGCGTAATAGTTCGGCGCCCACTTCTCCATGTAGGGCGTCAGATCGCGAATCGCACCCTCCTCAATATAGCGGGACGCGTCGGTCATCAAATTGCCGAAAACAATGTCCGGCAGCGTTGTGCTGGCCATAGCCAGGTTCAATGCCTGCCTGGCATCGGTGCCGGCGGTGGGAACCGACCATTCAATGTTTACGCCTGTCATTTCACTCAGGCCCTTGTGGAAGGGTGAGTCATTGGGGCTTGCATATGCGTCGTTCACCACGCCGAAACCTTCGGAGGCAAACCAGGTTAGGGTGACGCTGCCATCCATCGGGTAAGTAAAATCATCCGCAAAGGCAGCGGCAGTGGGAATGAGCATTACCAGTGAGAGAAGTAGGCAAAGCAGTTTTTTCATGTCTGTTCAATCTCCTTATCTTCTTATCTTTCAGGCCATATTCGTTTTCCTTAACATCCGACGCCCCGAAATCGACAGGTTCCTCCTTTCTATGGGACGCTGCTTTTACAAATTTGGATACTGCAAACACACTATCGCAGAACAAACGTTTTGCGTGCTTATCGACAGCACCTTATTGGGTGCTGGTCATACACCGTAAGTGCCCTTCACATCGGCATAAACGCTATCGCCCGACTTGTGGCGTGATGTGGCCCGACGCTTGTTTAACTCCTGCAAGAAACGTTCTTCGTCCAAGGGAAGGGATACGGTTTCATGCAGCCACCCGGAAAGATGCATGGCATTGGACAGCGTCAAACCACTTAAGCCCTCCCGGCCATCGGCGATGAGAGGTGTACCGTGTATAATACTAGACGCGAATGCATTCAAAATGCCTGCGTGCTGAGGGTTATCGCCATCCATTTCCAAGGGAACACGCCTGACGGGAGGTTTTGCAAAGCCCTCTTTGGAAGTAACGCACCATGCTCGTTCATCCACATCCAGACGGTCAAAAATCAGCTCGTTGTTTTCGCATACCAGCTTGCCCAGGGTTCCGGTTATCTCCAGGCGGTTGGTGCCCGGCGCGTCGGCGGTGCTTGTAATGAACACGCCAGTTGCGCCATTTTCGTATTCCAGATAGGCAGTCACGTCGTCTTCCACTTCGATATCGTGCCACTTGCCCTCGTGAAAAAAGGCTGTCACTCTTTGGGGCATGCCGCAAAGCCACTGCAAAAGGTCCAGTTGATGGGGGCATTGGTTTAAAAGAACGCCGCCGCCTTCGCCTTCCCAGGTGGCGCGCCAGGCTCCGGAATCGTAATAAAATTGTGTCCTGTACCAGTCGGTAATAAGCCAGGAAACGCGTTTGAGCGTGCCAACCTCACCGCTTGATATCAGTTCATGCATTTTTCGGTACAGGCTGTTGGTGCGCTGGTTGAACATCATGCCGAATACCAAATGGGGGTGCTTGTCAGCTTCCTGAATCATTTCTCGTACCGCAAGGGTATACACGCCAGCGGGCTTTTCGCACATGACATGCAATCCGCTTTGAAAGGCTGCGATGGCAAGCTCGGGATGCTGATAATGGGGCGTGGCGATAACCACCGCGTCGCAGCAGCCGCTTTCGATCAATTCAGTTCCTTCCGAAAAAATGAGCGTACCCTGGGGCAGGTTGGCTCTGCCCCAGTCACGGCGGGCCTTGCTTCTGTCTGCCACGGCAGTAAGTGTAATCTCGGGCGTTTCTGAGTTTATGATGCGGTCGCAATGAGCCGAGCCGATATTACCGATGCCGATGATGCCAAGTCTGAGACTGCCCATTTTAATATCCAAGCCCTTTCACGTAATTGTAGCTTCGCTGTAAACAGGCAAAGGGGCTGTCGCCATAACAATTGTCCTGTTCCACCAGTATGTGTTTTGTTTTGTTAAGCTGCTTCAATAGCGTTAGAATTTTGGGGAAATCAAGGTTGCCCTCGCCCACTGCAGCCATCCGCTGCTCGAAACCCTTTACCGCCATATCCTTCAGATGCACGCAGGGGATGCGGTTTTGAAGCTTTTCGATCCATGCGTATAGGTCCGCCCCCGCCGCCTGCACCCAGTAGGTGTCCAGTGTAACGCCCATCAAGTCATCCGGCATGGAATCAAGCAAAACATCCATCAGGGTCTTTCCACTTTTGAGCCGTTCCCATTCGAAATTGTGATTGTGGTACATGAGCAGCTTGCCGGCATCGCGTATCTTTTGGGCCGGGGCTTTGTAATCCGCCGCGAAGTATTCAATCCAGTCCTCATTGCGGTAACGATCGGGCATGGAGCCAATGCCGATATAATTGCAGCCCAGTATGTCGTGCTCCCTGATTACTGCATCCGTATCCGTCAGAATCCGTTCGGGGTTTGTATGTGTCAATACGATAGCCAGGCCGTTTTCGTAACAGATGCTTCTTAGGATTTTGGGATCTATGGGCCCAATCGCAGAAAGTTGCACGGAGGCATACCCGATGGCAGCAATCTTTTCCATTGCAATGCGAAAATCCCGCTCAGTCTGGGTAAATGCCCGTACCGTATAGCATTGAGCGCCAAGCAGCATATTGTATTCTCCTACTATTATGATGACAAAAGTCTACGCTGTTTTTCGTGCAATGTACATTGCATTTTTCATTGTTTATATTGCATTGCGCACCATTCAGGGGTAGAATGATATCACAGTGAATAAAGGGGCTTGTATACATGATGCAGCAGTTTTTCTTGGACCATGTCAACGCGACCCACAATGTTTCCTTTGATGTATCTGTAACGTATAAGCTTCATTGCCATCCTGTTTATGAAATTTATTATTTTATCAGCGGGTCGGTGGAATACCTGGTAAACGGCGTACTGTTTACGCCCAAGCCCAACAGCATGCTTTTGATGGCACCTGGTACCTTTCACGAATGCCGCGTGAAGACAGCGGACAAGTATGAACGCTTTACATTGCATTTTGATGCAAGCCTGATTCCTGAAAAAATCAGAATGCATTTGATGCGGCCTTTTCACTCATCCGCCATTTTTCTGGAAGATGCACACGCCATTCTTTATGAATTGAATGCATTGCAAGCCTGTTATGCCTATCCCGATGAGCTTTCCGGTCCGGCAGTCAACGCGAGGCTGGTGGCCATGCTGTCACAGATATTGAACATCTACAATGCAATCAAGCCGCGGGACGAAAGCTCTGTGGAAATGTCGCTTCCGCAAAAAATCATAGCGCACATCAATACCAATTTTTCGCAAAAAATAACACTGGACATGCTGTCCCAGCAATTTTTCATGAGCAAGAACCAGATCAACCGCATTTTCACCAAGGCAACCGGCCGGTCGGTGATGGAATATGTGCGGCAAAAGCGCATCGTTTATGCCGAGCACCTCCGTGCCGTAGGCATGCCGGCTGCAGAAGCCGCCTACAAGGCAGGGTTCGACAATTATTCTACCTACTACCGGCTCAAGCAAAAGTGGAAGGACTAATCAATTTACACAAGGAGGAAGAAACTTGGAAAACAATCATGCAGCGCCAAAAAACATTGACGAATATATTTCTCAATTCCCTCCGGAGATTCAGTCTGTCATGCAAACCGTAAGATTGGCCATCCGTGAAGCAGCGCCGCAGGCATCGGAAAAATTAAGCTGGCAGATGCCTACGTTTTATCATCACGGAAATCTGATCCATTTTGCGGGCAACAAAAACCACCTGGGAATTTATCCGGGGGCAAGCGGCGTGGAGCATTTTTTACCGGAATTAACGGAATACAAAACCTCCAAGGGTGCCATACAATTTCCATACGCAAGGCCGCTGCCCCTAGAACTGATTCAGAGGATCGTGAGATTCCGCGTGGCGGAAAACGAAGCCTGGGCGGCAGAAAAGGCGAAAGCAAAAAAGTAATTCTTTCAAACGAAAAAAACCCCTGTCCATGTTGGATAGGGGCTTTCGCTTCGCTATGGCTATCAGCCGGATTGTTCCGCGTACCTTTTGAAGTTATCTAATATGGCTTGCCATCCGCTTCGCTGCTGTTCAACGGAGTAGACGTTTTCGGCATCAAAGGTTTCCATGATTTCCGTTTTGCTTCCCTGGCTGACAAAGATGGTTTTGACGTTTCTGCCGTCACCCATGACAAGCGATATAACCTTATGCGGCTGTACTTCATCATATACGCCGGAAAAATCGAATCCTTCGCTTCCATCCTTCGCTTCCATTCTGAAAAGAAACTTTCCGCCTATCCTCAAGTCATTTTGGGCATAGGGCGAATGCCAGTCATCCGAGGCATGATTCCAGTTTACGATATGTTTGGGGTCAGTCCAGCACTCCCATACTTTTTCCACTCGGGCATTGACGGTAGCTTTTACCGTGATTTCAGTTTTATCCGAACGCATATGTTCCGCCCTTCTTTTGACGCTATTTTTGAATGCGATTAACAATGGCCAGCAGAATCACGGAACCAACCACCGCCACGATGAGACTCCAAAGGTTGAGCCCTGTTACACCTTTACCGCCCAGGAGATTGAATACAAACCCACCGATGGAAGAGCCGATAACGCCGACGATGATGTTGGCAGCAAGACCCATCCGGCGGTTGTTGCCGGTGAACATGCTGGCAATCCATCCGGCCAAAGCGCCAAGGATAAGCCAGCCGATAAGATTCATATGAGCCACCTCTTTCTTGTATAATCAATTAAAAAGTGGTCCTATGATATATGTTACCAAACAATTGTTTGTATGAAACAAGACATATACCCCTGCATCATATAGTTGTAAGGGATGTGGAAAGATGGCAATGCTTGAGATATCCGCGGGGGAAATAAGGGAATTTGCAAGCATATTCGATACCATACGCCGTGAAGTCAAAGATGAAATAGGCCTTGATTTTGTGAAAATCAAGGGGGAGGATGAAGCATCCAATGCACGTGGATACACTGCGTGCTTATCTGAAATATACCCCTCCAGCCGTGAATTCTCCCTTTTCTTTCAGATAACAATCAAAGAATTGAAGGCAGACGCTGTTGATCGTTTTCAGGCAGTACTCTGTATCCACCGAGGATTGAAAACCGTTGAGTATGCGAACCAATACCGGGCTTGTCAGCGCCAGATCCGTCAATGAAAAATGCCCGGTTCCGCTTAAGTACACATAGAATGCATCCTCATGAGTCTTTGAAAGAAGACGGATATTCTGCGCATACTGAGGCCGCCTATCAAGAATGCTCCACGCGCTGTCTGAATACACATTGAGCACTGGCACGGGATAGGCGTCTTTCCTGAAAACAAATTCACCGTCCAAAACGCCTGTAATGTCGCATAGGAAGGGGGATTCCAGCGCAATCACCGCGCCTACATCCTCCCTCATGCGTCCGATGCCAAGGGCAGCCGATCCGCCCAGGGAATGACCCATTACGCCGATTTTCGAAGCATCCACAAGCCCGTATACCGTACCAGTCTCATTGCTTCCGGCTTGCGTGATGATTTGATCCATCACAAACTGGATGTCGTCTGTACGCAGCCTCATCCACTTTTGATAGTATTCCAGGCTTTGCTTCCTGTCATATCTCGCGTCTTCCTTTTGCAGCTCTTGCATATAATTCATATCGATGTACAAACTGCGCCCGTCATCAAACGTTGTGTACAGGCTATGGTAGGTGTGGTCGACAGCGCAAACCACATACCCGTTGCTTGCCAGTTCATGGTAAAGCGACTCATTGCTTGTTCTTACACTCATGCCCCCATGGGAAAATATGATCAGCGGATACGTCCCTTCTGCGCTTTCAGGGTACCAGAACTCCACGTTCATGCGCCTGTTCTGGCCCGTGCCGGCGAAAGCTTCCATGCGGGCTGTATCCGTATAGGTATAGACTGCCGAGGCAACCTGATAACTGCCTGACGGCTTCATGATGCTGTGTTCCGGAAACAGGATGGCAGGCAGCGCTGCAAGGAAGAACAGCATTGTCCTGCCGCCTGCCTTCAATACCGCACGTCTTGCACTGTAAGCCTTTCGTTTTTTCTCTTTTCGGATCAATTGAACCGCTCCGGCCAATGCCTGTACAAGCAATAGGGAGGCCAGTACATAATAACGGAAGCTCCAGCCGATGACGGACAATATCGGCAGCAGTCCGAAAAGCGGAAGCATGGCGATGTTGATTATGCTTTTGGCATTTGTTTTGTACGACTTTGTAATAAGGCGTAAAACCATAAAGGCGGTTTCCATAACAGCAGCCGCTAGGAATAGCATGATGCCCATTGTATCAAGTGCTCCTTTGTCATTGGTTATCTTATCCTGTCATCATCATACTACGAAAAAAGAATTTAGCAAAGTGAGAATTGGCCCGCGGGATCATGGCCTGGATCTTCATGCACCCTTTACAAGGCGTTGTCATGGACAAAAGATGTTGCGAAACAAAGGTTCTTGAGTCTGCGAAGCGGTCCTTGATTGACATCGGCGAACTGACAATCTATAATAGATAATAGAGTTGTCAGTATATTGATTAAAGCTTTCACTGCCTTGAAAGGAGAATGAACATGCCTTATACCTGTGCCGAAGACCTGAAGGAGGCCATGGGCCTGAGCGACGCCGGTGTTGATAGGATGAACAGTATTCTGGATCAATACCCCATGCTGATCAGCGAATATTATTATTCGCTGATCGACTTTGATGATCCGAACGATCCGATACTGAAAATGGCCGTGCCTTCCGTGGATGAAATGGACGTTGACGGCAGCTTTGATACAAGCGGGGAAGCATCCAACACGCTGATCCCCGGTCTGCAGCACAAGTATCGGGAAACCGCCATCATTCTGTCCACCAACAAGTGCGCCATGTACTGCCGCCATTGTTTTAGAAAACGGCTGGTAGGGTTGACCGATGACGAGATCGCGGAGCATCTGGATGAGATATTTGCCTACATTGCCGCTCACAAAGAGATATCCAACGTGCTGATTTCCGGCGGCGACGCATTTATGAATGGCAATGAAACCATCAAAAAACATTTAAGAGCTTTGACGGCCATCGATCATCTGGATCTGATCCGCCTGGCCACACGCACGCCTGTTACGCTGCCCATGCGCATTACGGAGGATGATGAACTGCTGGGCCTTCTTGCAAGCTATGGCAAAAGGAAAAAGCTTTATGTGGTGACGCAGTTCAACCATCCCAGAGAAATCACGCCGCAGGCCGCCAGTGCTGTCCAGGCCTTGCTTCATGCGGGCTGTGTTGTCAGGAACCAGACGGTTTTATTAAGAGGCGTCAATGACGATGCTGCCGTTCTTTCCGAGCTTTTCAGGGGTCTGACAGCAATAGGCTGCCTGCCTTATTATGTGTTCCAATGCCGCCCTGTCAAAGGGGTCAAGAACCAATTTCAAGTCCCGCTTATGACGGGCATTGAGATCGTGGAATCGGCCAAAGCCCATCAAAGCGGCATGGGCAAATCCTTTAAGTACTGCTTGTCCCATCCGGAGGGCAAGCTGGAGATTATCGGTTTGGCTGCAAACGGAGAAATGCTGTTGAAATATCACGAGGCGAAGGATCCTAAAAAATGCGGCAGAATATTGTCACTGCCCTTGCTGCCGGACGACTGTTGGCTGCCGGAAACATTATGATGCAGGCGTTCATCTTCATTTGCAATAGCGAACGTGGAATATCTATGCTATAATTCGTTTTATGCTCAATACAAATGGAGAAGGAGAACCGTATGCATCCTGAGCTGGTTGGCGCGTTTGACAAGCTGGTTCAGATCCTGAAACAGGATGTACGCTGCATAGGCGGCTGGCA
>JAEZLW010000003.1 GCA_023415145.1 Bacillota bacterium | reverse complement strand
ACATTGCCCACGGGTACAAAGAAATCCGAATCACCGAGTTGGAAAGCGACCTTTCCGGGCCAAAGGAAGGCGGTCTTCAGCGGGTAGCCATTACAGACACAGGCGATGTACGCGTATGTTTTGAAGGTACTCATTTTTACAAAATTGACGGTAAGTACTATCTGTTCTGCATCCATTGGCCCAACGACGGATATGCCCGCCGCACGGAAGTATGTTATATGGCGGATTCGCTGACAAGTGCATTCACCGGCAAGACCATTGTGGATGATGACCTTGGTTTCCATAACATGGGCATTGCCCAAGGCGCCCTTGTCGATACGCCGCAAGGGCATTGGTATCTGATGCTGTTTCAGGACCATGGCGCCGTTGGACGCTCTCCCGTTCTTGTTCCGATGACATGGAAGAACGGTTTCCCCTCTGTCGCAAATATTCCCGAGCAATTTGCAGTTGACAGCCCAAGCCTTAAGCATTCACACAAACCGCTCCACGCATCCGATACGCTGCGAAAAATGCCTTTGAGTCCTTATTGGCAGTGGAATCATGAATCGTACAATTCCCTTTGGAGTGTGACGGAAAACGGTTTGCGCATGATGACCGACCGTACAGTTTCCTGTTTGGAGCAGGCAGTGAATATCCTGACTCAACGCACCTTCGGTCCCGAATGCCAAGCAACAGTAACAGTAGACGCTTCCCAAATGCATATTGGCGATTATGCCGGCCTATGCGCATTACAAGGCTGTTTTTGCCAACTGGCAGTTACACATGATACAGACGGCTTATATCTTTCGTTCATTTCCAGAGAAGCGGCATCCCATAACATCTTTTCCTCCACGGAACCTGTCTGTGAACGCGTGCGCATCAAACATGACCAGCACCTGGTGAAAATAAAAGCCTGCTTTCGTTTTGATGACATGGCTGACAGTGTATCGTTCTTTTACCTGAATCAGGAATGCTGGCTGCCGGTTGGCAAACCGCATGCATTGGTGTATCGGCTGGACCATTTTATGGGCTGCCGGATAGGCTTGTTTTGCTATGCTACCAAACAACCGGGCGGAAGCGCTGTTTTTTCTGATTTTGAGTATATGGTATCACCGGTATGCCTTTGCCCAGGCTGATGCAGGATAGGCGTGACGGTGGTCTGCCAAGAACACACTGTTGAATTCGTTTCCTTAGCAATCTCTGTATAAATCATATCGTGGCAAAGGTCAAACAACATTCGAATCGGTCCGTATTGAGTAGGGCCAATTCATAGAAGGCCAAACGAAAAGCGCGGGATTGCCGCGCTTTTTGCTTTTGTCCTCTGGCTGGATAACAGATGTTGGCTTCTCTTCGCCTCTTCATAAGCACGGCAGCAGCGCATATGATGATATGACATCTTGATGCAAGGGGGTATTTATTCTGCCTGCCGAAAAATTACTGCACTTAAAAAATACGAAAATACCCTCTGATGAAAGGGTTGATATCTTGGGAGTATACATAGATCATGCAATACCTGTCAGCAAGAGAGCCGAGCAATATCTGCGCCAGGTCAAGAATCCATATTGCTTTAAATGCGGGGACATTTCAGTTAATGTTTGCTTTTCGTCAGATGGCCGGACCCTCAAAGATGCTATGAAGGCCTATATAATCATGTGCAAAAAGAGCGGTTAAGATGACAAAAAGGCTTGACTGACCGGTGTTTCAGATCACCCTGACAGTGTGATGATGGAAGGTCTGGAGGACATATGGCACGCGTAAAGAAAGGAAAAAATGAAGCATTCCGCGTTGGAACAAAGATGGACAGCCAAACCGTGTGGCGCATTGCTGTTTATATCCGGTTGTCCAGGGAGGATAGCAATGAAGAAAGCGAAAGTGTAATCAACCAGAAAAAGATACTGACCGAGTATTTGGAATCATGTTTTGATGGCCGGTATACCATTGTCGATTTTTACACGGATGACGGCTTAACCGGCACGGATGATACACGTGCGGAGTTTATGCGAATGATCAAGGATATAGAGCAGGGCAAGGTGAATTGCATGCTATGCAAAACCTTGGCCCGGGCGTTTCGAAACTATTCGGACCAGGGCTATTATCTGGAATACTACTTCCCACAGAGAAACGTTCGCTTCATATCCACCGGCGACCCCAAGATTGACACTTTCACAAACCCGGAGGCCATCACCGGCCTGGAGGTACCCATTACAGGGCTGATGAATGACCGCTTCGCTGGCAGAACATCCAGCGACGTACGTCGCACGTTCAACACCAAGCGCAGAAAAGGGGAATTTATCGGTGCGTTTCCCCCTTATGGCTACTTGAAAGACCCTTCAGACAAAAACCACCTGATCCTGGATCCGGACATTGTTCTTGTAAAAAAAGATATGATGACATGGATTGTCCGGGATGGCATGAGCTTGAGTGGTGTTGCAAAAAAACTCAATGACCTTGGAGTTCTCAATCCTACGGCCTATAAGCGCAGCAAGGGCTTTCATTATCACAATCCGAATGTCAGGGATAACGACGGTTTATGGACGGGAAGCACAGTAAAGCGGATGCTTCTGGACAAGGTCAATCTAGGACACATGGTACAAGGCAGGCAGCGCATTGTAAGTTACAAAGTGCATGACAAAGTAGCCGTACCGAAGGATGAATGGTTCTACGTTGAAAATACGCATGAGCCGACATTCAGCAAAGAAGAATACGATACGCTTGAGCGCATATTGCAGCGCGATACCCGAACCCCAAACAAGACGCACAATGTATACCTGTTTGCAGGTTTTCTCCGCTGCGCGGATTGTGATAAGGCCATGCAAAGAAGAAGTGCAAAAGGACATGTCTATTATGCCTGCCGCACGCATTTGGAAAAATCAAAGACAAAGTGTACTCGTCACTCCATTCGGGCAGACCAATTGGAAACGGCTGTGCTGGCATGCTTACAAGCGCAAATTGCTTTTCTGGAATCCCTTGCTGATTTGGTTGATGAAATCAATTCAACTCCAGTGGCAGAAACTCCATCCAAGCACATGGAAAAAATGCTCAGCGATAAATGCCGGGAGCTTAAGAAAGCACGTACTGCCTCAGAAAGCCTCTATGCAGACTGGAAATCCGGTGAGATTACCCGTGAAGAATACAGGCATATGAAGGTGAAATACGAGGGGCAAATCATGCAACTGAATTCTGCCATTATGAATCTTGAAGAAGAACAACGCAGCATGAGCGCCAGTGTGAGTTCTGAAAACGCCTTGTTCAAGGAGATTTGTAAATACCAAAATGTACAAAAGCTTGATCGCGGCATACTGGCTGAACTGATCGATATGATAATTGTCCATGAGAATAAGGAAATCACCATAGCGTTCAGATTTGCAGATGAACTTGATCGAATCCTGGAACTTGCGGAGCAAAGCACCTGCGAAACCAGATCAGCCTGGCCACTTTCATTTTTTTGATATCGGTTGTACATCAATGACTGCTGCCGTGGGACCCGTGGGGCCGGTGGGACCCGTGGGGCCGGTGGGACCTGTAGGACCTGTATCGCCTGTGGGGCCTGTGGGACCGGCAAGATCATCTTCCACCACCACAAGCGTCGCGGTCACAGGAACAGTTGTCGAATAATACACTGTGGCAGCACCTGCATTTACCAACGATACGGTTACAGGGGCCTCCACAACGTCAATAATCCCTATCCCCACGATTTCAGTAAACTTGATCGGAGCGCTGCCTTCCAGGAAATCCCCCTGGGATGAGGACAAGGCAAAAGTGACGCCACCGGTGGTTGGCGTTGATTGCGTCGCCACCCACCAGTCAAGCACATAGCGCCCCGCTTCATTGAAGGTGATTACGCCCGTGAGGCTGTTGTAGCTGATATTCCCAGAGGAGTAAACGGTTGAATCAAAAATTACGTTACTCCCAGCTGCTACCGAACCGGCAAGAGTGCGTTCTATTTGCAAAGCAATGTTGCTCATTTTCATCCCCCTATATTTCAGTATATCCTTTGCAGTTATTGAATCATGATCTGATGTGAAGTGCTATAGCAAAGGAGTGTCCGGCTTTTTTACACATGGTCATCGCGTTTTCCAAACAGCACAAGGGTACATGACCACTCCAGTGTATCCTATGTCGAATCGAGCAATTTGGCTTCTGCTTATCGGCAATTTGTTCGAAACCTTCATGCCCAAAAAGAAATGATCCAGCTTCAGCCAATGTCTGCGACAGAGTTATGCTGCCAGAAAGATACCAGCAACATTTGCAGTGGATTATCGCGATATCATTCGGCTGATCATGATGGCCTTGCCTGAGGATACCGCCGGGGACGCAGTCAAGCCTGATGCGTCCCCGGCAGACTCACGGTTGATTGTGGCTTTCCCCATCCTGAACGCAATCAGTGTTGAAACGCTTAGAAAACGATCAGGTTCAAATCCGGATTGTTGGCTGTCGCGCTTGTGATATTGGTTTCCGCCGTTACGATGACCCTGACTTCATATAGGCTGGTCGTATTGGCGACAGCGGTATCCACATGGGTATCGCAGAATGGAACCCTGTTGGTTCCGGCGCCTGCACCAGACCGGTTCAAGATCCTTGTGTGAATGAGAGTGGCATCCCTATAAAGGCGGAATTCTGCGGTGATCGAGTAGTTTGCGGTATTCACAAATTCAAAGCCCAGAGCAAAGTCAGCCTTTACATCATCACCAATCGTAACAGGCACGTTTTGCGTGATAACCGCTACTTCCGCCGACGGCGGAAACACCGCAATTGCTCCGGTAGCAGCGTTGAAAAACAATTCCGGTGAACCGGCTGGTCCAGTGTCACCTGTAGGACCTGTTGGACCGGTGGGTCCGGTGGGACCTGTGTCGCCGGTGGGGCCTGTGTCACCCGTGGGACCTGTGTCGCCGGTGGGACCTGTGTCACCAGTGGGGCCGGTGTCGCCTGTCGGGCCTGTGGGACCGGTGTCACCCGTGGGACCCGTGTCTCCCGTGGG
>JAEZLW010000220.1 GCA_023415145.1 Bacillota bacterium | reverse complement strand
ACCAGGATGATACGGCCGGAATTAAGACCGGATACGCGACTGGCGCTTGGGTTGATGCCAACGGATTCAACAAACATGCCAAAGGAAGTTTTGCGCGTAAACAGCGCTATGCAGAGAACCACGACGACGGCGATTATGATTGGCGTTGGCAGCCACAGAATCTTTCCCTGGCCAATGAACTGAAAAGGTGTGTACATGGTCGTATACTGCTTGCCGTTGGTGGTGATCTGTGCAATGCCCCGGCCCGCGACCATCAGGATCAATGTTGCGATAATGGGCTGCATGCCCAGCCTGGAAATCAGCAGTCCGTTGAAAGCGCCCATGATGGTGCATACGGCCAGCGGCACCAGTATGACCAAGTAGAAAGGCATAATGGAATAATCACCGGGCGTCGGATACTGCAATACGTCCCAGCGCAGAAATTTGAGTGCCATCGCACCGGATACCGCAACCAGCGCACCGACAGAAAGGTCTGTACCGCCAAGAGCGATGACCAGCGTCATACCCATGCCGATGATGACAATCTCCGCCGAGCGGTTCAGGATATCGATAGGGACGCCGTATAGCATACCTGTTGTCTGATTGTACTCGATTTTCATAAAATCCGGCCGGAGGATCACGCTGATCAGAAGGATTAGTGCTTCCGCAACAATCGCCCAGAATATTTTGGATCGGACGATGCCATCCCAATCCCATTTATGTTTCATACACTCACCTCCGCGGCTTCATTGGCGATGATGGCGAGGATATCCGATTGCTGGCAGTATTCGCCGTTCAGTTCCCCGGCCTTTTCACCGTCGCGCATGACGATTATGCGGTTAGCGCAGCGTATGATTTCATCCAGTTCTGAACTGATGAAAATCACAGCCATATCCTTTTCGCACATTTCAAGCATCAGGCGCTGAATTTCGGCTTTTGCGCCCACGTCAATACCGCGCGTCGGCTCATCAAGTATCAGCACGTCCGGCTCTGTCGCCATCCAGCGCGCCAGTATGACCTTTTGCTGATTGCCGCCCGACAGTTCACTGACCTTTTTTTCGGCTTCGGGAGTTGAGATGGAAAGAAGGCGAATGTATTTATCGGCCAGCGCTTGCTGCTCCTTGATGGGCATGGGCTTCATAAAGCCGCGCTTGGCCTGAACCGCAATGTATATGTTCTCACGAATCGAAAGATCGCCAATAATCCCGTCGCGCTTGCGGTCCTCGGGGCAAAATGCGAGCTTGTGGTTGATGGCATCAAGCGGCGTCTTGATGGCTATCGTCTTGTCGCCCAACTTGACTGTGCCATGCTGCGGGCGCGTTACGCCAAAGAGCATCTCAGCGGTTTCGGTACGGCCAGAGCCTAAAAGGCCCGCAAACCCTACCAGTTCACCCTTTTTGACTGATAGCGAAATATCTTCGATCTTGCCGGGTATGCCAATATGATCTGCTTCCAGTGCCGTCGGAGCTCCAGGCTTTTGCTCGGCGCGCTTGAGATTGAAAATTTCATTGATGTCTTTTCCGATCATGTATGTCACAAGATCAAGCTTGGTGATATCTTGCGTAGGATACTCGCCCACCAAGCGGCCATTGCGCAATACGGTGATCCTGTCGGATATCTCAAATACCTGATCAAGAAAGTGCGTGATGAAGATAATGCCCAATCCATCGGCTTTCAGGTTACGCATGACCTTGAACAACCGTGTCACCTCATGCTCGTCCAGGGAAGAGGTCGGTTCATCCAAGATCAGCACCTTGGCCTTGATATCGACCGCCCTGGCAATGGAGGCCATCTGTTGAATCGCAATGGAATAGTAAGACAGCGGCCGTGTCACATCAATGGACATGCCCATTTGCTCCATAAGCTCTTGAGCACGCCGGTTGATCAACTTCCAGTTTATCTGCATATGCTTCATCGGTTGGCGTCCGATGAAAATGTTCTCGGCTACCGTCAGGCTGGGGCACAGGTTTATCTCCTGGAATACTGTTGAAATGCCCATTGGGATGGCAGCCTGCGGGGTTGTTGGCCGGATTGCCTTGCCATCCAGCACGATCGTGCCCGTGTCCATATGGTGGACACCGGTAAGGCATTTGATTAGCGTGGACTTGCCTGCGCCGTTTTCACCCAAAAGCGCATGTACCTCGCCCTTTTTTAGCGAAAAGTCCACGTTATCCAGTGCTTTAACGCCCGGAAACTGGATCGATATGCCCCTCATTTCCAGAACATTGTCCTGCAATACATCATCCCCTCAATCCACGATACGTCCGCCTTTATATGCGAAGGACGGATGAGGGCACCGGCCCTCATCCGTCATGGCCCGTTTCACATAAGGCCAAAGCCTGTAATCAATACTTGCGGTCAGCCAGGGCATCGGCAGCATTGTAAGACAGCTTGCTGCCATCCGCGGTGTAGGCGATGCCGCCGGTGGTGTCATATACGAACTCTTCGGGATGCAGCACTTCCCTGCCGAAGGTCTTGCCTGCCTCCAGGTCTTTGATGCAGGAAATAACAAACTTGGAGTAGAGCGGCGTGCACTCGATGGTGGCGTTCATTTCGCCAGCAACGATTGCTTCAAACGCGGTCTTCACGGCGTCACAGCCCACAACGATGATGTCCTTGCCCGGGACCTTGCCGGCTGCCTTGATTGCGGCGATAGCGCCAAGCCCCATGTCGTCGTTCTCAGCGAACAGCAGATCGATGTCCGGCTGGGATTTTAGGAAGCTCTCCATAACAGCCTGGCCCTCCGCACGGGTAAAGTTGCCGGTCTGGGAGGCTACAACCTTGATGTTCGGGAAGCTCACCAGAGCTTCTTGAATGCCGTTGGTGCGCTCGGTAGCCGCAGTAGCGCCGGTCGTGCCTTCAAGAATGACGGCATTGATCTGTTCATCGCCGCGGCCAATGCTCTTGAGGTAGTTGCCGGCCCAGAAGCCCATCCTGCGGCCTTCCTCTGTGAAGTCACCGCCAAATGCGGCAGCATACTCGATCTTGTCGGCGCAGTCCGGCATGCGGTCGACCAGAATCAGGGGGATCTCGGCCTCGTTGACTTCCTTGAGGACCTCATCCCAACCGGTGGTCACAACGCCGGTGAAGAGGATGTAGTCAACACCCTGGGAGATGAAATTGCGCAGAGCTTTAATCTGATTCTCCTGCCTCTGCTGGGCGTCATCATACACCAGGTTCCAGCCTTCGGCCTTGATGCCATTGCAGAGGTCATCTGTATTGGCGGTGCGCCAATCAGATTCCTGGCCGATCTGCGAGAAGGCGACGGTCAGCGTTTCGGCGCATGCTGTTGCGGCCAAACCGGCTAGCATCAGAACGCACAGTACCAGAGCCACCAGTTTTTTCATGAGGGATTACCTCCATTCGATGATCGACATGTTCTACATGTCTTGTTAGAAATAGTATATGCTTTTATTTACTGGAAATGAATGTGTTAATTTCTGAATATAGTGTAATATTTTTGGATTCTAGGATAAAGAAGGATCTTGCCGGTGTGATGGAAGATGTTCTAATACACTTATTGTTTGATATCGGTCTACCTTATAATATTTGTTTGGCATTCTATTTATCTTGGGATTATAACAACGTGGTCCGGGTGGATGTAGGAATGTTGTTCAGGGGGCTACGAAAACAGAATCCGGCAAACGGACCATCTCTCTGAACAGTAAGGCTATGGAGGCGGTTCGGTACCTAAAAATGCAGCAGGTTAAGGGTTGCCCCTATGTGTTTACCACCCAGATTGGGGAGCATGTCAGTTACCGACATTTACTGACGACAATGGAAAACGCCTGCGAAGCGGCCGGCGTGGAGCACCGTGGTCTTCACGCATTGCGGCATTCTTTTGCCAGCAACCTAAAGGCCAGGGGCGTGGCGTGGTGGCAAAGGTCATTTCTAGGTTGCTGGGGTGACCTGCCTCCAGGGAACTGGACCAATAACAAGTGAGTCGGTTACGTATTGAGTGTCTCTCAAAAAAGAGTCCAAAAGAGAAAAAGTGATGCAAAAACATCAAAAACCAAGGGGATCCAGGCCTCTCCAGGCGCATAAAAAGGTGTTAATCCAGTCTCATTAAAACAGCACAACCTGGCTTATCGGTAGTCATTTTCAGATTCTCTGAGCCGGAGGCTTATTGCCGCCACCGCCAAAGGCGGCATGCCGCCTCCGAAAAACCGCCCGGTTTACCTTGAGCACCCGACAAGATCTCCGCGTACAAATCTTGAATTGTTTTTTAAGATAAGCCAGGCAATTTTACTTGCATCCATATAATGTGATTTTCCTGTAGGCACAAGAAGGATGAAGATGATGCCAGCCAGTTTCACCTGAGGAGATCTGTGGTAAAATGAAAGACAATAGAACAAAAATGAGGAGGTATTGAAAAATGAATAGCAAAGCTAAAGCATGGCTGAGCTTCGGACTTTTTTTACTTATGATCAGCATCAACGCCCTAGGAGCATTCGGGTTCATCAACAACATGTCCCAAAAGGAAGTATCAGATGCCTATCCCACACTGATTACCCCCAGTCCTTCCACATTCAGCATTTGGGGGGTCATCTATACACTGTTGCTTATCTCGCTTATTTTCATGATCGTCAAGCACAGGGAGGAAAGAACCGCCAAACTCATTGATACAATCAGCTTGCCCTTCTGGGTGTCAAACATTGCTAATATCCTGTGGATTATCACCTTCTCCTATAAGTGGATTGGCGTCTCTACGTTACTCATACTCCTTCTGGTCATTAGCCTGGCTGTTCTAAATGGGCGGCTGAAAGCACCGGAGGGAATCGGGCAAAAGGTGAACGCATTGGCGTTCGGGTTGTATAACGGCTGGCTGATTGTCGCAACTGTGGTAAACGTGTCGGCCTTCCTGGTCCAGCTTAAGTGGGATGGATTTGGCTTTAGCCCGGACACCTGGGCGACGATGATACTTATAGTTGCGCTGCTGCTCTCCCTCCTCATTCAGATGCGGTTACGTAACGCATCGCTTACCCTCCCCCTGGCATGGGCGTATTATGGCATCTGGCAGGAACATCAGGCAACAGGCAAATTCACAGGACAGTTCCCTTCAGTCATGACCACTGCGATGATCATAGCAGTCTTGTATGTTGTAATCGCATTCGGTGTTTTCGTAATGAACGGACGCTGCCTGCTGCCACTTAAAAAAAGCGAAAGAGCAGTATAATGAATGGTAATGACCCGTACAAAAACATCTCACCGCTTTGGCACATTCTTTCATTGTCAAACGAATCCTGTTCTCATATTTTTTTGTTATAAGGCGCAGGGGGAGCTTTTGCTAAAAAGCATTCCTCCATCAAACTGCCAAGAATAACCTAAGGAGATTCCGTCCTGATATTTTGGGCGGGATTTCTTTTTTAGTAAAAAAAACGCGCTACGATAATCAATCAGACAACCACTACCACAAAAGAGAATCTACGGTACGAACATCTTGATCTTGTAACAATGTTCTGCGTAGGGAATTAGTTTCGATCTTATCGATCATGGTATGTAAAGATGTAGGAAAAAAACACATTATGTCTATTGAAAACACAAGAAGCCAGGTGGAGGATAAAGTATGGAATATCAGATGGGTTTACAAAAGACAAATGGCCTGGATCTATTCAAATGGTTTACTGCCGGTGCAAAGGCAGTTTCAACCCACATGAAATACCTTAATGCTATCAATGTTTTTCCGGTTGCTGACGGAGATAAAGGCACCAATCTTTATGCCACCTTACGCACTATGGTGTAAAATCGACTCGAGTGAACTCTTTTGCATCCATGATAGCGGGCATACCAAAATCGGGCCTTGAAAGTGCCCGGGGAAACCCCGGTATCATATTTGCTGCTTATATCAACGGTAGGCTGACGGTAATTGCCAAGTCACTTTATGCAAAGCATCTTGGCTATCTCATGACGCAAAAGTAAATATGCTGATCATCAGCAGCCTCATCGTTGATCAAACAACTTTCACAGCCAAGATCGCTTTATATCGCCCCAAAAGTCAGTAAATGGAAACAACAAAGAGGAGCTGAAGCTCCCCTTTGCGATAAATGTTCCGGGCTTTGGAGTTTGCTATTCGCATAGATGTGATTACTTGACGTAGGGATTGTAAACAACTTCACCGGTTTCCAGGTTGCGGCTAAAGTGCTTGGCATAATCCCAGCAGATGCGGCCGAATTCCTGATACAGGCCATGGGGGAGGTAATCAGTGATGTTCAGGCCGACCATGGGCACGCCGTCTTTGTTATACAGGAGCCAGGTGCGGTTCATGTACTCGTTGTTCAGGAACTTCTCGAAGTACTCATCGGCGCGGAAGCCGGCCATGGGATAGGTTTCAAAGTCGTAGACGATGTTCTTCATGCCGTTAAGAGTCAGATAGTCATTGATGCGGTTCTGATAGGATTTGTTGATGTGCTCGGGATCGTAAGGATCATCAGCTATCGGAGTCGCAGCAAAGCCAGAGACGCCGCCGAAACCGCAGAAGTCATAGGTTGCGGTGGTGAAGAGAATCGGCATATCAAGGTCGTCGGTTTTCACAACTTCATCTTCCGTGTTAAAGATGGCAGCAGCGTTGGGGCAGGCAGCTGCAAAGAGCTTGGCATTGCCGTTGATGGCATGAAGCGTAGCTCCGCCGCCCATGGAGTAACCTGTGACATACACACGGCTTGGATCCAACGCAGGATACTTCTTCAGGAAATAGTCAACGACAGCCGGCAGAACATCGTCGCCTACGGTGAACATAGCGCCATGGATAGGAGCGATCATAGCAAAACGCTCTTGGCCGGCCAGTACCATGAAGCCCATTTCATCCAGGAACTGCAGGGGATCGTCGCCGCCGCCGTGCAGCATCAGCCACATGGGCACAGAATGCGCGGGAGCAGTGCCATTCTTGACTTCTTCAGGCACCACTTCGTACCAAGTATCGATATAGGCGCCAACCTGTGCAGGTCTGCCGAAGAGGCCCATGGTACCTTCAGGGACGCAGTAATCCTTGAAGGTTTCTTGTCCCTTGAATTCCTCGATTACCAGACCATCAGCGGTCTTGTAACCGAAGAAGGCATTGCGCTCGCCCAAAGAGTAGGGTGCAGAATTCCAATTGACGGTGGTGAAGTCCTGAGAATAGGTATGCAGACCTGGCAGGACAACAGGCACGCGCATGGACTTGATCAGCAGGTTGTAATAGCCATAGTTGATTTCAGCAGCCAGGTCAACCGTCTTCGTGTTTTTCACGAGAATTTTCTGGAGTGGCAGATCCTGATTGTAGTAGTAGTCAACGTCCTTCACGTATCCGTAACGGTTGGCCTCGTTGACTTCCTTATACTTGTTAAGAGCCGTATCGGAAGGATTCACCATGTAAACCGGCACGATGCCGGCCACGTCATGGATGCGATCCATCTTTCCACCAATGAGAATCATGCCCGCAATGCGGGTCACATCGTCAAATGTGGGGGCGATGAAGTTGTTGATGAAGGTCGCACCGCCATCAATACCGATGACATAGCGATAGGTGGTGCCGCCGTAGTAAGCACCTTCAGCGCAGGTAAGTCTGTTTTCACCGATAGTCACGGAGCCGCCCAGGTTGCAGGAAGCAGCCTGCATGAGGTAGTAGGCGCGGGCGTCAGCCTTATCAAATACATTCCCGACGGGGTTCACCAGGATGATGCTGCCCTTGGGTTCTTCAATGATATCAATAAGGCCCAGGGACTTAAGGTAAGCCTGCGCATCTTCCTTGGTTTCAAACCTGGTGTCGGTGTAAACTTGAAGTACGGTGTTCTTGCGATAGCCAGCGCTGCTGGCAGACCAACGGGCAGCAGAACGGTAGATGTAGGTGGTGCCGGCCGGATACTCAGCCAAGCAAGGGTTGGAGCAGTAAGCACCGCCAAGTTCCGCAGTCATTGTTGTGGGGCCATTCACACTTGCTTCTTCGAATGTTTCAAAGGTCGAAGGGTTATCAGAGTACTGCACCTGGGCAAAACAGGTAATTGATGTCAGGCACAGGCAAAGAATTGCCGCCATGCAAAACAGTTTTTTCACGGGAACACCTCCATTCAAAATAAGTATTGATCAGCAAAAGCATTTTGCATTCCGCCAAAGCCCTCCTTTCCCGGAATGCTACCGTCAACGCAATTGTCTAACTTCCACAACTACCGTATATTGTAAATGGTCATGCTCATTCATGAAATACATAAATTTACTAGACTGGTTAAGTTTCTTTTGAAAATACCGGATGTCAACAAATTGGAGAAATCTACAATTCTATATATTAACTCATAATTTGCATAACAACGCGAATTTAGTAAACTACGATATTGACGCTAGCCATATTCTGTTCAGTTGTCTCATCTATAAATAGAATGACAACATGAATATGGGACCATTAAGCGAGCCGCATCTGGATGGATGACCCGATCTGCGAGGATCCAAGTGCATGTACCATATCAAAACCCCTATCATCAAGGTGCCAATGGATGGCTTGAATGCGTCTGCGGTATGGTACTCCTGCAGCGCGGAAACAGTCATAATCATGGAAATATGTATATAAATGTCGAAAAATCACATATAATATTGTTAAAAACAGATAATATTTTTAACTAAAATCGGAAACCAATGCCTTTACTTGCCTTATTCATTTTTCTATAATGTTACATAACGGAATGGATTTTAGTCTTTGCTCGAAAAGTATATATATTTCATTGTCATTCCCAATGGCGTGCGGTGTTTCCATGATGTTAAGTATGCAATTTTGCAAACTGTTGACCATCAATGATCTCTGTATACTCTTGTTACAACCAGCATTATCCATATTCTTTGTAGACAAACCCTATAGTGACTCATTGTAAGATGATGTTCATGGCCTAACTGATGCAAATTTTTGGAAGGAGGATAATGTGAAAAGCAAATTCATACCAACAAAATGCGGTTCATGGCCTTAATGTCTTTCCCTGTTTGAAAAATCAAAAATCTATTATACCTGAATCTCCCCATGGGGATAGGCCTATATGCCAGTCCTCATATCATTTTGTTCTGTCTGTTAATTTCGAGAAATGAAAGGAGCATGGCAACGTGATGAAAAAGCAGCTGTGCCTGATGGTTACCATTACGCTTCTGGCAAGCATTTTGTTCACATCCAGCGCTTTTGCGTTAAACTACTCCGGCAGTCAAGGAAACGGCGCCACCTTCGAAACGTTGGAAGAAGCGCGTGCAAGTAGCCCAGCGGCTGTCGCCAACCTTGAAACCAATGCCGGCAAGGCATTCAAATCCCATCCCGTGCTGGACGGGTATCCGCAAGGAACCACGTATATTTACCGGTCGCCCAATCTGTTCGGCGGCAGAGCGGCGGCCAGGTTGAATACGGATATCCTCCTTTTCTCAGACAAATCCTTCAACAACAAGGATGATGCCCTGACCTACCTTAAAGGTTTGGGCTTGATCGAAATCATAGATGAGGCCATCGGCAGCGTTGTTCTAGTCACTCCCTCCAATCCCGAAACCGGCTTCACAGCCAGCGACCAAAAATACTACTACGCGCTACAAACGGCAATGCTTGCTCAAAAGGCATCAGAAAAAGCCGGAGATGTCACGACATACTACTCTGATGCAGAATACTTTGGCGGTTACGGCTATACCTATGTCGTAGGGATAGATGGTGGTGCGACATTCCTCAACAATTATGTTGCCGGTACGATGGATTACGTAAGCCGCATTGCCGGCATGCTGCTCATAGACGGAAAGATGGATGCTTTCCGTGACGTAGCATCATTGGTTCCGGTCTATCTGGTCAATGCGACTGGCGCGGTGATAGAAAAGTACAAGGCTGCCAATCACACAAATGCATACATGTATGATGACAATCTCGAAACCTACTTTCACCAGGCGCTCCCGCTTCAGAAGGTTGTTGTAGCAAACGATGAAAATGCGGATGCCGCCAAATACATCAAGGATGCTTATTACAACATGTTCATCAAGGCAATGCGTGTACCTGTTATCAAGCAGGGTTTATACAGTGCATCAACGCCTTATCAGGGCTATAATTTTGACGAAGCGCCATATTCGCTTTGCGACAGGAATGCGGTTATCAATGGCGTGACAGCAGACGGAATCCATGTGATCCGCCACACGGAAGAAATATTCAGCGACCTGGTTACGGAGAAAGGTGAATACTTGCAGACATGGTTTGAGTATTTGCCTGACGAGGTTCTGAATGGTATGGCTGCTGCGGGTACGGTTCCGCTAATTCTTGCCATGCATGGCGGTGGTGACGATCCCCGGGTATTTGTGGATGAGATCGGCCTGCTGGACCTGGCAGGGGATGAGCGCTTTGCAATGGTCGCGCCGGAGCATCAATATCTTGGTTCTATCAGGCTAAGCGACAAAGTCATTGAAGGTATCCTGTGCGACGCTCTGCCCAGAATCGTAAAACACATGCTTCAAACGTATCCATCCCTGAACCCCTCCCGTGTATATGTGACGGGCTATTCCATGGGCGGCGGGGCTACGCTTCGGGCAATAAACGGTGATCCGTCCTTGTTTGCAGCCGCAATACCTATGGCATCATCCGGGTACACTGCTACACCGGAGCAGGCAGCTCAGTTTGAAAAAGTCGACCTTCCTATCATGTTTACCACCTCAGCATTTGATCTTGGCGGTGCGTTCGATCAGGCCAACGGTAACATCGCTATGGGGTATCAGACGCAGCTGAACCTGTTTCTGGGGTACAACGGCATGATGACCATTGACGCATTCGACTTTACCGCCTATCCCATTGCCGGCTTCAAATCCGACCTGGTTGTCACGGAAACACTCAATAACGAGTATAAAAATACCCGCTGGTACCTGAACAATGATAGCGGTATACCCATGGTCGCTTTGAGCTACACCGAAAAGCTGATCCATGCCCTCTATCCTGAGTATGCCAAGATTGCATGGGATTTCGCGAAACACTATGCGCGCAATCAGGAGACCGGCATGGTAGAATACAATCCCTATGTCAAATAAAGCTCCAAGCAACAGGAATGCTCATTCACGAAGGATGCGTATAAAGCGTACTTTTTCGTGAATGGCTCAGCGGTTGCTTTTGCAAGAATCCATTGGCATGCCGTAATTTTCTCGGTTTCAAGATGGATGGATGAAGAAAGGAGATTCCCATGAAAAAGCTGCTCACCACGATTTTGGTTTTTGCTCTTGCCATTTCATTGGCAGGAAACGCCTTTGCCCTGAAATTCACCGGCGAGCTCGGCAATCAAGCAACTTTCGAGACCCTTCAGGAGGCTCACGCCAACTCTCCCGCGGTTGTGCAAGGTATTGTAGAAAATGGCTCCAAGACCTTTGTGGGTCATCCGGCACTGGATGGGTATCCTGATGGGACCACCTTCGTATACCGGTCAGCAAATCAGTATGCCGGCCGCGCCGCCGCACGGCTGAACACTAACATTATTGCGTATGTTGACAAGCATTTTACCACCAAGGACGAAGCGTTCGCTTACCTGAAGGATGCAGGTTTGATTGACATCATTGATGAGGCCATCGGTAGTGTGGTACTGGTCACACCCAAAGGCGAAGCTTTTGACAGGACTGACGTTGCTTCATACTATGCGCTGCAAACCGCCATGCTGGCCCAGAAAGACGGCAGTAAAGACGCACAGGGCAATGCTGTGAGCTATTCCGATGCCGAGTACTTCGGGGGCTACGGATATGTATACTTCGTGGGCATTGATGGCGGTGCGACCTTCTTCAACAATTATCTCTCACCTGAGATTGATTTTGTTGGCAGAATCGCCGGTGCGCTGCTCATTGGCGGCGATATGCAGGAAATCCGTAAACCCAGTATCTTTGTACCTGTATATCTGGTGAATAGCAAAGAGGATGTCATCGAGAAATACAAGGCAATCAACCGTGTGGATGCCATCAGGCGCGAGGGCGGTCTGACCACCTACTACAACCAGGCTTGGCCGCTTCGCAAGGTTGTGACGGAAACCGCAGCGGATTTCAACCTGGCTGCACAGATCAAATCCGCGTATTATGGCATGTTCGTCAAGGCCATGCGTGTTCCGGTACTTCCTCAGGCGATATACAGCGGCGGCGCGCCTTTTAGTGGCTACAACTTTGATGAAGCCCCCTACTCCCTGTGTGACCGTAGCATCGTCATCAATGGCAAGACTGCTGACGGCATCCATCTGATCAAACACCAAGGGGATGACAATCACTTCTCTGAGTACAAGACCACAAAGGATGTAACTGGAATGGATGGTTCTGTGACTCCTGCCGGCGAGTATATTGACGTGTGGTACGAATACCTGCCTGAGGAAGCGTTGAACAACACAGCTCCTGCCGGCACGATTCCGCTGATCTTGGCCAATCACGGAGGCGGTGATGATGCCCGCGTGTTTGTGGAGGAGTTTGGTCTACTTGAGCTTGCGGGCAAGGAGCGCATTGCGCTGGTTGCGCCTGACCATCAGTTGATTGGGGAAGTTCGCGGTCCGGCACTGACGGCTGTGGTAAACTACATGCTAAAAACCTATCCTGCACTGGATGCTTCCCGCATCTATGCTACCGGTTACTCCATGGGCGGAGCCGCTACATACACCGTTGGTTACTATAACCCGAAACTGTTTGCGGCTGTTGCCCCCATGTCCGGCTCTCCCACCACGATCCCAGAGGATCAGGCGGAAAACTTTGAGCGTACAGCGTTGCCTGTCATTTTCGGCCTGTCCTCCTTTGATGGTGTGCGCCGTATGGATGCTTTGGAGGGCAACCTGAATGAGGCGTCGCAGAAGATGGTAACATACTGGGCCAAAAACAATGGCATCGATCTGACCTCCTATGATTTTGACACCTATCCACACATCGGCTTTAGCGGGGATGTGCGTGTAACCAGCACAGTGAACGATGAGTTCGAAATGGTTACCACCTATCTAAAAAACAGCAAGGGTGAGCCGCGCGTTGCTTTTGCATTTGTCAAAGGCATGATACATGCGCTGTATCCTGAGTATGCGTTCATCCTCTGGGATTTCGTTAAAGATTATTCTCGTAACCTCTCCACCGGTGAAGTGATCTATAATCCTTGATACTACATCAGGGGGCAGTCAGTACTAACTGATTGCCCTCTTTTCTTTTCTGCATATTTTGAGGTCTGACGCAGGTACTTTATAAAGTACTAAAATCGTGAATAAAGCACTGGGAAAATCATTATGTCCGCACACTCCATCAACATTCGTCTAAATAAAGATGAGAAGTATTTCCTGACGGGTATGTACAGAAAGGAAGTGATTGATGTTCAAATTCTACTGTTTTGATCGCCTTTGGCATGTGAGAAAGAGGTGAGTAAAACTAGAAAGCCTAAAACCATCGATGCTATGAAGCCAAAATCAAGAGTACGGCGAAGTACTGAACATCGTTATGAACACCGATATGGAAAGGAGAACAACATGAAAAAGTTGATTTGTATTCTATTAACTCTTTGCCTTGCTGCTACTATTGGCCCTGCTTTTGCATGGAGCTACACGCAGCATTCCAGCAATGAGGCAACCTTTGAAACACTTGAGGAGGCGCATGTCAACGGTCCCGCGTATCTTGGCGAAGTAACCGGAAGAGTATATGCCCCAGATCCCTGTTTGGAATCGTATCCGCAAGGCACAACATATATTTACCGATCGCCTAAAATGTACACACCGCTGAGCGCTGCACCTAGAATGAACACAAACCTGCTTGTGTATACTGACCAAGCATTCGAAAGCAAGGATGCCGCTTTAACATATCTAGTATCCCTGGGTCTCACGGATATTATCGATCAGGCGTGCGGCAGCATCGTGCTTGTAACACCAGCCGATCCTGCTGCGGGCTTCAGTGTCGCAGATCAGTATGCATTCTATCTGCTGCAAACCGCAATGTGTAACATTGGTGCTCGAACGAGTACTGACGGGATTACTACCTATAGTATGGATAACGCCTATTACGGCGGCGTGACCAATCGCTATCTGATCGGTATCGACGGAGGCTCGACCTTCATTAACAACTATATCGCATCCTCCTTCGACTATATCACTCGCATAGCCGGAATGATGCTGGTGAACGGCACTGTGGAACGTATCCGTCAGGTGGCCTCGTTCGTGCCGACGTATCTTGTCAATCCCACCGATTTGGCGATAAAGAAGTACATGTTGGCTAACCAGATTGACGCGGAAGGGTTTGACGGCGATGCAATGTACTACTTCAACCAAGCGCAGCCGCTACAGAAGCTTGTTGTCAATTATGCGGAACTCAGTCCCTCGCTTATGATGGACGTTTATTACAACTTCTTGTGCAAAGCAATGCGTGTGGGAGTTACCCTGCCCGGTCTGAATTCCCCGTCGACGCTTTATGGCGGCTATACCTTCGATTCGGCTCCGTACTCATTAGGGAAGCGGAATGCGATTCTCAACGGCAGAACGGCTGATGGCATCAATATTATTGAAAAACAAGCAGATACATTCATTGACATCAAGACCGAGGATGGTTTCCTTTCCTTTAACGAGGATGGGTCAAGGGGATTCTCCGTAACTGGCGGTTGTTACCTTGATACCTGGTACGAGTTCCTGCCTGATGAAGTTCTGGACGGCACAGCCGCAGAAGGCTCAATACCGCTCGTACTTGTGAATCACGGGGGCGGGGATGATCCCGTGCAGTGTGTTGATGAAATGGGTTGGCTTGTAAAGAGCGGCGAAGAGCGGATTGCCATAGTATGCGGAGCTTCGGCGAAAATCTACGCCATTGGCGCAAGCATATGGCCAGTACTCGTTCATTACATGCTTGACACATATCCGGCGCTTGATGCTTCCCGTGTGTATGTGACCGGCTACTCAATGGGTGGCGGAGCTACATTGTTTAGCGTATATGGCGAGCCGAGTCTGTTTGCCGCAGGTGTTCCGGGCAGCCCGCTTTCCTATGCGCCAACTGAAGATCAGGAAGTAGCGCTGCGAGCATGTAACGTACCATTGCTCATGCTGTCTTCATCGTTGAACGGCGATATCAAAAACGACAGGGAAATGTCCTCGTACGAAAACCACCATGCGTCATTGCAATATATCTTTACCAAAATGAGGGATATATACGGTATGGATCCTGTCGTGTTTGACTTTGAAACATATCGGTACTTCGGCGCAAAGGCCGATTCCTACGTAAAGACCACCCTCAACAACGAATATGCACATCAGCTCTGGATGCTCAACAACGTCAATGGCATTCCGATGCTGGGGCTCAGCGTGATCGACTTTATGCCGCACGGCCTGTATCAGGAGCAAGCCAACGTTTCGTGGGATTTCATGAAGCATTATTCCCGCGACCCGGAAACGAAGGAGCTTATCTATAATCCATATGTAAAGTAAAATCATTTCTCGGAACCGGGTAGCCATAATCACTGCCCGAACCCCTTTCAATGGCTGGTGCTGTTCCTTCCTGTGGTGAAAAATAGTATGGATGAAGTTCCCGTGCTGGAGATATTCCGCCCAGAAACTCTGATTCTCTACCGAATTCCAATTGCTGCGTTATCGCATGAGATGGGCATAAAGCAATTCTCCAAAGACCCTGAGACCTACCAAAGTGCAATCCGCTCGTTGGTTTTCCGTTCCTAATCATAAAATTCCCGCCAACTCCCGACCAAGCCTAAAGCCCTCCGCGCTGGATTGCCAGTGTGACAGGGCTTGGGCTTTTTCCTCATCACTGCTGGAGGACAAGGGGAACAGGCCTTTTTCCAATGCATGGACACATTTTTACAAGCATAGCGTTAAACATCCTAGAAGATGCTCGATGCCGGAATAACAACATTCACATATGCGGATTGGGCAAAACGCTTCCGATTGAGTAAATACACGAGGACCTTCGAACGGCCGTGAACCATGACCTGGTGATATCATGGGTGGGGGTTGGACACATCGTGGACATGCATTTGATTGGCAACGGCAGTGCGCTTCGCACCACAGTACTTTTCTTCTATTGCTCCAATGAAGGCGTATCGATGCTGGAGAACGCAGCGCATCTTGGCTTGCCTATCCCACAGAAGCTCAAGGATGTGCTGGAACAACTCCATGCTCGGGAAGATGACTATAACGAAAACGGATATGGCGGCGGAGAGTAATCCCGCCGCCTTTCCTACAGCTCTAGTGAAATTATTATTCTACCTTGTATGTATGTGTGTCCAGATAGGACTGTTGCATTTGGTCAAGTATAGCCTTTTCTTGCAAGATCGCCACGGCTGGTCCAGGGAGAAAGCTCTCTTCCTTCATTTCATAAGGAAGACCCTTGTACCAAGCGGTGAATAGCCGGACGGAGGAGGTACGTACTTCGCTGTCTTTGTCAGGGAAGATTGTTTCCAACTCCTTCACCTTGAACGCTTCGGCATTAGTCTCTTCCACTGTAAAGGCATCGGCCAGGTCCTTCAGTGGGATCCCGAAAAGCCGACTGATCTCCCCAAATGTGAAGGAACCCTTGATACCTGCGGGATCATATGAACCTTCCACATTTGTCTTACCCGAGTTTGCCAAACGCGGTGGTGTTTTGTCCGATTCGGTTTGCCACCAGCCGACCATCCAACTGCTCAGTATCCCTATAGCCACAATAATGATGGAAATGGCAACGGCGTATTGTGGTTTGATCTTCATGCCTTTATTCCTTCCTTAACAGTCGCCACAACCACAGTGTCCTCCACCGGACAGGCAAGTCCACTGATACATTCATGGCAGGTGATGCATTGATGATCCCGGATAGCGCCAGTTGCGGATATGGGTATATTCATCGGACAAGCTGCATCGCATTTTTTGCATTGGATGCAAGACTTCTCTCTCCGCCTGATGGGGAAAACACGGATAAGGTTGAACAACCCAAGCAGTGCTCCATAGGGGCATAGGTACTTGCACCAAGGGCGCTCCACAAATAGGGAAAGGACCGTAACTACACCCAAGACCAGCATGGCAGATAGCGCGGCCTCGCCAGTATAGAAATTGAACAAGGCATAGTAGGGATCCACATCTGTGAACACCAGCTTTACCGCAGAGGCAGTCTTCCAAACCACCATTGCTAGCACAATATAACGCAAGTACCGTAGGAAACGATCAACCTTTGGTGGTATCATGCGGTTAAACTTTTTCCCGAACAGCTTCCGGCCTAGCTTTCCTATCCATTCTTGCCAAGTACCCAGGGGGCAGAAGTACCCGCAGAATATGGGACCGAACAGGAAGGCTACCACGAACCCAAGTGACATCAGGATCAGTGCAGAAGTATGAAGCTTTGGTACCAGACCCCCGGTGGTGATGTATTCATATACTGTTACCACTCCGCCAAAGGGACAAACAGCGTGCAGAGCCATCTCTGGTAGCGAGATAGCGACCCCTTGTGCCTTAAGGTATTTGATTAGGGCCAACGCAGCAACAAGGAAGAACATTGTCCATTGGACTACTGAGCGCAGGATCCTGGATTTTTTTGCTTTGATGGACATGGGCATCACGCTCCTATTATTTCTTGACGCATATGTTTACGAGAATTACGCAAGGAGACCACCTAAGAGGGGCATGCCACAGAGCATATTGTTTGCGATGGTGTTTTACCTTCATGATTGTGACGTCCTTCCAAGGGTTTAAGCAATCTCTTGCTTTGCATTTGATTATAGAGGGATTTTGTGTCAGAAATGTGTTTTCTCATTGGCAATTTTGATGCAGTGTAAGGGAAAGGGGACCATCTCGGCACATCCATCCGATAGAACAGCTTCACGGAAGAACAACACGACCACGGAAATGGCGGGGGGGG
>JAEZLW010000211.1 GCA_023415145.1 Bacillota bacterium | reverse complement strand
GGATTTGCTTGCAATGTTATCCAGACTGAAAAAGTAATAGTTAAGCTGGCCGCACATGGCCTTGGGCAGGCCGTATTCACCGCCAAGCTGGTCGATGGCACCTGCCCAGCCATAGTTCTGGGTCACGATGGCAGTTTCTTTCCGCTGCTCCTCCGGAAGGCTGGTGTAGGCGGCCGCCACATCGCGAACCAGCACGTCCCATTCGAATCGGTCGTAAAAATACTGGGGCAGCGCCATGGCCCCGCCGTTGTCCAGTTTGATGGACTTGGCCCCGAAGAACCTTCCCACAGTGTCATAGTAGTTGATCAGGCTGTCAACCGGCAGGATGGGCATGAAGTTAGGCGCTTGCATGACGCCGGTCACCACGATAAGGCAAAGGAAGACTGCCACCACCGCTTTGCGCCATTTTTTGTGGGCAAACCGTTCGACAGCCAGCGCCCCGCCTGCCAGCAGTGCGGCATAAGCGGGAATGGGCATATACATCTTGGCACCTGTGGCCAGAAAGATGAGGAATAGGATACCAAAGATTACGCCCAGCAGGCGGTAGCGCCTGCCCTCCCTGTGAAACAAAACGTACCATAGGCCAACGAGCCAGAGGGGCAGCAGGAAGGGGTTGACGCCGATGACCTGCATGAGTATGAATTCCAAGGCGCCAACACGGACTGTTTTCATGGAGGAATAGGAGAGCCAGTATTCCGCGATGGGGAAGCCGTTGAAGGCCTGCCATATGATCGCCGGAAGGATGATAAAAAAGGCGGTCAGCGCACCCAGCCAGGGCCATTTTGTGAGGTACATCCGGCGGTGCCTGGTGAGCAAAAGGCCCAGAGCCATGGCCGCGAGGAAGAAGATTTCGGAAGGCTTCACCATCAGCCCGACGCCGGCGATGGTACCGATCACAAGCCACCATTTCATGTTTTCGGTTTTCAAAAGCTTTATAATGGCATAAAACAATAGTACAAGCGTCAGTTGATCCAGAAAATCGTAGGTGTAAAGCGAGCCCAATGCCATCCATACGGGGACGAAGGCCGCTGCGGTGCCAGCCAGGAGGATGGCCAATCGCTTCCCGCCCAGTTCCTTTGCCATCAGACCCACCAGTATCACCATTGCTCCGCTGAAAACGGAGGGTAGAATGTGAATGGCAAAGAGGGAATCACCGAACAAGGCGGTGTTCAGCGCAAGCAGGGCAGGGGCAATGGGGGGGATATCCACAAAGGCCAGGGAGACATTGCGGCTGCAGGCCAGGGTGTACAATTCATCCAGAAAGTAGCCATAGTTGCCGGCAACAAGCAGATGACATGCGATTGTAACGAGAGCGATGTATACAAGAAGTGCGAAATCAGATGCCAGGGGATGGCGGCGGGTTTCCATGGGGGTTGGCTCCTTTCAGCAGGCAGAAGGGGAAAAAAGTCGGATGACAGGCGCATTCATGAGCACAGAAGTCGTTAATGGTTTCACAAACCGTTAGCATTATAGAGGGAGTCGCAGCTATTGTCAATGCTGTTATGAAACCAAAATGAAATTTTTCCTGCAAAAAAGGAAAAAAGGGATTGACACCCTTCCCTTTTTATGGTATCCTGCATGAAATTTTATCCGGAAGGATGGTTGCCATGAAGCTTACGCGCATGTACCCTTGTTTGCAACCTATGGTCGTCATTATCAATATGCGCGTGTAGCGGCTAAAGCCGGTGCAGGCGCAAGCTTTCGCACCGGCGGGCCTAGATATGAACCGCGGTGCAAGCCGTGGTTTTTTATGTTTTGGAGGTGGAGGATATGAACCGGGAAGCAATCGTTACGGAGGATTTGTCAAAGAATTACCGTACCCGCGTGAAGGCGGAGGGGCTAAAGGCCGGTGTGAAAGCGCTTTTCGCGCCTGAATACCGGGAGGTTGAAGCGGTCAAGGGCATTTCGTTTAGCGTGAAGCGGGGTGAGATGCTCGCCTTCATCGGCCCCAACGGTGCGGGGAAATCCACTACGATCAAGATGCTGACGGGCATCCTTCACCCAAGCGCAGGTACCATTCAGGTGCTGGGGTACAACCCGGCAAAGGAGCGGAGGGCGCTGTGCGCGCACAGTGGCACGGTATTCGGGCAACGCTCCCAGTTGTGGATGCACCTGCCGCCTGTGGACAGCTTTGCTATGCTGGGGGCCATTTATGGCATAGAGGATAACGAGCGGCGCAAGCGCGTGGACGTACTGGCCGAGAGGTTTGGCCTTGGGGAGTTCTTGCATACACCGGTACGCAAGCTGTCACTGGGGCAGCGCATCCGCTGCGAGATCGCCGCGTCGCTTTTATATGAGCCGGAGATTTTGTTCCTGGATGAGCCCACCATCGGTCTGGACGTGGTGGTGAAGCAGGCGATACGCGAACTGATATTGGAATGGAACAGGGAAAAGGGGATCACCGTGTTTTTGACCAGCCACGACCCCGGCGATGTGGAGCACATATGCCGCCGTGCGATGGTGATCGATCATGGGCAGGTGGTTTTGGACCAGAGCGTGGAGCATCTCAAAGCCACATATTTGAACCGCAAGGTGATCACCGTAAAGTTTTTCGAAAACCGCGAACTGCCGCAGCTTGACGGGGTGAAGGTTGTAGCAAGCGGGGTACAGGCGGTGCTGACGGTGGATACAAGGGTGCAGCCCATTGGCATCGTGATGCAGGCGGTGACCGCACAAGGCGGAGTAGCCGACATCACGGTGAATGATCCGCCGATGGAGGAAATCATCACCACCATATTCCGCTCCCGGGAGGTGGGCTTGTGAACAGGCTGAGCAAATATTACGTCATCGCCCGCATCCATGTTCAGAACGCCTTCAATTACCGTGCCAATGTGGTGAGCGGATTACTGTTTTATACGCTGTTCATCTTTGTTTTCTTCAGCCTGTGGCAGGCGATTTATCAGGAAGGATCTGTAAGCGGCTACACTCACGGGCAGGTGGTGTGGTACCTGATCGTAACGGAGCTGGTGGTGTTCGGCTGCCGCATGCCCATCGTGGGGCAGATCAACGAGGATGTCAAAACCGGATCCATGGCCTACCTGTTGAACAGGCCGGTGCATTATATCGCCTACCAGGCGGCGGCTGCAGTGGGCAGGGTACTTGTTAACCTTTTGTTCTTTGGACTGCTTGCGACGGTATTGGGTCTTTTGTTTGTCGGGCCGATCCCAAACTTTCAATGGAAGGGGATCCCCTTTATGCTGCTGAGCGCGCTTCTGGGGGTCACATTGCAGTTTTTTTCACTGACAGCCATTGGGCTGACGGCGTTTCGGCTGGAGGACAACAGCGCCATTTATTTGATTTTCCAAAAGCTTGTGTTTATGCTGGGCGTGTTTCTGCCGTTGGAATTTCTACCCGACTGGTTGCAGGGGATTGCCAAGGTGCTGCCGTTTTCGTACGTGGCCTGGGGTCCAGCAAAGCTATTTGTAAGCTTTTCCTGGGCGTTGTTTTGGCAGATAGTACCCATGCAGTTTATGTGGATCGGGATAGCTGTTACGATTTCTTTGATCATGTACCGGGGTGGGATGCGGAACTTGCAGGCAAACGGGGGATAAGAGGTTTTGCGTCTGCGGACGCGACCAAAGGGCTTTCCGATCGCCCTTTGGAAACCTTCGGATGCAGACCTGTATTGGTTGTTTCCTTTGGAGAATGGGGGAGATATGTCATATGAAACGCCATTTGAAGATTGCTTTTTTGTATTTCAAGGTGAACCTTTCATCTGCCATGGAATACCGGTCCAGCTTTTTGATGCAGGCATTCGGCATGGCCTTGTCCAATGCGACGTTCGTTTTCTTCTGGTGGGTGGCCTTTTCCCGGGTTGGCGGGCGCATCGGGGGATATGACTTTCGGGATGTGATGTTCATTTGGGCGCTGGTCAGTTCTGCCTTTGGACTATCCCATGTGCTGTTCGCCAATGCCAGCCAATTGACACGGCTGATTGTGACGGGGGAGCTGGACACGTTTCTTTTGCAGCCTTGCAACCTGTTGTTGAACGTATGCTGCGCCCGGACCTCCCTTTCAGCGTATGGCGATTTGCTCTATGGCATGGTGCTGATGGCACTCACTCAGGGCGGGAGCGGTTCCGCCTGGCTGTTTTTCGCACTGGGGGTGCCGGTGGGGGCGCTGCTGATTGCTGCCATCGGGCTGACGGCCCATGCCTTGACTTTTTTCTTTGGGGATGCTTCCATTGTCGGGAACATGAGCTTGGAATTCGTAATCAATTTCTGCATCTATCCGGAAGGCATTTATCCGCTGTTTGTGAGGGGATTGATGTTTTCCCTTATTCCCGCCGCGTTTATCGTGCATGTGCCCTTGCGGCTGTCCAGGAGCTTTTCGGCAGGATGGCTGCTGATATGGCTTGTATCATCTTTGGCCTATTGTGCATTTGCGGTTTGGTTTTTTTACCGAGGACTTCGGAAATACGAGTCGGGAAATCTGATCATCACCAGACTGTAAAAAAGGGCGGCAGATATGCCGCTCTTTTATGAAAACTCATTTCTGAGGCATCTTGTAAATCGTATCGCCACAATATTTTCCGGACTGGCACGCAAGCGTCTTTCATTCTTTTTCGTATTATTTTTTGCATTTCTTTCAAATTTGCCATTGACGGAAAGCGCCCGGGCTTGTACAATGGAGCATGGTTTTTTTCGGGAACAGCGGAAGGGAGGATGCGG
>JAEZLW010000175.1 GCA_023415145.1 Bacillota bacterium | reverse complement strand
ATAACCTTTGATTCGTTCCCATTCCTCATCCGTTATCTCGTAGCGCTTCGTTTGTGCCGCCATTACAGATCACCTCTGTAATATTATTCGACACTTTGCATCATTGTCCTTTTGGAAACACGCCCTAGTTCTACTGCTATAGTTTTGCATGAAACCCGCCCGTTCTTGCACCAAATGGATTTCCTCAAGTACAAAAACATACAACAATACTGCAACCAAATTCGTCTTTCCTTGACTGAAAGCACCAATACAAAGGCCCGAACAGCTAGACACTGTGGGCTTTTATTCTTATATAAGAACATATGTTCTGATTTCGGTACCAAAAGGTCGCAGGTTCAAATCCTGTCACCTCGACCATCAAGAAAGCCTTGTAACACAAGCGATGCAGGGCTTTTTCTTTTACGCATCTATATCGAATTTAGGATACTTTGCCCTCCGTTCAGCCCCCGATTTGATGAAAATGAGTGATAATAGGCGATAATAAGTTGACCTAATATGAAAGTAGACAGGACATCGCTCTTCGGGCTGCCTATATCCTATCACAGCTTGGATAATTACACAAAGGTCGGGAAGGTCTTGTGGATGATGTTCATCTATTCATATGCCTTAAATACCTTACTGATTATTTCTTCGGCTCTTTCTTTATACGTTTGATTTTGTACGCTGATAACAGCGTTTTTGCGAACCTTTTGATATGCATCCTTATGATTACGATAATACTCCAACAACTCAAGCGTTTCTTTTGGGGATTTTGAAATGGCTAATCCGCCGCTGGTGCCAAACAATTTGTCTATGGCGGTATTATAGCATGAAAGCCCGAAACCTCCGGAGCCCAAAATTTCAAAGGTACGTCTAGTTATAGTATGCTCATGATTCTGAGTGATTAAATTGATAAAGGAATTATTGTAGATATCGCAGGTCCGCTCATAAGGAACAGTGCCTTTAAACCATTCAATAGGCACATCAAGGTTCAAAAACATTTTTATAACCGGCTTATATTCTGTAGTACCATAAAAATCTATCTTGTAATGATGTTCAATGATAGGTGCTATCAAAATAGGCATGGCTTTGCTGTAACGAAAATGATCAGGATAAGCACTTGCATACCACAACCATGCATTGCCAACCAAGCTGATATTATCATTTTCAGATAAAGTTTTGGGATAATGAATTGTAGGATTATAAGCAAAATCAAGTTTCTCACAGGGGATGCTTTTGCCCTTCAGCTTGACAAGCATTTGAGGACAAATTGAAAATACCATATCAGGCTTTATCAATTCAAAAGCTGTTATCTGTAGGTCTAGCTGACCAACTCCTTCGGTATCCCAGCAAACACACTTGTATTCTGATGAATTTCTGGAACCAATGTGTTGTAGCATGGAATGTTGAAAATAGTCCATGCAAGAAGAAAGAATCAGCAAATCAGGGTTAACTTCTTCCATTAATTTATCAAAATTTTCTGTAGATGCCGGTGTAATTATTTGCGCATCACAGCCTGCTGCAGCAAATCCCCATAAAATGTCACCAGCGTAAAGAGTATGACAATAAATTACTACCTTATATTTCATAAATAATAGCCCCTCCGGTACACAGCTTTGTGCAATATCCTCTAAATCATATGAAAGCGAAAAAACAGTTGTTACTTGGGCGTGCTTCCACAGCTTATAATTTCATAAAAAGTGACGATATATATAGAAAGGGTACCGATGCGTTTGGGTATACAATCAGAATAACACCTCTTATGATCATGCTCATGACAAGAGAGGGGAATGGTAAAAATGGATGAATCAAAGCGGGTTGCAGGGATTCCAAACGACATACACGATGCGGCTTTGCCCGAGCCATCGCCTGTTGACGCAGTTGTCCGTGTTTCCACCGACGCCAAAGAGCTGACGGCATACCTGCATATCGATCCGCCCCAAAACGGCGGTGCTGCCCCAACCCTTGACATGATGCAAGCAGCGTTGGATGCTACCGGCATCATCTATAGTGTCGATACGGAAAAGCTGAAGGAAATCGAAACCGCGCCGGTCTATGGCAAATTCATACCGGTTGCCTTTGGCATCGCGCCCGTAGATGGTGTGGATGGAACGGTAACCTTCAAGATCAGGATCGATAATGCCATCTCAACGCCAAAGGTGAAGGAAGACGGATCGGTGGATTTTTATGATCTTGGTATCGTAGAAAATGTTGCAAAGGGGCAGGTCCTATGCCTGATCACCCATCCCACAGAAGGTACACCCGGTATGTCTGTAAAAGGACGGGAGCTTAGGCAGATAAAAGGCCGGCCAGCGCCTTCGTACGTGGGCAGCAATACTGAGCTGACGAAAGACGGCTCCGCAATATTGTCAAAAATAGATGGCCAGGTTTCCTTTGTAGGCTATCGAATCCAGGTAAATGAAACGTTCTATGTCCGGGGGAATATCGATAATTCCACCGGCAATATCAAGGTCGTGGGCAATCTGGTTGTCACTGGCATGGTGCTGCCGGGGTTTATGATCGAGGCCGCCGGTAATATCGAAGTGAGAGGCATAGTGGAATCTTCCACCATCAAAGCCGGTGGAAACATCAAGCTGCAAAGTGGGATTATCGGCAGTGAGCTTACATGTGACGGCGACGTAAGCGGCCGGTTCATTGAGAACTGTAACCTCCTAGTCAAGGGCGATATCCATGCCGAATACATCGTAGGCTCAATCGTCAAATGCGGCAAGAATATCAAAACGATGGGCAACAGGGCCAGGATCATCGGCGGAAGCCTGGTGGCGGGCCAGAACATCGAAGCACGTGTCATCGGCTCCCCCGTGGGCATCCCGACAAGGCTGGAGATAGGTACTGACCCTGCTGTCATCAATAGGCAGCAGGAGCTTATGGTACAGATCAAAGAACTGGAAAAATCCATCAAGAGCTTGCAACCGCTGATCACCATGCTCCACCAGCTAGAGACTGCGGGCCTCCTGACTGCGGAAAAACGGGAGATTTTAGACAATGTCGGCTACAGCTTCGATATCAATACAGGTTTGCTGGAAGACGGGAAAAGGGAACTGGAGGAGATCACCCAGTCGATTAAAATAAGAGGCTTTGGCCGCATCATCTGCACCGATACGATCCATTCGGGTACTGTAGTGGTAATCGGTGACGCATCGCTCGCCGTGAAGGAAGATATGCTCTTCACCGCCCTGTATTACGACGACGGCATGATCCGCAAGGGGATGGCGCATTGAGGAAAAAATCCATTGGCTGTTATACATTTGATCCATTGCCTTTTCTTAAACCGTAGACACATGATCTACGGTTTATTCCTGTTTGTCAAATCCTGGAATTGTATCGCCGGTTTTCATTTACCCGGCTCATTTGATGGTACTTTGTCCATGGTATTGTTTCACGGCACGCAATAATTTTTCCACCATTGAACCTTTCTCCATGCCCAAAGCAACTTATATACGGAATCCCAATGAGGGAGCTATGCGCAAAGCAACCCGGCATCAGAACAGGTCATGGTTCTGCTATTCATTTATATGAATCATTGCAAAAATTGATTGACATACCATGGCCAAAGCATTACCATGAGATCGTTATTGTCGAAATTTACACTTATATATTCAGAACGGAGTAGGCCATATGGTGAAAGAGTTTGTGAACAGCCTTACCTTAAATGCTGCCTTGCTGCTTCTTATTACAGTTTTTTTCAATACCCTTTACATTCGGTATTGGAAGAAGAAAAGAATACACAACAACATTCTGGGCTTCCTTATTGGCTTGGTTGGAACAGCGCTGCTGTACTATACTTCGGCATTGTCACCGGGTGTTTTGTTTGACACCCGCACCATACTGGTCAGCATGTCAGGGATGTTCTTTGGATTCATCCCAACAATCATCGGCACCATCATCATTTGTGCATTCCGTCTGTACATAGGCGGTCCAGGCGTGTGGATGGGTATATTGAGTACCCTTTTCGCCGCAGCCTCCGGCATCCTATGGAAAAAGTTCCGGTGGGGCAAGATATATGAAAAAAAGTATAATTGGGTGGAATTCTATCTGTTTGGACTTGTGACGCATATCGCCATGATGGCATGTGTTTTCGTTTTGCCATCACACATGATCATCCCGGTGTTTCAGGTAATCAGCCTGCCGGTAATCATTCTCTATCCAATTGGCACGATGGTTTTGTGCATGGTGATGTATGATACGCTTTTAAGAAGCCGGATGAAAGAAGAATTGGAAGAGAGCGAGGTATACTTGCGAACCGTCATTGAACAGGCCCCGCTTGGCATATCCATAGCCAATGGAACCGAAACAGTCTTGATCAATCATACATTTGAGAAGCTTGTCGGCAGATCAAAAAGTGAACTGGAAAAGCTTTGTTGGGAGGACTATACACATCCGGATGATATAGAGGAAGACAAGAAGCAGTTCGCTCGGGTTCTGTCCGGAGAAATTGACGGCTATGCTTTGGACAAGCGGTATATCAAGCCCGACGGATCCATCGCCTGGGCCCATATGGTGATTGCGAAGTTTCGGATCAATGGGCGGAATCAAGACCATCATCTGTGCATGGTGCAGGAAATCACAGATACCGTATTGGCCAGGGAAGAATTGCGAGGCAGTGAAGCCAAGTACAGGGCACTGTATCATGAATACGAGGCAAAGCAGTCGATGCTTGTTTGCTTGTTGAACTCAATACCGGATTTGATCTTCTGCAAGGATACGAATAGCAGATTCATCAGCTGCAATCAGGCATTTGAGCAGTTCATGGGTAAAAAAGAAGCGGAGCTCATTGGAAAAACAGACTACGACTTTCATGAGACCGCACTATCGGACTGGTTTAAAAAATGTGATATGCAGGCCATGCGGGCCAATGGTCCTCTCCAGTTTGAGGAACGGCTTGCAAACCATGACGGGATCACTTTCGATTTTGAAACGGTCAAAACCCCGTTTTATGACGCCAATGGAGAAACGCTGGGGCTGGTCGGCATATGCAGGGATATCAGTGAAAGGAAAAAGAAGGAGAAGGAAATCGAATACCTGACCTATCATGATACGCTGACCGGTTTGTACAACCGGACCTTTTTTGAGAGTGAAAAAATCAGGTTGGATACAGAGGCCAATATGCCTTTGTCGGTTATCATAGGCGATATCAATGGCCTCAAGCTGATCAATGACGCCTTTGGTCATGATGAAGGCGATGGCATTCTGCTGGCCGCGGCCAATATCCTCAAATCCTTTACCCGGGAGAGGGATGTTGCAGCCAGAATTGGCGGAGATGAATTCTGCATGCTGCTGCCCAACACGGACGAGGATAATGCAGTCAAGATCATGGAGCAGATGAAAAAGGAATGCACCAATCAGTCCACGCAGATGCCCACAGAGATGTCATTTTCAAGCCTCTCACTGGGGTGCGCAACAAAAAACAGCAAATATGAGTTTCTGGACAAGGTGATCAAAACAGCCGAACAGTATATGTATCAGCGGAAGCTGCTGGTGCATAAAAGCCTTCATAGCACCATCATCACTTCCATCAAAACAGCGCTGATGGAAAAAAACCACGAGACCCGGGAGCATTGTGGAAGGCTTGCTTCTTTATCAAAACAACTGGGAAAGGAACTTAACTTGAAGGATGAAGACCTGGTGGCATTGGAACTGCTATCAGAACTGCATGATATCGGAAAAATAAGTGTTGATACAAATATACTGACAAAAACCGGTCCGTTATCACCGGAAGAATGGAATGAAATCAAAAAGCATCCGGAAGCGGGTTACAGGATTGCGCGAACAGTTCCGGAACTGAGCCAGATTGCGGAATATATACTTGCCCACCATGAGCGTTGGGATGGCAAGGGATATCCGCAAGGGTTGAAGGGGGAAGAAATACCGCTGTTGTCCCGAATCATTGCCGTTGTGGATTCCTTTGATGCCATGACAAATGACAGGGCTTACAGAAAAGCAAGAAGCGTAAGCGAAGCAGTAACGGAGTTAAGACAGGAATCAGGCAAACAGTTTGACCCTTTGATTGCTCAGGTGTTTGCAGAACAAGTGATAGGCAATCACAACTCCGGAATCCCGATTGCTTTCAAATATTCATAGATACCATGATAAAAAACGGGATCGCGGGTTGGATCCGCCTCATCACCATTTGGTATAAAAATGGCAAAGCCCTGACGGGCACGGGTGAGCAGTACGCGGTAAGCGTTCTTGAGGTATGTGGCTCTCACGGACTGATTGATGTGTTCCCAGCGGTTACCCCGAAAGTTGAAGTATTCAAATGACCATCCGTTAAAGCGCATGTTTGCATCCCAGCAGACAATGCTAAAGTCCATTTCAAGCCCTTGTATGTCGAATTCAGTTGCTGTTTCCTCAAGAAAATAGGATGAGCGCACGTCCTCCTTGCCATTGAGAAACCAGGTTGGAGGATCAACCTTGCTCTGTACCCAGACCCCATGCGCGCGCAGCCGGCCTGCGCCGGAGCTGGCAGTCAGGCCATAACGCTGTGAACCCTTTGCCTGGCTGTGAATCCAGGCTTTGGCCGCCTTCAGATCACGTGTCATCACGATGGGGTACACATCCTTGAATCCTGCGTACAGCTCGCTTGCTTGCTCCTTGTCAGCATCCAGCAATGCCTTCACAAATGCCGATACCTTCTCACTGCGGAAGGAACGGAGGGATACGGCCAAATGCAGATCCTGCTCGACGTGGAGGTTGCCCAACAAGGCTGATGGTTGTGTATCACCCAGATATTCTGCATCGGCAAGCTTATCCGACACATACACATCCCAGTTTGAAAATCTCTTTTTGATCGTTTTGAACCATTCCATAAGGCCGGCTTCACCGGTATTGATTTCCTGTCCGCCGCCTATCAGGCAAACAATCGTTGCCCAATCGGTATGGCGGTCCATATAACTGATCAGGAATTCAGGTTCCGACTGACCGAAATTATATATGCCTTTCTTTTGTTTCATAAAGCGGGAAAGCATCTCTTCCGTCCAGGCGCGCTGGGCTTCATCAAAGATGGCAACTTTCTCATATGGCGGCACGATGGTTGTTACGGCTTCATCACGAAAATGATGTATAAGCTGAATGAAATCTTTGACCCGGCGCAATGCATCAGATTTGGCAATATGGTCACGCTGACATTTATCCCTTGCAAGCGCTTCCTGCAGTACGGCGACCAAAGGGAAATTGCCCGATAAAAATACGGCATGCTCCTTTTCGTCGATACGCTGGCGTGTAACAGACAGATGAAGGCCTGCAAGGGTTTTGCCTGCGCCCGGAACGCCGGTCACAAAACAAATCGACTTGCGGCCATATGCCTTGCTGTCATCGATGATCCTATTGATCGCATCTGTTGTCCGGCTTAAATTGATCGCACTTGCATCATTTCTGGTGATGTCCTCTACCTGATGCCCACGGTACAGCGCTTGCGCAGCCTCAATGATCGTGGACGTTGGTATATAAACAGAATCAATCCATTCCCGGGCAGGAAACTTTGGGCGGCCATAGCCTTTTGCAATCTCTGCAAGCGTATTCCCCAGGTTGTTTTGATTGCATCTGAGCGGCGCCAGCATTTTGAAATCAACAAATTCGATTTGTGAAGGTGCATCAGGCGCGTGTGTAGCTACAAGAATCGGAACAATAAACTTGTTGTGGCTTTCCTTATGAAAGCAGCGAAGATCCAGGGCATAATCCGTTACCTGATCCATGGCGGCTTTTGAATATACAGGTTCGCCAACCTTGAACTCCAGCAGGAATACGATTCCCTGAAACAGGACAATGTTGTCAATCCTGTCTCCGATGCGGGGAATGGTATACTCAAACAATATGTCGCCTTCCGGGAATCTGGCCAGCTCACGCTTTAGGATATCAATTTCCGCCATCCAGGTGTTCTTCTGCAAATCCTCGGCTGCAAATGGATCATTGGCTGTCAGCTTGCCAAAGATGGAATAGCGATCCTCTTGAAGAAAATGGGAGATGGCATCGGCATAATAATAGCGGCTCATGCATATTCCTCTCAGATCAAAGACTGAATACCATGTCCTCTATCATCAATCCACAATAAACAGCTTCGCCCCCGTCTTCGTCACCGACCGGTGAGAGCTTGCCCCATCCGCCACCTGATAGCTCATGCCCGGTGTCAGTACAAACTTTTGTCCGTCCTCAAGTTCGGTAACCAGTTCCCCTTCCAACACAAGCAGCACATGCCCGCGCTGGCACCAATGATCGGCCATATAACCTGGGGTATACTCCACCATGCGAACACGGATATTGCCGACTTCCAGGGTTCGCCAGTAGGCGTCACCTGTGATACCACGATGCCTTGTGGGGGTGATTTTGCTCCAGTCCGTTATCCCGAAGGGTACATTTTCAATCTTCATAGCATGCATCTCCATATACTGTAAATCCATGCATACTTTCGCCAGAAAACGAAACTTCCCTTCCTCCGTTCCTAAAAATTGAAATCAATTAGCAGTGGGAAATAGCTTAACGTAGCATTAATACAGCACTTGCGCAAGCAGCAGCAGCAATAAAAGCAAAGCAGCATTCACCCACGTAAACATGCCCACATATATCTTGGGCTGTGCGCCTTCCTCCCGGCAGTAAAGCTTGAAGGAAATCAGGCTGGCCATGGAAGCGATCAGTGTTCCCAGCCCGCCGATGTTTGTACCGGTGACCAGGGCTTTGCCATTGTCTGTGAATTCGGATAGCATCAGGGCGGCAGGCACGTTGCTCACAAACTGGCTGGTGATGGCTGATACCAGTATTTCATGGCCTGCAAGCAGCCTTCCCAGCAGATTTTTCACTGTTTCCATCCGCGCAAGGTTGCCAACAAACACAAAGAAAAAGCAAAAGGTGACAAGAAGGTTATAATCCAGCTTTTTCAGGGCCTGCCTGTCGGTAAAAAGCAGCACAGCCACTGCTGCAAAAACAGCCGCAGGATAGGGTACAAACCTAAGAACCGCAGCGATGCACAGCAAAAACAAAGCCCCAAGCAGATAAATGCCTATATCTGCTTTAAATGAAGATGCAGGATTTGTGCTTACAGTTAAAGGCGTACGAGGCAGCATGAGGCATAGAACAAGAACCGCAACAAGTGACACGCCCCCCACGGGCAGCACGGCAGTGAAGAAATCCTTCCCGCTCATGGCATAGGCGGAATACAAGTACAGGTTTTGAGGATTGCCAAAGGGGGTCAGCATGCTGCCCAGGTTGGCCGCCACGGTCTGCAAAACCACCGTCAGCATCATGGCGCGGCCATTATCCCGCATCAGGATCAAAGCCAGGGGCACAAAGGTAATCAGCGCCACATCGTTGGTGATGAGCATGGAGCTTGTATAACACAAAAGCACCAGCATAACCCCCAATCCCTGGCGGGTTTTTGCCCGGCGAACAAAGTACAAGGCCGCGGCGTCAAGCAGCCCTTTGCGGGTGAAGGCGCATACCACCGCCATCAGGGAAAACAAAAGAGCCAGTGTACGAATGTCGATATAGTCCGCGTAAGCCGCGGACGGCGGCACAATCATGGCCGTAACAGCAGCTAACATGCCGGATATCCACAGCACCGGATCCTTTTTCATGTGCGCAAAAACCCTTGTTCTCATGCTGATTACCCCATACAAAATCATTCCAAACGCCGCATATTCTATCACTCCTTTTGACAAGGCGCAACAACAAAAATGCCGAACATTTTCTGCATCACGTGCAAAAATGATTGACATTTTTACAAATATAACATTATAATAGTTTGTCATGGAGCGCCGCCAGGTTTCGGCGCAGGATAGGGCGTCAATAGAAAAGATCAGGAGGGGTTTTGTCGTGTTCAGACTCAAGGAGAACGGCACAAAGGTCTCTACGGAAATCCTGGCCGGGCTGACAACGTTCGCCGCAATGGCGTACATCATCGCTGTCAACCCGTCGATTCTCTCCATCACCGGCATGGAGTGGGGCGCGGTATTCCTGGCAACCATCATCTCGGCTGTTATCGGCACACTGGTCATGGGCCTTGTAGCCAACGTTCCCTACGCCCAGGCTCCCGGTATGGGCTTGAACGCATTCTTCACGTTCACTGTTGTCAGCGCCCTCGGCTTTACCTGGCAGCAGGCCCTCTCCATGGTTTTCTTGTGCGGACTTATCAACATCCTGATCACCGTCACCAAGATTCGCAAGCATATCATCAAGGCCATCCCGGCCGGATTGCAAAACGCCATCGGCGGCGGCATCGGCATCTTCATTGCCTACATCGGCCTATTGAATGTAAAGTTCATTGATTTTGGTGCAGGCGTGCCTGCCCTGGCCAATTTCAATCAGCCGGTTCTGTGGGTGTTCCTGCTTGGCCTTATCATCACCGTCGTCCTGATGCTGCTCAAGGTTAAAGGTGCCGTGCTCATCGGCATTATCGCCGCGGCCCTCATCGGCATCCCCCTGAAAGTGACCACCATTGCCGAATCCGTTTCCTTTACCCAGGCTTGGGCCGCCTTACCCACCACCTTTGGCGCTATTTTCACCCAGGCGGGCCTGGGTTCCCTGTTCTCCGACGTTGCCAAGCTGCCGCTGGTTCTGCTTACCATCTTCTCCTTCAGCCTTACCGATACGTTTGACACCATCGGCACTTTCATCGGCACCGGCCGCCGCAGCGGCATCTTTAATAAGGAAGACGAACTGGCCATGGAATCCGGGAAGGGCTTCAAATCAAAGATGGACAAGGCCCTGTTCTCCGATGCCATCGCCACCTCCATCGGCGCAATCGTGGGCACATCCAACACCACCACCTATGTGGAAAGCGCAGCCGGCATCAGCGCAGGCGGCCGCACGGGCCTGACAAGCGTTGTGGTGGCCATTTGCTTTGCAGCAAGCGCTTTCCTGGCCGGCTTGGTCAGCGCAATCCCCAGCGCGGCCACAGCTCCGGCGCTGATCGTGGTTGGTATCATGATGATGTCCTCCTTCAAGGAAATCGATTGGACATCCTTTGGCGAAGCCGTTCCCGCCTTCTTTGCCGGCGTGTTCATGGCGCTGTGCTACAGCATTTCCTACGGCATCGCCGCCGGGTTTATCTTCTACTGCGTGACCAAGGCGTTCACCGGCAAGGCAAAGGACATCCACCCCATCGTTTGGGTATCCTCCGGGCTGTTCATTCTCAATTTCGTACTGCACGCTATCCTGTAAGCACCACAAGAATAAGGGGCGGCTCCCTATCCGTTATTGCGGATGAGGAACCGCCCTTTTTTGATACACCAGCATTCCCTACGCCGATACGTACTCCGTTTGCAAAAGGGATACGAGCTGCTCCAGATTCTTTCGGCCAAAATGGGTTTTTTCATCATTGATGACCAGGCAAGGCACACTCATGATGCTGTACTTCTCCCGCAGGGTGGGATAGTGGCTTACATCAAAAATCTCCGCTTCCACCAGCGGATTTTCCATCGCGATCCGCTGGGCTGCCATCACCAGATCGGGACACATGGTACAGGACAAGGTTACCATGACTTTCAAATTCAGCTTTTCATTCAGTTGCCGGGCCTTTTCAAGCGCCGTTTCCTGCATATCCCCCGCACCGCCGGCAGCCTTTATGGTGGCCAGGAAACCATCCAGCTCATGACCGCCTGGCACGCCGTGGAACTGGGCACGAAGGAAATCCCCTTCGCTGTTTAGAATGCGGATGGCCGGATACCACTGTCCAGGCGGATACGTTGGTTCCTTGTTTAAGCGGATGGTCACATTCTCATGCGCATCACCGATTTCCATAAGGAACGCTTCCACCTTGCGGCTCAAGGCGCTGCCGTCCAGCAAACCTTCCAGCGTAACCTTGCGGTGCAGGGTGGAAAACGCCTGCCGTATCTTTTCCATAACGGCTTCCGGGATCAATGCCGCAGCCTTCTGAGGCTCGGGCTTTGATGCCGGAAGTTGTGAAACTGCTTCCTTCACTGCAGGTTTCGATACAGCTTCCGGTGCCGCAGGATCAGCCGGCTGGCTGCGCTCCCCATTCCCGTAACCCTTTTGCTGCATGTGGTGGATGTATTTCTCCAGAGAAGTGGCTGCAATAGCCCCGTCGGAAACGGCGGTCACCACCTGCCGCAAAGGCTTTACACATAAGTCCCCCGCCGCGTATACGCCATCCCGGCTGGTTTTTTGATGGTCATCGGTGATGACATAGCCTTCTTCCGTCAGCTTTACTTTGTCTTTCAGAAGCGATGTGGCCGGCAGGTAGCCCGCGAAAATGAACATGCCAAAGGTTTCGCCGGGCTTTGCATTGTATTCCCAGGTTTCCTCTGTGCGGTTGTCGCGGAACACCGCCCGCCGAAGGGTTGTGTCCCCCTCTACCTTCACCACTTCCGTATGATAGGAAATTTCGATCTTTGGATGCTCCCTGGCAGGCCTGGCGACAGCCTCATTGCAGGAAAAATCACCCTTGCGCATGATGATGTGCACCTTTTTGGCAAAGCGCGTCAAAAACACCGCTTCCTCTGCCGCGGAGAATCCGCCGCCGATGACAAACACATCCATCCCGGAAAAAAACTCGCCGTCACACGTAGCGCAGTAGGTAACGCCCCGGCCTTGAAATTCTTCCTCGCCGGGAAAGCCTATCCTGCGGGGATTGGCGCCCATGGCCGCAATCAGGCCCAGTGCCGTATACTCCCCCTGGCTGGTCTTCACAAGCTTAACCGGCTCGTCAAGCACAAGGTCGGTCACTTCCGCGGTCAGAAATTCCGTTCCGAACTGCTCCGCCTGGCGGTGCATGACATCCGTCAGCTCCTGGCCGCTGGCTAAAAGCACGCCGGGGTAGTTCACCACCTCGGATGTGATGGCTACCTGCCCGCCGGGCCGGCCCTTTTCCACTACCAACACGCTGTACTGGGCGCGAGCCAAATAGATGGCGGCCGCCAAGCCGGCCGGTCCCGACCCCACGATGATGACGTCAAAATGCTTTTTCATGGATGCCTCCAAAAATCCGGTGGAATGGCTTACACTGGATGATATACCCATCCGGAAGAAAAAGTAAACGAGTCATCTGTGTCGTTAACGATAGGACTGAACAAGGATCGATTTCACATCTTTCTGGGTGATGTCACAGGGGTCAACTTCAAACAGTCCGCCCATGATCTCCCTGGCATAGGCCGCCAAATGCGGCAAATCCTCAGGCTTTATCCCGTAATCCGACAGCTTCAATTCCGCAACCCCGCAGGCCTTTTGCAGTTCATGCAGCGCCGTCACAAAATCCATGGGCGTCAAAGCATCTGCCTTGCCCAAGGCCCGGGCCATGTCCACCATCCGCTGGTCGCAGGAACCTGATTTGGCCAGATGGGTGTAATAAGCAAGGCTGATGATGATCAGACCCGCTCCATGGGGCAGCTCGGGCTTCAGGCCGCTGAGTGCATGCTCGATGGAGTGCTCGGAAATGCAGCCGGAGGTGGATTCCACAAACCCGGACAGGGTGTTGGCCAAGGCTACATCCGCCCGTGCCTGTTCGTCAGAGCCATCATTGACGGCCTTCGCAAGGCTTTTGCCCACCAGGCGGATGGCCTGCAGCGCGTACAAATCGCTCATTTCATTGGCGGTACGGTTCACATACCCTTCCGTGCTGTGGAAAAGGGCGTCAAACCCCTGATAGGCGGTAAGTGACGGGGGCACCGACATCATCAGCTCCGGGTCTACGATAGACAAAACGGGGAACGTCTTGTCATACCCAAAGCCGATTTTCTCGTCGCCGCTGGTGATCACCATCCAGGGATCGGCTTCGGTGCCTGTGCCGGCGGTGGTGGTGATGGCTACCATGGGCAGCGGATCAAAGGGTACCGGCAAGCCCCTGCCCGTTCCGCCGGAAATGTAGTCCCAGTAGTCTCCGGGATTGGCTGCCATCACGGCAATGGCCTTTGCGGAGTCCATGCTGCTCCCGCCGCCAAGGCCGATGACAAAGTCGCAGCCTGTTTCCCGGGCAAGGGCCGCGCCCTCCATCACATGCTGCCGGATGGGGTTGGGAAGAATCTTGTCAAAGAGAACGTGTCCTACGTACGCCTTGTCCAATTGTTCCTCCAGCCTTTGCACAATGCCCAGCCGCTTCATGGAATTGCCGGCGGAAATGACGATGAGCGCTTTTTTGCCCGGCAGGCGATGAAGATGCAGTTCACTTAACTTGCCTTTGCCAAAGAGGATGCGGGACGGCATGTAGTAGTTGAAAGCCATGGGGTATTCCTCCTATAGAAATAGACAGTATGCCTATTGGTACTTCTTCCCGGGGAGCAACGGGGGGAGGTTAAAATGTTGTTGTGTCCGGGTCCTTCGCCAGGCCGCAAACACCTGGTTCCACATGATCGATGGCGGCCATATCCTCATCGGTAAGCACAAAATCAAACAAGTCGGCATTTTGAAGGATTCGCTCGGGCGTGACGGATTTGGGCAGGGGCAAAAAGCCTCTTTGCAGACTCCAGCGCAGGGCGATCTGGGCGGCGGATTTTCCATACCTTTTGGCAATTTCCGAAACAACGGCCACATCCATGATGCGTCCTAAGCCCAGCGGGCTGTATGCCTCCAGAAGAATGTCATGCCTGCGGCAGAAATCCACCGTTTCCCGATGGACATCACCGGGGCACAGGCGAATCTGGTTCACCATGGGCACGACACTCGCTGTCTCCATCAGAGCCAAAAGATGGTGGGGCCGGAAATTGCTCACCCCGATGGCCCGTATACGGCCTGACGCGTACAGTTCCTCAAACGCCTTCCATGAGCCGGCATTGGCTTCCTTCCAGTTGTTTCTGAAATAGATGGGGTGGGGCCAGTGGAGCAGATACAGGTCAAGGTAGTCAAAGCCCAGCTTTTTCAGGCTTTTCTCAAACGCCCGCATCGTCTTGTCGTATCCGTGATCCGGGTTGAACAGCTTGCTGGTGACAAAAATATCCTTCCTTGTTATGCCGCTTTCCCTTACCCCACGGCCTACGCTTTCCTCGTTTTCATAGGCCGATGCCGTATCGATATGACGGTAACCAGCCTGAAGCGCTGTCTTGACAGAGGAAACGGCACCTCCCCATCAGGTGTCTGCCAGGTGCCAAAGCCGACGCAGGGAATCTGAACGCCATTATGAAGTTTATACGTATCCTTTAACGATTTCATGCGACCTCTCCTTTATTTCCCTTGCCAAGCGCCGGGATCATTGCTATACTTCCAGTATAAACCTTAGCGTTAACTCTAAGTCAAGCACGGAAAACAAATTTTTCCGCTGAAAGGAGAATACCCCATGGAATACTCCATGAAACAGGTATCTCAAATGACAGGCCTTACAGCACATACCCTTCGCTATTATGAAAAAGAGGGTCTTTTGCCCGACGTGCACAGAACGCATAGCGGCATCCGCCGTTTTTCCAGCGAGGACCTGGAGGGGTTGGGGCTGATCTGCTGCCTGAAAAGCACAGGCATGTCCATCAAGCAGATCAGGGAGTTTGTGGAACTAAGTCTTCAGGGGGATTGTACACTCAAGCGCAGGTGCGATATGCTCATAGCCCACAAAAGGGAAGTTGAGGAGCAAATGCAAAGAATGCAAAAGCACATCGAAAAGGTCACTTACAAAATCGCTTACTTTACCAGCAAGTACGAAGCGATGAAAAAAGCAAAGTAGGCACACTCAGTTGTTACAATCCATCCGTTGTTCTCCTGTTTCGATTCTTGATATAATGAATCTATCCAATCCACCGAGAGGAGGCGCCTATGTCTATCGTTCGCCGGATGGCCGCGCTTTTATTGACCGCCGTTTTGATTGCCACCTGCTTCCCCGCCCTTGCCGGGGAGGAGCTGGCATTTGCCGATCTTCCCCCGGAAATCCGTCCAGGCAAGCTCACGATGCTCAGATTCACCGCCGCGCTACCAACAGATGTAGATGTCTTTCTGATTGATGAAACAGATACATCCGTTATGCTGTACAGCGGTTTTCCCGCCAAGGCCGGGCGCAACAGCATATCCTTTGACGGCATGGCTGATGGCAAACCCTTTCCGCCCGGCGTTTACGTGCTGCAATTGGTGTCACCAAACAACCAAGCCTCAGCCCATATCATGATAGGCCCGGAAAGCCCTGTGCTTTACAATGTCATGACCAGTGACACACACTTGATACCGGGTGAACCGTGGTACATCCATGTGGATGCAAGCATGCAGGGTACCCTGACCATATATCTTCTGGAGCAGGATGCACTGTTGTTTGAGGGAGCCGTTGACAAAGGGGAGAACGACATCCCCTGGGATGGCACGGCTGCCGGCACAGCATTGCCTCCGGATGATTATACGCTTGTCATCAAGCTCGCCGACAGCACGGGCTATGCCTCCAACGCCCATTACATTCCCGTTACATTGGAGGAAGCTGCGGAAACAGCCATCCTTCCCTATGAACCTGCCGAGCAGAACGGGGAATCCATCGAGCCGCCACAGGCAACCGCAAAGCCCAAAGGCGCGTTTGTATCCCCCGCCGATTTCAGCACCCATCCTGCAGGCAGTGAACTCAACTATTGGACACTGCCCATGGATTTAAGCAACGAGGCTGCCATCTGGGAAGTGATGATGCAGCCCATTACCGTCCTGAAAGGCGATCAGAAAAAGGCCTACAAGCTGCGGGCAAGGCCCGAGGAGGATGCAGACCCCGTCGGTGAATTCACCTATGACTCCCAGGGGGTTAGGGTACTGGAAAACCTGGACAACGGCTGGAGCCTGATCGAATCGTATTCCAGCTCGTTCAATGAAAGCACCGTCAAGGTATACGGTGAAATGGTGCAGGGCTATGTGAAAACCAGCCTGCTGCAAACCAAAAACCCTTCCAGCAAATACGGCCTGCTCATCGACAAACTATCCCAGCGGATGTATGTATTCAAAGACGGCAAGATTTTTACGGAGATGCTTATCTCCACAGGGCTGTTGAGTGACCCGGAAAAGCCCTACACCGAAACCCAGGCCGGTGAATACCTCATCGTCAGCCGGACAGGCAAATTCATGTCCGACAACCTGCATTGCGATATGGCATTGCGCTACAACAACAAAAACCTGATCCATCAGGTGCCGTATACCCTTCGGGCAGACGGGAGCAAATTCTTCGACAATACCGAGCCCAAACTGGGCACCAAGGCCAGCCATGGCTGCATACGCGTGCAGCGCAAAAAAAGCCCCGAGGGTGTAAACATGGCCTGGCTGTGGGACAATCTTGAGATCAACACCCGGGTGCTTATTTGGGAAGATTACAAAGGCCGCCAGCTTCCCGTTCCCAGCCCCGATACGAAGCTGTATTACAACCCAAGCGGCGGCTCCTATTACCACAGTGTTGACAATTGCCTGGATGTCAAGGCAAAGTTCCTGCCCCTCACCGCCTTCAATTACAGCCAGTTGGAAGAAGAAACCTTTGGAAGTCTTGAGCGCTGCCCTGCCTGCGCGCCGCCTATGCGGGAAAGCGAGATAAACGAAGTAAACGCAGCCCACGCGGAGTAAAAGGAGTAAACGTAAAACTTAGCGGAGAGGGTGTCTTTTGAAAAAGACGCCCTCTCCGCACCTCACCCAGAAAACATCACTATTTACGCCTTCTTCGTAATCGGCAGCCATGCCTGGCACCTGTAATCCGCCGCCCGCTGATCGCCCTCCGGATACACCTCAATGTCCGGCGCATCGGCGTATTCATACCCGGATGTAGGCAGCCATTCCGTTACGATCCGCTTTTGCAGATCCTGCAGCGCCTGGGGCATGGGCCCTACACAGTCAAAGATCGCCCAGGTGCACGCCGGCACCTCATATGCAGTCATTCCATCCGGTGCCGGCTTGCTGCTGGCCACGGCGATGTAGTAATCAAAGTCCCTGCCGTTCATGCAGGTGCTCACGCCCAGCAGGCCATAGGGCTCCCGGTCCATGGCCGCAATGATGCCGGGCACGATGCCCGACTGAACGGTCTTTTGCCAGAACAGGGGCACATTTGCAAAGCTTTCCTCCAGGCTCATGTTGAAGTGTTCCTTGACGCCGACAATTTTGAAGGCATCCCGTTTCTCAATCCTATAGTTCATTTCCGCTTCTCCTTTGATAGAGATCGTGAAGCTGATGCGCGGAAATGCCTTCAACGCAGCGCCTTCCTCCCGGGCCATGGAGGGCGACACGCCATGCACGCTTTGAAACGCACGGTTGAACGCCGTGGGCGAATCGTAACCATACTTGAGGGCCGCGTCGATGACCTTGATTCCCCCGGACTGCAAATCGAACGCCGCCGCCGTCATGCGCCTGCGCCTTATGTATTCCGACAAGGGAATCCCCGCAATGTAGGAAAACATGCGCTGGTAATGAAACGTGGAGCAGCAGGCGATCTTCGCCGCCTGCTCGTAATCAATCTTGTCCGCCAGGTTTTCCTCAATGTAGCGGATGGATTCGTTCAGCCGCTGGAGCCATTCCATCACATCACCTCCCGTCCAACAAAGCATAGCAGGAAGAAAAACCGATGTCCTCTCTTTTCATGCACCAAAAAGGGAGGGATCTGATGCATTAAATGCATGATTTGCAAGATATAATTCAAAGAGATAGATTTCGCGTCTGTGGACGCGACCAAAGGGCTTTCCGGTCGCCCTTTGGAACCTTCGGATGCCATCTCTATGAATAATCATGCAAAAACACGATTAATGCAACAGCCCTCCTCCTTCGTTCATAATCAAATCGCTTCACTGATGAGCTTTTCCACCACGGCCCTGTCGGTTTCCTTGTCGATCAGCGGCACACCGTCCTTCAACACGGAATGCTTGCGGTGGAAGGTGGGCCGTTCTTCCCGATAAATAACACCCAGGGGAATCCTGTCGTAGAATTCCATGGCCTTTTCCATGGCCTTCAATTTATCGGCGGGATTATAATCATCGTTAAGAATGTACGTATGCTGCTGATACCATTGGAAGGTGTTCAATTTGTTGAAGCTCACGCAGGGCTGAAAGATATCCACCAGGGCATAACCGGGATACGTTATGGCCTCCTTCATCAGCGCTATGAGATGCTTGGGCTGGCCGCTGAAGCCCCGGCCCACAAAGCCCGCCCCCGCGGCAATGGCCAGCAGCACGGGATTGAGCGGGGTATTTGCACTGCCCTCCGCCTGAACTGGGGTAACCATTCCCTCAATTGTCGTAGGGGACGCCTGGCCCTTGGTCAGGCCGTAGATTTGATTGTCATGCACAAAATGGGTAATGTCCACATTCCTGCGCATGTTGTGCAAAAAGTGGTTCCCGCCCTCACCGTAGGAGTCGCCGTCGCCGGTGTTCACGATCACGGTCAGGTCTTCGTTGGCGATCTTAGCCGCCACCGCCGCCGGAAGAGCCCGGCCATGCAGGCCGCAGAAGAAATTGGCGCTGATGTACTGGGGTGTCTTGGCCGCCTGGCCGATGCCGGCCACCATCAAAACCTCATGCGGGTCTCGGCCTAGCTCTTCCAATGCGGTTTTCAGGCAGTTGAGTATGCTGAAATTGCCGCAGCCGGGGCACCAGGCAGTCTCATGCGTGGCAAATTTCTTTTCATCCATAATTACGCTTCCCCCTTTACGCGCAAGGAAATCTCCTCGCCAGACAATTGACGTCCGTCATACTTGAGCACGGAACCATCGCAGGATATGCCTGTGGCTTCCCGTACGAGCTGGGCAAGCTGCCCCGTGTAGTTCTGCTCCACGTTCACAATCCGCTTTGCCTTTTGCGCTTTTTCCCGAAGCAGCCTTTCCGGTAAGGGATAAACATCCCCGAAAACCAGTGCTGCATACTTTTCGCCGGATTCCTTGTTTAGTTGCTCCACCGCCTCAAACAGCGGCCCTTTTAATGATCCCCAGCCTAAAAGCAGCGTGTCAAATTGTTCCGGGCCGATGAAATCCGGCTCCATCAGTTCTTGCTTCAGCAGTGCAATTTTGCCCATGCGCTTTTCCATCATTCGATTGCGCATCTCGGCCGATTCGGTGATGGTGCCATGCTCGTCATGCTCATCGCTGTCGGCGGAAACGAACACCTTCACCTTGCCCGGTACCAGCCGTGGGGAAATGCCATTTTCCGTAAAGCGGAAGCGCAGGTATTCTTCTTCATTCCATTCCCTTAAGGGGGATGCCACCTTTACTTTTGACAAGTCGAAAGGCTTTACCGTGGCAGTGGCATCGCCCAGGTACTGGTCACTTAAAATGATCACGGGAATTTGGTACCGCTCCGCTATGTCAAAGGCGCGGGCGGTTTGATAAAACGCGTCCTCCTGGTCCCGAAGGGCAATGACCATACGGGGGAACTCGCCCTGGGAGGCGGAAATGACAAACTTCAAATCGCTTTGCTCCGTTCGGGTGGGAAGGCCCGTCACGGGGCCGGGACGCTGCACGTTAGCCACCACCAGCGGGATTTCAGCCATGCCAGACAGGCCCAGCGCTTCCACCTTCAAAGAAAAGCCGCCACCAGATGTGCCTGTCATGGCACGCGCTCCGGCAAAGGAAGCGCCGATGGCCATGTTGATGCCGGCAATCTCATCCTCCGCCTGCTCAACCACCACTTTAGCCTCCCGGCTCTTTCCCGCCAAATATTCCATGATAGAGGTGGAAGGCGACATGGGATAGGCAGAATAGAATTTGAGCCCTGCTGCCAGCGCGCCCAACGCCAGCGCTTTATTGCCGCTGATCAGCAAATCATCGCCAAAGGACCCGCCTATGTGGCTGAACCGTTTTTCCGTAAGCCCGTACCCTTCCTGAACCGCTTTTACGTTGACCTCCAGGTATTGGGCATGTACGGCTTCTTTGAATACGTCCTCCACCTTCTCAAGGTTTTCGCCAAACAGCTTCAATACTGCGCCCACAGCAATGCTCCCCGCCACACGGAGATTGCCAAGCGCTTTGGCCCGGTCGTCCATATTCAGCGCGATGGACCGGGGATCGTCAACACCCAGCTTTTCATCGCAGAGGATAAACCCGTTTTCCAAAAGCTCATCCTGATGCAGTTCCACCGTCTCCCGGTTCATGGCAATGATCCCGTCAAACCGGCCATTATGGCCGCGCACGGTCTCCTTGCCGAAACGGATGGTACAAAAGTTATGCCCGCCCCGGATGCGGGACATAAAGTCGCGCATGGTAAAAACACTATACCCGGCTCTCTTCAGAATCTTTTCCAAAATGGCCGCCATGGTGTCTATACCCTGTCCGGCGGCACCCCCGATCAGCAGATTGTACAACCTCATCACTCCCTCAAGATTCTTTGTGTCTTGGCATAGCGCCATGTAATAAGCAGCAGAAATATCTCCTACCCTATTTCCCCACACTTCGCGGTTTTCCTGCCAATAGCGCTGATATATATATAATATCAGGATTCCATATATGAAACATGGACGGGATTCTTATTCCGTCCACACTATTTATGGTATCGTTCTCCCGCGCTGATCTTCGCAGCCCTGTAGATCTGCTCCAGCAAAAGCACCCGCGCCAGTTGATGGGGAAAGGTCATTTTCGACAGCGCCAGCTTTTCATCCGCGCGGCAAAGAGCGGCTTCCCCCAGCCCCAGCGAACCGCCGATCATGAATACGATGCGCTGGTATCCCCTATGCGGCAGTTCCTGCAGATGCTTCGCAAAATCCACGCTGTCCCACTGCTTGCCGCCTAAGCACAGCGCGATCACGTAATCACCCGGCTTCAACCGCGCCAACAACCGTGCAGCCTCCCTGTCCATCACCTGTTTGGCAAGCGCATCGCTATCCTCCGCAGGTTCCGGTTCGTCAGCAAGCTCAACTTCCTCCACGCGGCCATAGCGTGAAAGCCTTTTCAGATATTCATCCGCCGCCTGCCGCCAGTGTTTCTCCCTCAGTTTTCCCAGACAAAGAATCGCCGCTTGCATACAACCTCTAACTTGGGGGTGCTGCCCCAAAACCTCACCAAAGGGATAAATCCTTTTGGTATCCCGCCTTATGTAGTTTCACAGGAGTTTATAGCGGGAAAAAATTCAACACATACCAGGGGAGCATCAGGAAAAACAAAAGTACCGTCAGGAGGATCACCGCCCTTCGATTGCGGTGCGGCACCGAAATTTCGGCGGGAGCAGATACAGCCTTCTGCATATTGGATGATGCCAGCAGCGGGCGGATCAGCAGCCAGAACGCAAAGGTAGCCATCAGTGCCATGGAAAACACGCTGAGCACCGCCGGTATCATGTTGGCACCCTGCACCGCTTGTGCCTGGGCTTCAATATCCACGCCCTCCATCACTTTGCTAAAATACAGGCCAATGATCAAAGAAGCGGCGTTGTGGGAAAAATGGTATATCATGGGCAGTTGAAGATTATTCTGTCGAATCGCCAAAAGGGTGATGACAAGCCCAAGTGCGATATGGGCAGGCAGCCCGGCAAGGGAACCATGCATGAACGCAAACAAAAGCGCAGTCAGCCAAATCGCTGCCTTTTGATTAAGCTCCCGTTTCAGTCCTTCCAGCAAAACGCCTCGGAAGAGAAGCTCTTCCAATATGGCGGGTGTGATTCCCACAGCCGCAACCGCCAGTATGATCTGCGCACCGTTTGATGGCAGCGGCACATCGGGCAGCCAAAGCTGAACTTTCAGCGCTTCCAACAGCAACGACCATAAAGAAATATACAGTTGTAATGCCCATGCCCCGATGATGGCTGCCAGTACAGTACGAATGGCAGCACCAAGGGGAGGATAGACTAGTTGCGACTTCAAAACCGGCATATACCGCGGACGGAACATGTATACAAAAATAAATACAGGGACTCCAAACATGAGGAACTCCTGAAGCATTGTAAAAGCATAATAGCTTTCTGTCTGGTTCAGGGCTTGTCTATCCATCAGCCAATTGACGCCGAACGTAAAAACGATCCTCAGCAACATAGTAATGATCAGTAGCAGAAGCACGCTGCGCGCGCCGATGGTCTTCTCCAGTCTGGACAACCTGTTTCCCCCTTGCTTACACGCAGCGCTGCGCCTTTTCCATCCGGCCATCACGGATAACGTATACATTGCCTACCCGGTCCCGCCAGGCCATGTCCACGGTCACATCCTGGCCGCAAACAAAACCCGCGTCTGACAGCGCACGGCAGGTGGTATTGTACGCCAACTCCGGCAGATTGTTTTCTTTGCTCAGATGTCCCAGCACCACATGGCTCACGCCTGTCTGAACAAGATTCAGCACCGCCTCGGCACAGGCGTCGTTGCTCAAATGCCCCTTGTTGCCCAGGATGCGCTTTTTCAGCGCCTGGGTATAATGTACGTTCTGGCGCAGCATCTCCGGATCATGATTGCTCTCCAGGAGCAACAGGTCCACCCCGGCAAGCTGTTCCAGCACATTCTTGCGGATGACCCCCATATCTGTGGCGGTGGCTACGCTGAAGGTGCTGTGACGGAGCCTGTAGCCCACAGGCTCCGCCGCGTCGTGAGAGATCAAAAAAGGTGTGACGCCGATTTCATCCACATAAAAATCCGTATCCGGATAAAACTCCCGGCGGTTGCGCTGGCTGATGGGGCCGATGGCCCGCTCCATGGCATACCAGGTGCCGGGCGTGGCGTATATGGGCAGATCAAACTTGCGGCTTAATATCCCCGCGCCGCGAACATGGTCCGTGTGCTCGTGGGTGATCAGTATGGCCGACAGGCTTGCGGGATGAACGCCTATTTGACAAAGCGCATCCACCACCGCTTTCCCGGGCAGGCCGGCATCCACAAGCAAACGTGTCCTATCTGTGGCCACGTACAGCGCATTGCCGCTGGACCCGCTGAAAAGGGGGCAGAAGGTCATTTCCATCCGGCGTATCCCTCCCGAAAAAAAGCAATGTGTTTTTCATTATATCGCGGTTTGCAGGGGATGGCAATACAGCATATTGCGTTTTCCTTGGGAGTCGCTTGCGACTCCCAAGGAATCTTTACCGGATTTCTGAATTTTCTCATGAAAATACCGGGCGAAATCCGGCTACAGGAAACGATTTCCCGTCAGGCGGGCAAGCTCGCCCTTTGGGGAAATCCATATGAACCGGCAAAGTCGGTTCATATGATTGCATATGGAGGGCTCCGTAGCTGAGCGCCGCCTGTGGCGGATGAAGCAAAGCGAAGGAGGCTGGCGAAACGAGCCGTGGAAGCGACAGTGCACAACGGCGACGATTGAGCCAGATGGAATGCGGCCCTCCAAACCTCCCGAGTTTTCACAACCGAATCCCCTGTTGCGTTTTTATAAAGCTTGGCCCATAATGGTATCATGAATGCCAAGGAGGATACGCTTTTGCACTCATCCAGCCTGTGGGTTAGAATCATCAAGGGACACCGCATCATCAAGCAAGCAACCGCCCCCTGCACAAGGGATGACCCCACGGAAGCTATGCAGGAAGCGCTAAAGGAATTGGATTTGTCCCGCCCGCTGTGGCTGGCAAAAAACCAGCGGGAATGGGAGGAGTTCGGCCAAACGCGCTTTACCCAGGAGCACTTTATGGAAACCATCGGCTTTGACCGGATGGAGATTGAATACATCAACCCTCTCGCACCCAGACAAAAAAGCCGCGACCCAAGAAACGAAGCGTGACCTTGATTTGTCAGAAGGTGCTCAACCTTGATGACAACAGTTGGGCTTAGCATGGAGACGTTCGATAGAAAGCAAAAGAGAGGCATCTGCGCCTCTCTCAGATAATGGATTCCTCATGTTTGATGTCACACCAAAGATGGCGTAAATCTCTTTCTGGTTTGATGTTCTTTATCAAGCATGGCTCTTCTTGCCGGAATTCCCGTAAGTTTCTCCAACTTATTCTGTGCTTCAATGACTCTATCAAGCCAAACCTGTTTATGCTCATCCAAATCCCGGCAGTCCTTTGGTACAAAAATTGGTTTCTCAAATACCAAACGATTTTCGGCCCCTTCAACAGCCTGTTCAATAAAGGCCGGCAAGACTGGAATGCCCAATAATCTGGCTAACCAGAATGCTCCCGGCTCTATGTCTTCTGCTTTATCTTTGTTGATGTCATAGATTGTTCCTTGAGAAAATATCAGATAGTGCTTTGGTTTTACGCCTTCAAAAAACCACTTTCGCGCAGCTTTCATCGCCGCCATTGCTCCGCCAAAGCTTTTTCGGTCAACTGCAACTACTTTTTCCATCTCCAATACCGGAGCCAGTTCTTTGGGGATGGAAACACCATTAAAGCAGTTTTCTTTCGCAAAAACAAACAGCTCCGGATAAGTATCCATCACCTGATGCATGCGCTCATAATAATCACTCATGATCAGCGGAGCATCAGAATCAGTCAAATGATTTGTTGCAATGATATAAGAAGCGGTCGTAAAATCTTCCGGCACACCAAAAGACTTGAAATTATACAGTTTTAAAAGCGTTTTCTTTGCCTCGATCAACCTGTTTCTTAACTTTTCCGGATTATGTGCAATGCTCAATATCTCCTTTATGGCATTCTTGCTAAACAATGAGCTGGCATTAAACAAATGCATACGATCCCCCCAATCATGTTGATCCCAGCCCATGCCGAAGTGCATTGCCGGTTGATCAACCATACTGACGCTGTAATTATAGCATGATGGCAACCAATTTTTCTATTCCCTATAATTGTTCTTTAAGTACTGGAATATTTTTTTTGCAATCGGTGCAGCCGAACCGCTGCCGCTTTCGCCCTTTTCCACAATCACGCTCACCGCATAGGGCAGATCACCCTCGTCCAGGAAACCCACATACCAGCCATGGACCACATATTCCCCATTGACCATGGTTTCGGCGGAGCCTGTTTTTCCGCATACCGAAAGGCCGTCCACCTGCGCGCTGACGCCTGTGCCGGACGTGGTCACAGTGCGCATGGCTGATTTGATGCTTTGGGCAATCGCTTCGGGCATTGCCCTTTTGTACACTTTGGGAGTATATTCCTTGCGGGTTGCACCGCTGTTGTTGACGACAGCCTTGATCAGCCCCGGCTCCATCATCACCCCGCCGTTGGCCACCGCCGCAGCCGCCATGCACATGTGCAGCGGCGTAGTTTCCACGTTCCCCTGACCGGCCCCGGACCAGGCGATTTGCACCTTGTCCCGCCCTGTGGTGGGATAGACGCTGTTTTCCACCACCAGATCGCGAAAGAGAAAGTTATCGTTGAAGCCGAATTCCTCCGCCGTCTTGCGCAGACGCTCATCACCAAGCTCCAAAGCGATAGTGGCGAATATGTTGTTGCAGCTTACCGTGAAAGCCTGAGCAAGTGTCTTTTCGTTATGCACTTGATCGCCAAAATCGGTGATTACTTGATTGAGAACCGGCAATTGCCCTGTGCAAAACAGCGTTCTTGCCTGGATATCGGCCAGGTTTTGAAGCGCGCTGGCCATGGTGACGATTTTGAATGTGCTTCCGGGAGGATATTTTCCCTGGGTCACACGGTTCCAGAAAGGGGAATCCGGATCATCTTTCGACCCTGTTGCATCATCATTGGGATCAAAGGTAGGCAGGCTGACCATGCCCAGCACTTCGCCTGTTCTATAGTTCATCACCACAGCCGCACCGGCGGACCCCAAGGGAAATGATTTCATCATGGCAGTGCACAGGCGGCTGTCCACGGTAAGCGACAGGCTGTCACCTTTGCGCTCATCGCCCCTGAGCAACAGCACAAGACGTTCCGCCAAAGTGGTTTCAAAGCCTAACAAATAGCTGGCCTGAAAGGATTCCACGCCATTGGCCACATTCTTCTTTTCATCCCCCAGCAAATGCACCACGGCCCGACGGCTTGGTTCATCCGTCTGATAGGCGCGTTTGCCGTCCTTGGTGGTGGTGGCGATAATCACGCCGTTGCGGTCCAGTACATCTCCTCGCAAAGCGGCGTCGTTGAGCTGCCTGGTATTGCCGCGGTGGGCAACCCAACGGCTCCCGTACATGATCACGCTATAACCGCCGTACACAGCAAGCAGCGCAAACATACCCATCATCAAAAGGGCCAGAAGCCTGAAATTCATGCGCTGTTGTTTCATAGCCGTACCCCCTCCAAGCATCAGGAAGCATTTACGCCCAGGCGGGCCAGGCGGGTGTCTTCTTTGAGCAAATCCTCATTGCGGCTGGCCACGCCCTGAAGCATGCCGATCAGGCACAGACAGGATACCATGGATGTTCCGCCCTCGCTGACAAAAGGCATGGTCACGCCGGTCAGGGGAATCAGCTTGATGACTCCGCCGATGATGACAAAGGTCTGTACCGCGAGCATCAGCACGCAGCCCATGGCCAACAGGGCATGAAAGCTTTCCCTGGAGGCGGTGGCGATGCTTACCCCGCGCAGAATCAGCACCACATAGATGAGCAGCACACACAGCCCGAACAGTACGCCAAACTGCTCGCAAAGAACGGCAAAGATAAAGTCGGATGTATACTCCGGTATATCCCTGGGCGAACCCAGCCCAAGGCCCACGCCGAAAAGCCCGCCGCTGGCGATGGCGATCAAGGATTGAACAATTTGAAACCCGGAGTTTTGATAATCGCCCCAGGGGTTGCGCCAGGCGGCGATCCTGCGCTTGACGTGGGCAAACATGGCGTAACCTGCCACTGCCGCCCCGGCGCCGCCACCCAAGCCTAAGAGTGTCAAAGGCAGGTTGCTGGTGGAAGCGTAGAACAAAAGCAGCGTAGTGGTATAGTACAATAGCGCCGTGCCAAGGTCCTTTTGAAGCATCAAAATCCCAAGGCTGCCAACAGCCAGGAACAGCCAGGGCAACATACGGCGGCGGCTCATGTAATAAGCCAGCACAATCAGGAAGGACAGCTTGACAAGCTCGCTGGGCTGCAGCGACTGGCCGGCAATTCTGATCCAGCTTTTCGCGCCATTGATGGTGGTGCCGATCACAATGGGCAGTGCCAGTGCGCCCAGGGATAGAAAGATGGCCGCAAACGCAAGCCACCGCCAGGAGTGCACCTTGCGTACCACAAGGATGGTGATCAGCATGCACACAAGCCCCACCCCGTAATGGATCGCTTTATCCAGGCCATACTCCGGCTTGATGCGGTACAAAAGCAGCACGCCAAGCGCGCACAAAAAGTTGGTCAGCGACAAAAGGAGCTTGTCCGCCGGAAACAGTTTGGGCAGCACCATGGAACCGATGAAGATCATGGCCGGCACAGCAACGCTCAATAGCAGTCCCTGCCAGTTCACCTGTTCTTTTTGAAAGGAGATAAGCAGGAAGGCGCTGAAAAAGAAAAGCATCACAACGCTGATCAGCATCCATGCCGGATCCCGTTTCCTGCCTTTCATATGCTACCGCCTCCTCCTGTGAATCAGACTGCGCCGCTTGGGCGGTGCCTTGACCGCATCAGCCTGCGGCCATTCCCCTGCATATGACTGTTCCGTATCATAAAGGTCAGGCCATTCCTCCGGCACATCCTCCATATCCTCCAGCGGCTGATTGATTTGATACCGCCTGTCATAGGCGTGCCGGCCCGTATCCTGCCAGGAAAGTATCTGCTGGCGGCGTGGCTGCGTATACTCCTCCCAGCCGGGACTGAAATCCTCCTCCATCACCACAGGCGCGGGTGAAACGTATCCGGCGGATACATCGCCATCCTCCTGCTGCCATTCCTGCTCATACGCAACCATCTCAGGCGCCAGATCCTCGTCTTCATCATCCAGCTGGAACGCGGCGGAGCGTGCTGTTTCCAAACCCATGAACAAACGCATGCGCAGCAGCGCATCACCTATCACCAGCCGGGAACCGTGGTGCATCACCCATTCCCTTTGACTGGGGGGCGGTTCCTCCCCGTCCACCATGAAAGTCATCTGCGGCGCTGGCGTCAAAATCAGCCCAACGCCATTTTCAAAACGGAAATCTCCGTGGCGGGATGCCACGCCGGAACAGGGGATGCTCACATCGCAGCTTCGAAGGCTGCCAAGCGTTCCCTCCCTGGGCAAAGGGATCACCGTGCCGGGAGGCAAGGTTTCGCTTCCCGCCAGCACCACCAGCTCTCCCACCAATCCCGCGTCGGGAAGCTGCCTTAAGCGCTTTCGCCGGATTTTCGCGTCCTTGCGCAGCCACATAAAGCTGCGCCATACAATGATCACGCCCAAAAAGGCAAACCAGTACCGCGCCCCCAGGGCCAGAAGCTCATACGCCTGCGCGGACACGACACCACCGCCCCATCCTCTATTTTCCCATACAGTATAGCATAAAAACGGGCAAAGTCGCCATTTTCTTGCTTTTGGAATGAAGCTTAAGCCCTGTCTCCCTTATCTGATGGAAACATGATCCAAAACCGGCAGGAACAATGTACGCATTTTGCCAGCCAATGGGTGTTGAAACTTACAGAATGATGGATTATAATAGTTGCAACTATTTTCTGGAGGTCAGACGCATGGAGGATATCCGGCTGGGCGACCGCATCCAGACGCGCAAAACGCATCCCTGCGGCAGCAATGAATGGACGGTCATCCGCACAGGGGCCGACATCAAGATCAAATGCCTGGGCTGCGGGCGCATTGTGATGATGGACCGGGCCGTCTTTCTCAAGCGCCGCAAGAAGGTTTTATCCCCCGGACCGATTCCTTCAGCACAGCCGGAATGAATTGCCTTCCAGGTCGGGAAGGCCCTTTTCTTGGATGCACAAATCAGCGTAGCGTATACTTCACGCGCACGAAGGAGGCTAATACCCCCATGAGCACAGAACCAGAAAAAGAAACGACGCCAGCAAATGAGTCCGATATCGCAAGCAAAGCAAGCACAAAAGCAAAACCGAAAAAGGACGCAAAGAAAGAAATAATCAGCTGGATTCTGACCATCGTCACGGCAGTTGTCGCCGCTTTTTTAATCCGCACCTTCCTGTTCGAGCCCATTCGGGTGGACGGAGACAGCATGAGCGACACGCTGCATGACAAGGAGCTTGTGTTTGTCACGAAGCCGGAGTATTACCTTGGCACACCTTCCCGCCAGGATGTGATTATCTGCAAATATCCCGGCCGCAGCAATCAATATTTTGTAAAACGTCTTATTGCCCTGCCTGGGGATACGGTGGAAATCAGGTTTGACCGCCAGAATGGCACCAATATCCTGTATGTCAACGGCGAAGCGGTCAGCGAACCTTATCTTACGCCGGAGCGAAACAACAGCAACAACGCCATGCTGCCAGTGACCCTTGGGGAAGACGAATATTTCGTCATGGGTGACAACCGGGACAACAGCAACGACAGCCGTTATCCCGGTGTCGGCCCCATATCCCGCAGCCAGATCATTGGCCATGTGCAGTTTGTATTTTTCCCGTTTGGCAATATCCGCGGCATCGAGTAACATTTGCCCTGCTGCTTGAAAGGGGAAGGGGGTGACAGGGGATGCTCAAGAGGAATGACAACGAGAAACCGAAGCATTTTGACCCACTGCCCCTGTTGCCTTTTCCCGAAACGCAGACCGATCCGGCGTTGGAAACAAAAAAGGCCATCCGCGAAATACTGTCCTGGGTGGCCGTTTTTGCCGCTGCCATCGTTGTTGCCGCACTGATCCAGTTTTTTGTGCTGGAACCCTTGCGGGTGGATGGCCAGAGCATGAGCGAAACGCTGATCCACAATGAGTTTATTCTGGTCTCCAAAGCAGACTATTGGCAGCAGGAACCTCAAAGGCTGGATGTGGTGATCTGCCGCTATCCCGACCGGGAGGACACCTATGTAAAACGGGTGGTGGGTCTGCCAGGCGATACGGTGGAGGTGCGAAAAGATGAAGTGTTGGTGAACGGCACGGCACTTCAAGAGGACTATATCACCTACCCCGCCGACTACCATTTTGGCCCCGTAACCCTTTTAGAGGACGAATACTTTGTTCTGGGGGACAACCGCATTCACAGCACCGACAGCCATGTCATCGGGCCTCTCAAGCGGGAAGCCATCCTGGGCCGGGTTCGGCTGGTGATTTATCCCCTGGACAAAATACGTTCGATCCCCGCCGGACAAAAATAACGGATCTGCCATCTGCACAAAAGACAAAAAACGCCTCGTCCGATATGGGCGGGGCAACTTCATTATTTACCATACAAAAAATACAGCGTTTGGTGTAACTTTTGACTTTTGCCTGCGAGTATCTTCATGTACACGCAGGCGCGGCAAAGGGAGGGACCGGTTTGCAGGACGACAACACCCTCATGCAGCGCGTGAAGGACGGCGATGCGCAGGCGTTTGAAACGCTGGTTCTGCGCCACCGGGAAATGGCTCTGCGCCAGGCGGCATGCCTCGTGAAGGATGCGCACCTTGCAGAGGATGTGGTGCAGGAGTGCTTTGCAGACCTGTATGTTCACCGCAACGCCTACAAGACCAATTTCTCCTTTGTTACCTTCCTTGGCACGCTGGTACGCCACAAAAGCATTGATATGCTGCGAAGGCGCAAGCACCACCCCATACCCAAAGAGGATGTGCCGGAAGCAGCAGATCCGGAAACGCCGGAAAGCCTTTGTATCCGCAGGGAGATTTACACCGGCCTCTACCGTACACTGTTTGATCTGCCCAGGGAACAGCGTGACATGCTGCTGCTGTTCGCCATCCACGGCCTGGATTACCAGCAGATCGCCAAAGCGCTTCACAAAAGCACTCCCCAGGTGAAGGTCGGCCTTTACCGCATACGGAAAAAGCTAAAAAAAGCAAAGGAGGATTGGAAATGAGCGCCGAAAAGAACCATCTTTCAGCAATATGGGCTTCGGTTGACGATAAGACACGCCTTTTAAAGGCTGCCGGAGTTTTGATCCTCTCCCCCGAAACGGAAGGACGCAGCTATCTGCGCCCTGTCATCGCACTGGCCTGCACGCTGGCTCTTTGCCTGCTTCCCCTGGTCTCCGCCGGGGAGGAGGCCTATTACGTACTGGCCCGTCTGCCCTGGTAAAACATTCATCCACAAAAGGAGGCCTTTCCCATGAGCGTTATGCCCCAAAACAATATGTCCCCCGAAACACTGCCGGAAAGCAGAAAAGCAAAGCAAAAGCGCGTCCGCAAGGAGGTCTTGAGCTGGGTATTGACCCTTGCCGCCGCGGTAGCCATCGCTTTGTTGGTGCGCACCTTTTTGTTTGAGCCCATCCGGGTGGACGGGGAGAGCATGACGGACACGCTTCAAAACGGGGAGCTGATGTTTGTCACCAAGCCTGAATACATTTGGGGAACGCCCTCCAGACAGGATGTCATCATCTGCCGGTATCCAAACCGCAAGGAATACTTTGTCAAGCGTCTGATCGCCATACCCGGCGACACGGTGGAAATCAAATACGACAGGGTCAATGGAACCAATACGGTGTATGTAAACGGTGAGGCGGTTGATGAACCGTACCTAACCCCGGGCAGAAACAACAGCAACAATGCCATGGCGCCCCTCACCTTACAAGATGACGAATTCTTTGTATTGGGCGACAACAGGGACAACAGCAACGACAGCCGGTATGTGGGCACGCTTCACCGCAGCCAGATCGCCGGGCATGTGCGGTTTGTGTTCTATCCCTTTAAAATGGCCCGATCGATACAGTAACAGATCATTCTTCCGTATCGGGGAATATAACGGCTGCCACCGCATACCCCGTATTATCCATAGAGCTTTCCCAGGTGCAGCCCGCGGGGATGGAGAAGGAAAGGCCTTCCTCTGCCTTTTTGCACAACACAGCGTAGCGCGGTGCCCCTGCTTCGTAATAGGTAATCGTGCCTTCGCGCCTTAAAAGTGCAAGATATTCGGGCAAGTCAAGGCGAAGCGCCCGCATCAAGGTGCTGTGTGCCACGCCGACATAGCGGAAATGATAAGCCTCGTCCTCATAGGGCGGGGCTGAACTTGTGCCGTAACGGTGGATAAAGCCGTATTCCCATGCGCTGTCAAGAAGAAGCCTCCCATCAGGCGACGCGTTCAGCGGTGCATCATCCGGCGTGGCGTTCCAGCCCCCAGCCAGGCGGATATCCACCACATAGGGCAATTGATGCTCACTTGATCCGGGTGCAGGCACTTCCGACGATGCTTTTGCAGCAGCCTCCATCAGCGTCATGGTTTGAGCATACTGTTTCAGCCGCTCCAGCTGCAGCTCCAACTGCTGTCCATTGGAGCGGGTTCCTTCCCATACAAGCCAGCTATTGACACCGGTGCTGCGGGCCATCATAAACAGCTCTTTCAGAGCCGCAATCACCTCGATGTCGGTATTGTGCTTGAGGGTACGCACGGCAACCTTCCCCTCGCCCTCCGTTGCTATGCTGAGTGTATTGGGCGGCGGAGCCTGTATGGGCATGGGATGATCCTCATCGATCAAAAGCAGCTTCCCCGCCCACAGCTCACTTTCCGATGGGACGATCACTGTAAGCGGCCAGCCATCGGGCAGGCCTGCACGTACGGAATCGGGCAGCGCAACCGGAACACTGCTGTGCACGGCAGGCGTCAGATTGCTTTCCTGTGCCGCAATCGCCTCCCTGGCCGGGGGGTGGCGGTATATGGCCATGAACAGCGCGCCGGCCAAAAAAACAGCGCTCACCAGGAGGACAGACCGAAAGGGTTGCCTTTTTTTATATGGCCGGTAAGTCCCTAAAGGAAGCATGCTCACCCTCCTTTTCCTTCGTGATGGACCTATTATGGCCCATGAAGGAAAGAAACATGCATGCAGTCATAAGCCAAGGCCTTTTGTCCTGAAATCACAATTGTTTACAGTCGTTTCCTTGCGCATGCTGCCGCGATATGGTAAAATGCTTGCATATGAAAACAGGTTCTGGCTTTTGTTGCCGTACCGGGCGGGATGGGGGCAGATCGATGCGTCGGACAAGCTTGCTGTGGCCGCTTTTCCTTGTGTGCCTGCTTATGTTAAGCCCGGCCCTTGGGGAAACCGCCCCTTACTCTTTTTTTTCGGAGGGCCTTCGCCTGTACCTGCCCGGAGACTGGCAGGTATTGACACCGTCTAATCTAAATGACAAGGAACTGGTGATAGCGTCTCTTGGCACAACAGCCGAAGCCCTTGCCGCAAGTTTTGCAGGCAGTGGCACGCTGCTGGAGGCATATCCTGCCCAGGGCGGGCAGCTAAGGGTACAGCGCCAACCTCTGCCTGAAGGTTTTGATGCTCAGGACGCTTTTTCCATGACGGCTAAGCAGCGGGACGACTTTCTTGTGAAAATGGCCCGTTCCAATGGGTATGCCCATGGTTCCTGGAGTCAGGACCTTCCTGAGTTCGCTATCTTCCGGGGCAGCACATCCTTGCAATCACTGTCCGTTCAGACCATCACCTACGCAACGGTGCGCTACGGCCAGGTATACACCATATCCTGCGAAATGATTGGCAGAGAACCAACGGCGGCGGATGAAGCTGCCCTTCATACGGCGGCCGCCTCCCTATTGTTTCTGGGCATGCAAAAGACACCACCTCCCGCTATAACCATAAAGCCGCAAGCCACGCTCAACACTCAGCCAACGCCTACGCCCGCACCTGCCGAAGTGAAGGTGCAGCGGGATGAAACATACCTTGCCCTGGACTTTGCCCCTTCCGTCTCCAAGTCCACAAAACTGACGCTTACAGGTGTCACAGAGCCGAACACTCCCATGCGGTACTACGTCAATGGCAAGGGATATGAAAGGTTCACCGCAGACAGTGAAGGACGCTTCACCTGCCTGATACGCAACCTGCCCAAGGCCGGGAAAAATGTCATTGCCATTTACGCCATCGGCGACAAGGGCTATGGCGTTGTGACATTCACTGTCCTGCTGGAGCAGGAAAAAGCACCGCTTGCCGTCACCCCCGTTAAAGAAGGGGTGGCGGATAACCGCACTGTCATCACCGGCGCCGTACTGCCGGGCAGCACAGTACAAGTCCTCTACCGCGCAAAGACGTATGATGCGCAAGTGAAGGAGGACGGCAGCTTCACCTGCGAAGTAGAACTGAACAAGGTGGGCGAAAACACATTCACCATCCGTGCTGCTCTTCCGGGATACTTACGGGGTGAAGAAAAGCTGACAGTTCTTCGTGTCAAGAGTGAGACTGACGAGAAAGCGGCATTCATGAAAAAACTCAGGCGTATCGCTTATGACAAGCTTTGCGCAAAGCCGCAATCGTACAAGGATTCCCGCGTTCAGTTTACAGGCCGTGTCCTGTCTCTTTCAGGGCTTTTGGGCCAGCCCATGGCAGTCATAACCACGGAGGGGCCTGCAAGCCCCGTAGCGGTGCTGTGCGAAGACCTGCATGACCTTCAAATTGACCAGGAGGTCGTCATGCTCTGTACATTGACTGGCGCTATGCGGGAAGTGACTTTGCCCGCCGGTAAGGTTTTGGTGCCGGAGGCCAGGCTGAATTGGCTTTTGCCCAACGAATAACACTCCAAAGGATGGTGTTTCATATGCGCAAGTTCGTCTTTTTTCTGATTGTTCTTGGTCTATGCCTTGCGGCTGCGCTGCCGGGGCTGTGCCAGGTTATTGCGCTTGAAACCATATATGCAAAAGTGGAAATACCCGACTCCTATACCATCCTGACGCCTGAGAGCATGGAAAACCATATTGAGTTCCTTCAACGCCAGGGAACCACCTTGGATGTAGCACTCCAGTCCTTTGCGGCGGAGGGCATTCTTTTGCAGGCCTGGGGCAAAAACGGCGAAACCTGCCTGCAGATCAGCGCACTGAATGACGTGGATGCCCAGGCTTATTTTGACATCGACCAGCAAACACCGGCCATACGGGCCAAATACCGCCGCGAACACCTGGATGGCGATGCATTCAAGGCACTGGGCATTGTTTACGACAACGCCGAGTGGAAAAATACAACTGACTATGGCCGTTTCCTGATGCTCAAATACAAGCAGCGCATCGGAGGCAATATAGATCACCGCGGCTATGCCAGGCGCACCATCCGAAATGGTTATACCATTACTGTAGATTATCAGGTGTTTGGCCGGTCCCTCAGTGCCAAGGACAACAACGCCCTCAATGATATCATGGATACGTGGCGCTTTACCCAGTTGTTATCCATGCCCGGCACCACCACCGCCGCCCACAAGATTGAGATCACCACAGAACCGCCCCGGCAGACCAACGATTCCTCCTTTAAGGTGGAAGGCATTGGTACGCCCGGCGCACTGATTTCCGGTTCCATCGTGCGCATGGGTACAGCCGAGTACTTTCCGGTAAGCGCAACATGCGACCGGTCCGGTGATTTCTCGATATCGGTGAAACTCCCCCAGGAAGGCGTTTACGTCATGGGCCTGACCGTCACCGTGAACAATGTGGATACCGAGGATTTGTCCTTCCCCGAAATCACCTACGACAAAACGCTTTTGCCCGTAAGCTTTGACGAAGCCTTCCCCGAAACATTGACCTCCGACAAGCTCATTGTTTCCGGCACCACCATAAAAGGAGTCATGGCAGAGTGTATCGTCAATGGCAAGAGCACGAAAAAGAAAGTTGGCGGAAACGGAAAATTTTCCTTCTCTGTCAATACCTCCGAAGAAGGCAACTACTCTTTTACCCTGGCTTTTTCTAAAGAAGGCCTTGCCGACCAGCGTTACAACTTTTTGGCCATCCGGGAATGGAGCGAGGAAGAAAAGCGAGAGAAGATTCGGGCTGAGGCCATCAAGCCCGCCCACTCCACCCTTGTTTCCAAAATCAAAGGATATACAGGGCACGTCATGGGCTATAACGCCTATGTGACAGAAATTGCAAAGTCGGGTGAAGACTGGCTGGTTTATATGGCTTTCCGCAAGATCAAATCTGCCTACCGGGACATCATCGTCGTGATGACGGAGCTTACGCCCAACATCACCGTAGATACCCAGGTAAAAATGTACGGCCGCTGCACCGGCATGTATGAGATACAGGACGACAGCGGCGTGGAGGAATACCCGGCCTTTGAGTTGTTGTTCTGGGATGAGTAATTAAAAGTCTTCCTGCATCAATCATCGATCAAGCAAAAATCCAGCCGCTCAGGCTGGACTTTTGCTTTCTGATGATATGCCTAAAGGGCTGTATCACTTTTTTGCTGTGCCATCTTTTCCATATGGGCAGAAAACGCCCAGGGCAGATACATCAGTACCCAGATGCCGAACACCAATCCCAACAGAAGTGCAATATAGCCCGGCCAGCCCGCCCATTTGTCAAACAGCGCGATGGGTGTATCCGCCGGAGCAAAGCGCACGAACATGTAGTTGCTGTTCAGCAGAAAGTTGACGCCGAAGCATACCGCTGCCAGCCCTGCCAGTGCGGCAAAGTTCCACGGCAGCATACGCAATCCGGGGCGAAAACCGTCCCCCATGATCAAAAGCAGTGGTATCAATACCAACAGTGCATGAATGACAATGCTTTGCAGGTACTGGATGTTCCACAGGGGATAACCGCTTGGCTCCGGTGTCACAAGGGCCATGAATGCGCCTGGCAGCCCTACGGCATAAGCAAACTCCTTGAAAAACCGCTTGTCCGTATACACCGCCAGAAATTCAACCAGGATCATCACGCCGCACAGATGCAACGGCAGATGCCTTGACAGCTCATAATGGCCGATGGCAAGCAGCCAGATCGTCCTTACAAGCTCCAGGGCCACGATGGCCCAGGCAGCCCCGTTCAGATACTTTTTGCGTACCGCAGCGCTTTGGCGTCGGTAGAAAAAAACCGCCAGGATTATCAGCAGCAGAGTGACCGCCAGCCATACAAGATGTGTGGCAGAGAAGTTCTTCACCGCAAGCCCTTCAGGAATTTGAGAATCATAGGTGAAAAAATACTGAAACATGAAAACCTTCCTCTATCCGGCGTTGCCTTCAAATTGCCATTCCATCTATATACGAGTATTCTACAACACCTGTACGCGCAAAACAATAGATGATCTGCAGAGGGCATGATACAGTCCGGCTTTGCTTGGATGGAGTAATGTCAAGATTGTCAGCTGCCCAGAGCCATCGAATAAACATCTGAAACGACAATTGATGCGCTGCATATTGATACAAAAGAACGCCCGTGCTATCATCATGCTGCCGGTTCATGCCGGCCCAAGTGAGAAGGAGTGTTTTTGTATGGAGCAAAACCGAAGGAATTACGTTTGCCCAAAGTGCGGCAACACCCAGTATGAATCCGACCAATTTCAGGCAACAGGCGGGAATTTTGCCAAGATATTTGACGTGCAGAACAAAAAGTTCATCACCCTCTCCTGCACCCAGTGCGGTTATACAGAGTTGTACAGAGCGCAGACGGATACCGGAATGAACATTCTGGACTTTTTACTCAGGTAATCATGTATTCGTAAGCCAAGCAAAACCGGCCACAATCTGGGGCCGGTTTGTTGTATCTGATGCCATTTTTACCCCAGGTATGCTTCCTTCACGGTATCGTTTTTGAGAAGTTCCCGGCCCGTTCCGGCCAACGTGATGGACCCTGTTTGCAGCACATAGCCCCGGTGGGATACCTTCAGCGCCTTTTTGGCGTTCTGTTCCACCAACAAGATGGTGATCCCCTCCTTGTTGAGCCTAAGGATGGATTCAAAGATCAACTCCACAAGCATCGGCGCAAGGCCCATGGAGGGTTCATCCATGAGTAGCAGCGTAGGCTCGCTCATCAGTGCCCGGCCGATGGCCAGCATCTGCTGCTCGCCGCCGGACAGCGTGCCGCCCCGCTGGCGGAAGCGTTCCTTCAGCCTTGGAAAGAGCGCATACACCCGCTCGAAATTGGCGGCGTTCTTTTTCATATCCTTTATGCGAAAAGCGCCCATCTGCAGGTTTTCTTCCACAGTCAGCGCCGGGAAGATCTTCCGGCCCTCCGGTACATGGGCGATGCCCAGTGCCACCACCTCATGGGCGGGCAGGCGGCTGATGACGTTTCCCTTGTACAGCACACGGCCCGTTAAAGGCGTCAATTGGGAGGAGATGGTGCGAAGCGTGGTGGATTTTCCCGCCCCGTTTGAGCCGATGAGCGTTACGATTTCACCGCATTTTACCTCAAAGCTGATATCCCGCAGCGCATGAATTTTGCCATAGAAGGTGTTCACGCCCTCCAAAGCAAGAATGACGTCATTGCTCATGGCTGCACCTCCCCGTCCAAGTCATCATCGTCGTCCTTGTCTTCCACGCCCAAATAGGCCTTGATGACGTTCTCATTGCTGCGTATTTCATCCGGCGTGCCCTCGGCGATCTTTTCACCGTAGTTGAGCACCGTGATCTTGTCGGACAGCCCCATCACCAGCTTCATATCATGCTCGATGAGCAGGATGGTGGTGTTCAGATCGGAGCGCAAACGCAGGATGAACTGCTTCATTTCCTCCGTCTCCTTGGGGTTCAGCCCCGCCGCCGGCTCATCCAGCAGCAAAAGCTTGGGCTCGATGGCCAATGCCCTGGCAATCTCCAAACGCCGCTGCTGGCCATAGGAGAGGTTCTTGGCCAGTTCCCCTTCCTTGCCCGCAAGGCCAACATACGCAAGCAGGGACAGCACCTTTTCGTAGGCTTCCTGTTCTTCCCTGCGCATCCTGGGCAGACGGAATATGATGTCCGCAATATTGGCCTTCATTTGCATATAGCGGCCCACCAGAATGTTTTCAGCCACCAGCATGTTTTGAAACAGCCGGATGTTCTGAAAAGTACGGGCGATTTTATGGGAGGCAACCTTTTCCGGCGTGAGCTTTGTCAGGCTGTGGCCGTCAAACCGGATGGAGCCGCTGTAAACAGGATAATAGCCGCTGATCATGTTGAAGAAGGTGGTCTTTCCCGCACCATTGGGGCCGATGACGCTGACGATTTGGTGCTCCTCCATGGAAAAATCAACGCTGTTGATGGCGGTAAGGCCGCCGAAGGTTTTGGTAAGGCCCTTCACTTCCAGCAAAGGCATGCTACTTCGCTCCCTTCTGCGCGGAGGATGCATCGTTGCCTTCCACTGCCTTTATTTTGAAACCAAGTTTGGTTTTGATTTGCAGCACCCGCTTTTCCGGCAAAAGGCCGTTGGGCCTGAAGATACACATCAATACAAGAATCAGGCCGAAGATCAGCCGTTCATACTTGGCGGGGTTCAGCCAAGCCGGCAGGTTCAAAACGCCCGAGGTTGTCAGGGTTGTCAGCCACTCCGATACATCCTTCAAAATCTGCAACTGAAGCACGACCACAGCCATTGCGCCAATAATGACGCCTTTGATGTTCCCTGTCCCGCCCAGAATCACCATGCAGAGGATGACGATGGACTCCATAAAAGTAAAGCTGGTAGGATCGATGAATTTTTGCTTTGCCGCGAACACCACGCCCATCAGGCCGGCCAGCCCGGCGCCGATGGAAAAGGACAGCAGCTTCATGCGAACCACCGGTATGCCCATGGTACGGGCCACCAGCTCATCCTCCCTGATCGCCACCCAGGCGCGGCCAATGCGGGAGTTTTGCAAATTGCGAACCACAATGACCGTAAGCACAAATAATATCAACACTACACCATAGTAGTGCACGGGTCGATCCAATGTCATGTTGAAAAGCATGGGCGGCTGGATGGGTGTGATACCCATGGGGCCATTGGTGAAGTTGACAGGCTTGTTCAAATTGTTGAACAAAAGCCGGATAATCTCCGCAAAGCCCAGCGTCACCACGGCCAGATAATCGCCTTTCAGCCGAAGCACAGGCAGGCCCAGCAAAAAGCCGACGATGCCCGACACAATCAGCGCGATCACCAAAAACAACCAGAACCAGTTGCCTGACAGGGGAAAACCGCCGGATGGCATAAAGTTGTTTGCCTGGCTGGATGCAAAGATGGCATATGTATACGCACCCACCGCGTAAAACGCTGCGTAGCCCAGATTGAGTAGGCCCGTGAAACCGACCACAATGTTCAGGCCCATGGAAAGAATGGCGTAAATGCCGATCATGGTGATGACGCTGGCATAAATACCGGAAGCCGTACCCACGATGGGCATCACCACCGCAAGGTAAATTGCGGCCAGCAATAGCCGCGACCATACAGGCAGCTTGATATGGCTCAAGAACAGCAGGGAAACAAGGAAAAAGATAAAAGCTACCTTACTGCCGGTATCGATAAGAAGCCATATAGGCGCTGCGATAATAGCGGCGGCCTGCAATACAAAAAAGACAAATTCCTTTTTCGTCAGGCTGCCAAAACGGAAAGAGGAGGCGTCCGTTTTGATGGATTTCATTATTCCGGCCATGCTACACCTTCTCTCCCACAGGCTTGCCCAACAGGCCGCTTGGCTTGAAGATCAGGATCAGGATCAGGATGGCAAAGGCCAGCACATCCTTATATTCGGAACCGAACACACCACCCGTCAAAGCACCCAGGAAGGCAGCGCCGAACATTTCGATCAGGCCCAGCAGCACGCCGCCCAGCATGGCACCGGGAATCTTGCCGATGCCGCCGAACACCGCGGCGGTGAACGCCTTCATGCCCAGGATAAAGCCGGAATAAGGAGAAATCGATCCATACTGGATGGAAAAAAGTGTGCCGGCGGCTCCACCCATGCCGGCGCCGATCAAGAAAGTAAGGGAAATCACCTTGTCTACATTGATCCCCATCAACCTGGCCGTTTCCCGGTCCTGGGCCACAGCCCGCATGGCCTTGCCCCACTTGTTCCTGGTCACAAACAATTGCAGCACCAGCATGATCACAAGGCACAGGCCAACAATGTAGAACGTTTTTTCGGGAATCACCATGGATTCCGTGATCTGGACGCGGTTTTTGAACAACGTCGGCGCATACAGATAAAAGTTGCCGTTCTTGGCAACCTCCACCATGCGGACCACATCCTGCAATATGAAGGAAACGCCGATGGCCGATATGAAAGGCACAAGCTTGGGTGCGCTTCGTACAGGCTTGTAGGCGATACGGTCCACCGCTACACCCAGAGAGCCGCTCATGATCATGGCCACCAGCATGGCAACCAAAAGCGCCACCGTGGGAGACATGTTTGCCAGGATGCCCATGGACTTGAGCAGCAGCAATACTTCTGTGCCGACGAACGCCCCGAACATGAACAGCTCACTGTGCGCAAAATTGATGAATTCCAGAATACCGTACACCATGGTATAGCCAAGAGCTACGATCGCGTAAACAAAGCCAAGTGCCAAACCATCCGACAAGAGCTGCGGAATGCTCCTTGCCAGCATTTGAAGGTTCAAAATCCACCGACCTCCCTAATGCCAATTGCAGGAGAGGGCTTCGCCCCTTTTTTCCAACCTGTTGTGGATAAAGAGAAGAAAAGAATAGCCCATCTCCTGCAACTGTAGACAAAGTCAAACAAAATCTCGGGGATACATTAAAGGCAGGATCGAGAAAACAACAATGTTATTTTCTTATAATCCTTACTTTTCCAGGTAATCGGCCACGGGGATGGTGTTGATAACCTCCGGCGGATAGGCGGCTTGCTTGAAGCCCAGGATGTACACGGTGGCTTCCGTATTGTCACCGATGGCGTTGAAGGTGACGTTGGTAGCCAGGCCTTCAAAGCCGCTGGTCAAGCGCACGGCCGCAGCCACCTGCTCCCGGGTGGGCAGAGCACCGCCGCCAGACTCTATGGCGGCCTTCACAGCGTCCAGTGTCACGTTCATGGCGTCATAGCCATAGGCGGAGAACGCCTCGGGCTGGCGGCCATACTTGGCTTTATAGTCCGCGGCAAACACAGCACCCTTTTCAGTAGTGGAGATGTCCGCCGCCACAGAGGTGTAATAGGTGCCAACAACGGCGTCACCGGCGATGTTCACCAGTTCGGCGGAATCCATGCCGTCAGGTCCCAGGAAGAGAACATCAATGCCCTTTTCGTCAAGCTGCCTGATGAGCAGGCCGCCTTCCGGATAAATACCGCCAAAGTACACAGCCTCAGCGCCGCTGGCGCGGACCATTTCTTCGACTGCGCTGAAGTCGGCTTCACCGGCGGTAATGCCTTCATAACCCAGCACCGTGCCGCCAATGGCTTCGAAGCGCTTCTTGAACTCTTCGGCCACGCCCTGGCCGTAAGCGGTCTTGTCCTGGAGGATGAAAACAGTCTTCTTGCCCTGACCGAAGATGAAGTCGGCACCGGCGGGACCCTGTGCATCATCACGGGCACAGATGCGGCTGACGGTGGGCAGAGCGCGGTCCGTTACGGCGGTAGCCGTGTTGGCCGGGGAAATCATGGGCAGGCCACCCTGATTGTACACCTCGGAGGAGGGGATGGCCACGCCGGAATTGTAATGGCCCACAACCGCCAGTATGTCCTTGTCCTCAATCAGGCGCTGGGCGATGCTCACGCCAACCTTGGGGTCAGCCTGATCGTCCTGAGGCGCAAACTGCAAATCGAATCCAAGCGCCTTGAATTCCTCAACGCGGCCACTCAGCGCCATTTCAATCCCGTTCTTGATGGATTCGCCCAGAGCCGACTGGCTGCCCGAAAGCGGCGTGACGCTGGCAATCTTGATAACCGGCAGGGCAGCTCCGGCCATTGCGGGAATGCAGCTTGCCACAATGGTCATCACAAGTGTCAACAGTACGAGCAAGGGGATGACTCTTTTCATGGGTGTACGCCTCCTTATATTGTTCTCCCGCGCCTTGAGGCCTTGGCCTTTGGGTGCGGAAATTTCAAAAAAGCTTCTCAACGCCGTGGAGAGGCTGTTGAAAAGCATCTTTGCTTCATGAAGGTGCTGAAAACGGCATGAGTGTCACTTGCATATTCGGCATCCTGTATCCAGAATTTGAAGGAACACGTATCGTGTTCTGCAAATCAGCATACGCCGGTTTGATTGCACAAGTATACGATACCCTTATTATGTTGTCAAGATATTGCGTTTGAGATTCTATGCCGCCACGGGTACAACACATCGCGATTTGCTGTTTTTCTGTTGTATTCCTGCAAAAAACAAGATAATCCGCCCGCCTTTGCTCCAAGGCGGAGCCTTTCATCCGAATATTTTACGTAAAGGCAGGAAAAGAAGCAGCGTTCAAAGAAAAATAACGGTAGGAACATGCATATCAAAACCGGCAAGGGTAGGTACCTCCCGTAACAAGGACAAAGGAGAGTGCGCCATGAAGAATTTTGTCATCACCATCGCCCGGGGCTTTGGCAGCGGCGGCAAACAGATTGGGCTCAAAATCGCCGGCGATCTGAACATCAAGCTCATGGATAAGGAGCTTTTGCAGCTGGCCTCCATTGAAAGCGGAATCAGCGAGGAGCTGTTCGCCCTGGCGGACGAAAAGCTCAACCGCCGCCTTTTGATGCATATACCCGACAGGGAGCATTACGGCAACGTGCTCACTCCGGAAAACAGCAAGTTCGTATCCGACATGAATTTGTTCAATTACCAGGTAAAAATACTTCGGTCGCTTTCTAAAACCGAATCCTTTATCGTCATGGGCAATTCAGCAAACTTTGTGCTGCGTGATTTGCCCAACGTCGTCAGCGTCAATATACAAGCACCTTTTGAGGATTGTGTCAAAACCATCATGGAGCGCTCAGACATGACGGAAAAGGAAGCTGTACAGGCCGTCCGCCGCACAGACAAGTACCGCTCTGACTACCACAAGTATTATACGGGCCAAAACTGGAAGGACGCTATCAACTACGATCTGTGCCTGAACAGCGCCCGCATCGGCTGGGACAACTGTGCCGGAGTGATCAAAAAGTGCGTGAGCCAGAAGCTGGGCATCGATCTTGGCAGTGAACAATAAACGCTGATGACTAAGCAGCATCAAAGGGGACAGCCAAATCTATTCTTTTTTGCGGAATTGCATCGGCGTGATCCCTTTCTCCTGCTTGAATACCTCCCCCATACGGGCTGCGCTGGAAAACCCGGAAGACAGCGCCACAGCCTTGAGCGGCAGCTCGGTGCTGCGAAGCAGCGATTCCGCCTGCTTTAAACGCAGCATCAGCAGTGCCCTTTGCGGGGATATGCCGCAGACCGTTACAAAAACCCTGAACAATTGTGAACGGCTCAGCCCTATAAAGGCGGCCACGTCCGTAATGTGCAGGTCCCGCTGATAATTGGCCTCCATGTGCCAGTATGCCCGCTGATAATACCGCTCGCTTTCAGATGCGGCGCCCTTTCCTGTTGAAAGGGTGCCGCTTTGCCTTAACAATGCAAACAATCGGTACAAGCCGCCCATGGCAGCCATTTCCCGCATATCCAGTGAGGCTGAATCCTCATAGATATCGTGCAATATTCCGACTGCCTTGGCATCATAGCCTCCCAGGTTCAAAACCGGATTTTCTGGCGTAACGCCAAGCAGTTTGGTCAGTTCAGAGGCTTTTGCGCCGGAGTACCCAACCCAATGGTACACCCAGGGCGTATGTACATCGGCTGTGTAGACGGTGACCTCTTGAGGAAAAATCATGAAGCCCTGCCCTTTTGCAATCTCAAAGCAGCCCCACGCATTCTGGAATATCCCTTTCCCCTCGGATACGATATGCATCAGGTAATAATCCCGCACGGCAGGCCCGAAGCAGTGTCTGGGTTCACAGGCTTCTCTTCCGCAATCCCGCACATAAACCTCACTGGTTGTGCTTTGTAACCGGCTGTAAGATCTCATGTTTCTTGCTGTCCGTTCTTTTAGAATGCAACATTTCACGTATATTATGCAACACCGGATGCTTGTTCGCAAGAGGTGAAATGACTATACTGAAACCATCTGTTCACGAGGAGGATTTTGGTCATGGCAAAGATCACCTTTATGGGTGCGGGTTCCACTGTCTTCGCAAAAAATGTGCTGGGCGACAGCATGCTGACGCCCGCACTGCAAGATTCAGTGATCGCACTGTACGACATCGATCCGGAAAGGCTCAAGGAATCCCAGCTCATGCTGGACACCATCAACCGCAATAACGGCGGCAAGGCCACCATCAAGGCATACCTTGGGGTCCAAAGCCGCAAGGAGGCACTTGAAGGTGCCAATTACGTGGTCAACGCGATCCAGGTGGGCGGATATGAGCCCTGTACCGTAACAGATTTTGAAATCCCGAAAAAGTACGGCCTGAAGCAGACCATTGGTGATACGCTGGGCATCGGCGGCATCTTTCGCGCGCTGCGCACCATCCCTGTGATGCTTGACTTCGCCAGGGATATGGAAGAAGTCTGTCCCAGCGCCTGGTTTCTCAATTACACCAACCCCATGGCCATGCTCACCGGCGCTATGCTGCGCTTGAGCTCCATCAAAACCGTGGGCCTTTGCCACAGCGTTCAGATCTGTGTTCCGGACCTGCTAAAGGGCCTGGAAATGACGTATGATCCCAAAATGCAGTGGAAAATCGCCGGCATCAACCATCAGGCCTGGCTTTTGTCCCTTACACAGGATGGCAGGGACCTGTACCCGGAGGTCAAGCGCCGCGCCTTTGCGCGCACCGATAAGCATTATGACATGGTGCGCTATGAGATCATGAAGCGCTTTGGCTACTATGTCACCGAATCCAGCGAGCACAACGCGGAATACATGCCCTATTTCATCAAGGACAAATACCCGGGGCTGATTGACAGGTTTAACATCCCTCTGGACGAATATCCCCGCCGCTGCGTGGAGCAGATCAGGCGCTGGGGCGAGCAGCGGGACGCGCTGCTTAACAACCAGGAGCTTACCCATGTGCGCTCCCATGAATATGCCAGCTACATCATGGAGGCCATGGAAACCAACGTGCCCTACAAAATCGGCGGCAACGTGCTGAACACAGGCCTTATCACCAACCTGCCCCAAAACGCGGTGGTAGAAGTCCCTTGCATGGTGGATGCCAATGGTGTGACCCCCACATACATTGGCGATCTGCCGGAGCAATGCGCTGCCATGAACCGCACCAACGTTAACGTGCAGCTTCTGACCATTGAAGCCGCCCGCACATTGAAGAAGGATTTCATCTATCAGGCTGCCATGATGGACCCCCATTGCCAGAGTGAGCTTAGCATTGACGATATCGTTGCCATGTGCGATGATTTGATCAAGGCACATGAGGGCTGGCTGCCGGAATACCAGTAAGCCTATTCCTTTTTCATCCAATCCAATATTAATTTTGCCTGCTATCTTCCATGGAGGATAGCAGGCAAAATTTTCAATGCATCAAAGTTTCGATATGATATGAATCTGCTCATTCCCATGCTTTTTTACGGCCTCCAATGCCATGGCTGCCGCGCCAAAGGCTGCATCCTGCTTTGGCTGTATGATTGACAGGTCAGGATACCGAGAAACAAGCGCCGATTCCAACTTTTCTCGGATAATCGATATTTGAGTCAGTATGCTGCCGGCAAACGCAATCGTCCCGGCCTCAAGCACCAATCTATCAATGACCGTTGCAGCCAGCAAATGCAGTTCCCCGGCCGCCCTTTGGGCAATCTCCCTGGCCGTTTCATCGCCCTTCTCAAGCGCGGGAATCAATAAAGGAGCCAGTGAAGCAATCTTTGCCTTGTCCGAAGAAGGATCATACACATATTTGATCAGTTCCTCCATGGAAGATATGGCAAGAGCCTCAAACACCTGTTTTTGCAGGCAGGTTGTATTTCCTCGCCCGTCGTGCGCCCGAGCCACCGCCTGAAGGATGTCTCGGCCAATGGCATAGCCGCTGCCCTCATCCCCAATCAGGTAGCCCCAACCCCCGCAGCGGAAGGTATCACCAAGGCCGTTTCTTCCTAAAGCGACAGAGCCGGTGCCCGATATGAGCACCGCTCCCTCCCCGCCCACAGCGCCATGGAGCATGGTCTCATGGTCGCCCGCCAATCGCAGTTCGCCTGCAAAGCCTTCCTCCCGGATGGCTCCTTGAAGCAGCATACGGGCCGAAGGGTTGCTTGCTCCCGCAAAGCCCACCTGCAACGCAGCGCATCCCGCAACTCCGCCTGGCATTTTTGACATATCCGCAATGGCTTCCCTTACAGTTTGCCGCACCAGTTCAGGAGAACTGCCGTTCAGGTTCAGCGGGCCAAAAGCTGCCCTGCTCAGCACAGCGCCGTCCAAATCCATATATGCCACGGCGGTTTTTGTTCCGCCGCCGTCCCAGCCGGTTACATAGGCCATATAGATATCTCCTTCACAGCTTTACAGGAAGATGTCCAAGGGCTTTTTCCCTGCCTGAAAGCACAGCGGCAACAGCCGCAAGGCTGAGAGAATCGTAGCCGTAAGCAGCCAGTGTATATACGTTTCCCGGCAGCTTTGCAAGGTCATACGGGTTTCTCAGCGCCACGCAGATAACCGGGATGCCTGTTTGAACAAGCGCCTGCGCCAAAGCTAGCTGCCCGTGGCGGATATGTCCGTTCTGGGTGCCAAGGACAAGGCAGGTATGACCCCGGACTTCTCTTAATAGATCATCAATTTCTAGCGCATCAGGGTCGGCGGAGGTGATGCGGTACTCCCCGCCCAATTCCTTTGCCATGTACACGGGAAAATTCCACCTGGAATCCTCCGGATTGGATGCATTGTTTGGCCGGAAAGGCATACAGCCCAGGAAGATAGGCGAATCACCCAGCGCCGGGCGGCCTGATGGCGGAACGTTCACCTCCGTCACCGCCTCTTTCATCATGCGGGCCACGGCCTCCCGGTGAGCACTGCATCCCACCGTTTCAATAGGCGGCGATTTTATGGATGACAATTTTCGCTTATACTGAAGAATCTTTTCAACGGAGGCTTCCATCTCTTCCGCATCCAATTGGCCTTCTTCTAGCGCATCAAGCATTGCCTGGGCCGTTTCCCCCGCCAGCTTGACGCTGTGGGAAATAAACAAAAGGTCCACCCCGGCCCTTGCCGCCATGAGACTGCCTGCCACGGTGCCATAGTGGCCTGCAATGGCATTCATCATCATGCAATCGCTGAGCACCAGCCCTGAAAAGCCCAACTTCTCCTTCAAAAGCCCGGTGATGATGCGCCGGGACATGGTTGCCGGAATCTTTTCCCCTTCCAACTTGGGAAACAGTATATGGGAAGTCATGATGGCGGGTACCCCCGCATCGATGGCTGCCTCAAAGCTTTTCAGTTCACAGGAAGAAAGCTCCTGCAAGGATTTGTCGACGCAAGGCAGTCCAACATGAGAATCCACCGCCGTATCTCCATGGCCCGGGAAATGCTTGGCCGCACAGAGTATGCCCGCATCCGTAAGCCCCCGTATCATTGAAAGGCCAAAGGCTATGACCGTATCCTTGGTATCGCCGTAGCTTCTTACGCCGATCACAGGATTGTGGGGATTGGAGTTGATATCCATCACCGGTGAAAGGTTGAAGTTCACCCCAAGGGCTGCAAGCTCCAGGCCTGTAATCAGGCCGGCTTCATAGGCGTTTTGCGTGTTCCCCGTGGCGGAAATGGCCATGGCGCCGGGGATCACGGCTGCGTCGGCAGGAAGGCGCGACACCGGGCCTCCCTCCTGGTCGATGGCAATAAAGGCTGGATAACCCGTTTCCCAAAGAAGCAAATCCTGTATGTCAGCGCACAGCTTTTGAAGCTGCAATTTGTCCGCAATGTTCTCCTTGAAAAGGATTACATTGCCTACCTTGTGCTCCTTCACCAGACGGACAAAATCCTCATTCATCCCGGTTCCTAAAAAGCCGGCGAAAAGCCGCTGGCCAATCTTTTGCCTGTTATCCAATGGTCTCATAAAATGCCTCCTGATAAGGCTGAGCTATGCAAGTTTCTCCAGAAGATACGCCACCGCACGGCGTACGAACCCGTTTTGCTTCTTCAGCGCCTTCATGGCGGATGGATAATCCGCCTGGGACAAAGCCATCACGATGGCCGCCTTGACATTGCCGTTCGCCTTTTGCAAAAGCGCTTCGGCATCATGCCGGTCTTCCAGGTTCAATGCGTACTTCACAATGCGCACGGCCCGGTCGTTCAGCTTGTTGTTGCTTGGTTTCATGTCCACCATCAGGTTTTTGTAAACCTTGCCAAGCTGCACCATGGACAGGGTGGATAGCATGTTCAGCACCATTTTGGTGGCGGTGCCTGCCTTCAGGCGCGTGGAACCGGACAAAATCTCCGGCCCGGTGGGAATCTCTATGGCCAGATCGGCATGACTTGAGATGATGGAGCCTTCATTGCAGGTCAATGCGATGGCGAATGCCCGCTGTTCCCTGGCATAGTCAAGCGCCCCCACGCAATAAGGGGCATACCCGCTGGAACTGATGGCCACAAGCACATCCAAACCGCACAGTCCGTTTTTTTGCATGTCCTCCCGGCCCAGATCGGGCATATCCTCCGCACCCTCGATGGAAAAGCGCAATGCCGTATCACCCCCGGCAATGACGCCTACCACCAGGCCGGGTTCTACGCCAAAGGTTGGCGGGCATTCGGACGCGTCCAGCACCCCAAGGCGGCCGCTGGTTCCCGCCCCTGCATACAAAAGCCGTCCGCCTGACCTCATGCGGGAGGAAATGACCTCCACCGCTTCAGCGATTTGCGGCAGCACCGTTTTCACCGCCATAGATGCCTGGCTGTCGATTTCGTTCATCAACATAGCCGCCTGGTAAGGCGTCATATCATCCAGGTTCAGGCTTTTTCGGTTTACCTGCTCCGTAGAAAGCTGCTCAAAATTCATTGTTGTCTCCCCTTCACAGCCGCATAGCCGCCTTCAGCTATTCCTGTATTCAAGTAAGCTATTTTACTTTTTTGTAGCTGGCCGCCCACAAAGAGCGGTCCAGCACAGTCTTGGCTTCATCATACTCCTTTGCGATCACGGCAGAGAACAACAAATCAGAAATATGCAGCATGGCAATGCGGGAAGACATGGCGCCGGTGCGCACCGCCACCTCGGAACAAGCCACATGCAATTGGATGTCACACCTCTGGGAAAGGGGGTTGGGTGCATATTTTGTTACGGAAATGGCGGTGGCTCCGCTTTGCTTTGCCACCTGCAGCGTTGCCAATGTGTCGCTGGTCTCACCGGAATAGGAAAAGAACACCGCCACATCGCCTTCTTTCAGGCTGGCCGCGCATACCACCTGGACATGGGGATCCAGTGAAGTTAGGGATGTCTTGTTGATACGCAGGAACTTGTGCTGGGCATCCATCGCCACCAGGGCGGATATCCCCATGCCGTAAAAATCCACCCGCTTCGCCTTGTGAATAGCTTCAACTGCCTTATCCAGTTCTTCATAAGACAAAACCTGCATGGTGCTTTGCAGCCCGCCGATGTTGCGGCGGGTGGTGTCTTCCATGATGTGGGCCAAATCGCTGCCTGTCTGTACATCGGTGTAGGTTAACGGATTTTCCTTCTTCACGGCCAGATTGGCGGACAAGGCCATGCAAAATTCCTTGAATCCTTTATAACCGGTTAGCTTGCACAGTCTGACCACGGTGGTTTTACTGGTGTGGCAGGCCTTGGCGACTTCATCGATGGGCGTCCCGACCAATTGCGTACGGTGATGCAAAATATAGGTGGCCACCCGCTGCTCCGCGGGGGAGAATGTGTCCATCAGCTCCTGCAGCTTGAGGATACAATCCGTCATACAAATTCTCCTTGTCCTGGCCTTCTAAAAAGGCGCTTATTCCGGCCACCCTATTGTGGCTTGTGACGCTTATGATTGCGGCATTTGCTGCTGCCTCTATTGTATCATAGAAATCAAAATCCGCAATAAGTTACATAAAAATTTTTGTATACAAAAAAAATTACATTTACTTTTTAGATAAACACTGCTACAATTAAGAAAAAATCAAGCTGCTCAGTCAGGACCGGCCGCTTAACAAGGGGGGATTGCGCTTGAGTGAACGCAGGCAAAAAACAATTCTGGCTGTGGGAGCCCATACGGGGGACGCGCAGCTTACCAGTGGCATGCTCCTATGCAAGCACGCCATGGCGGGAGACAAGGTGGTCATCGTGGATTTGACCGCCGGGGAGCGGAGCGCGCCCAAAGGCATTACCACCAAAGAATTTAAGCAGCAGAATGTAGAAGCCGCCAAAAACTTTGCACATATGCTGGGCGGGGAAAGCATCGTTTTGGACATACCCGACGGAGAACTGTACGAAAGTCAGGAATTGGAACTGCACCTTGCCCGAATCATGCGGGAAAAGCATGCGGGGGCCGTGCTGTACCACTGGCAAAACAGCCTGCATAAGGACCATATGACAGCGCATACTATTACCAAAAACGCCATCTTTTTTGCCTCTCTTCCCACCTATGAGCATCCTCTGCCGCCGGCTCCCATCGGCCGTGCCATGTACGCGGAAAACTGGGAGGATGCGGAGGGCTTTTCGCCTTACTTCTATTTTGACGTGACCGGCGCTTTTCCTCTTTGGAAGCAAGCCGTAAAAAAGCTCTGGTTGGCGGAAAATTCCCCAAGTTTCAAATACCTGCGGTATTATGAGGCGCTGAGCATTATGCGCGGCGCGATCATCGGCTGCGATCATGCCACCTGCTTCGGAACGTCTTTCTTTGGCAAGCGGCAGAAAATGGACCTGTTATGATCGATAAGGGATAAGCGGTCCGGACTGATTTGATAAGGCGGTGCGCATGGAACGGTTTGACTTCCTCCCAGGCATGCTGGACGATGCGGTTGCCCAAGGTGTTTTCCCCTCGGCAGCAGTGGGCATTGGCCATATGGGGCAAACGCTTTTCACCCATGCCACGGGAAAGCTTTCCCTTCAAGGCACCGAAAATGCAAACCTTGAAACACGATACGACCTGGCATCAATGACCAAAGTGATCGTGCCCACCATGCTGGCCCTGTTGGCTTTGGAAAAGGGATTGCTTGTTTTGGACGATACGCTTTCCCGTTTCTTTGATGCGCCCCAGGACAAAGCGGATATTACCGTCTTACATTTGATGACCCATACCGGCGGCATTGCGCCCAGCTTTCTTTTGGAGAAGGTTTGTTATGATCCTTCCGATGTTTCATCTGCGATCCTTGCGCATCCCCTTCAAGGGCCACCTGGCCAGAGGCCCCGTTATTCCTGCATGGGCTACATCCTTCTTGGTTCCATACTGGAAAAGGTGTACGGCAAGCCGCTGAACGTACTGGCGCAGGAGCATATCTTCACGCCTCTTGGCATGACCCAAACAAGTTACTGCCCCGTGGGCGGGAACATCGCTGCCACCGAGATGGATGAAGCCACAGGCCGCCCCATTAGGGGAATTGTCCACGACGAAAACGCCCGCTTCTTGGGAGGCGTATCGGCCAACGCAGGCCTGTTCAGCAATGTGGGCGACGTGATGCTCTTTGCGAAAATGCTGGCAGCAGGCGGTGCGCCGCTAATAAGCCCGGCAACACTTCGCATGGCCATCATGGACAAAACGCCGGAGCACGATGTCCACAGAGGCCTGGGATTTCATGTGAGCGGCGGCCCAGGAAGCTTTATGGGTGATTTATTCCCCGCCACATCCTTTGGGCATACAGGATTTACCGGCACGAGCCTTGCGGTGGACCCGGAAACCGGGCTGTATGCGGTGCTCTTAACCAACGCGGTGCACCCCAAAAGGGGTAATCCCGCCATACAGCGGTTCAGGCGGCTGTTCCACAACAGGGTGTACGCCGCGGTCTTCCGGTAATCAGGCGCAATGAATCCTTGTCTGGAGGGTGTTTTATGCTTTCACAAAGTCCGCTTAAGGCTAAGCGCAGGAAATTCCGCTTTACCCTGGATGACCTTCAGCTTTTTACGCTTTCGCTGCCCACAGCGGTATGGTATATCCTGTTTTGCTATGTTCCCATGTTTGGCATCATCATCGCCTTCAAGAACTACAAAGTAGCCGCCGGTCAGGGATTCTTGTACAGCCTGTTTGTCAACAGCCCATGGAGCGGCCTTGACAACTTTGAGTATCTGTTCAAAACCAAATATGTGGCCATGATGCTTCGCAACACGCTGGGCTATAACCTGGTCTTCATCATACTGGGTGTTGTGTTGCCGGTGTCCCTGGCCATATTGCTGTCTGAGCTTTATTCCAAACGGGTTGCGAAATTTTGCCAAACAGCCATGTTCCTGCCTCACTTCCTGTCTTGGGTGGTGGTTGGATATTTTGTATTTGCGTTTCTTTCCACGGACAAAGGGCTTATCAACAATTTGATAAAAGCCTCCGGCGGGACACCTGTGCTCTGGTATCAGACACCGGAAAAGTGGCCATTTGTTTTAACCTTTTTACAGGTATGGAAAACCGTAGGCTACGGCATGGTGGTGTATATGGCCGCCATCAGCGGCATCGACGGTTCGCTGTATGAGGCGGCCGTCATCGACGGCGCAAAAAAGAGCCAGCAGATACGCTATATCACATTGCCGCTGCTTCGGCCCATCATGAGCATCATGTTCATCATGGCAGTGGGCCGCATCTTCAACTCCGACTTTGGCCTGTTCTACCGCGCCACGCAAAACTCCAACTCGTTAACCAGCGTAACGCTGACCATTGACGTCTACGTGTACAACGCACTGCGCGGTTCCAGCAAACCCCAGTACAATTACGCGTCCGCCGCAGGCTTTTTACAGTCTGTTTTCGGCTGCCTGACACTGCTTATCGCCAACATGGTTGTCAAGCGCATCGACGCGGACAGCTCACTGTTTTAAGGAAGGAGACGGAACACATGCACAGTACAGGCGAAAGTCTCCCCTCGTATGAACCTGTGGCAAAAAGGAAAATATTAGAAGAAGGTTTGAGCCGTTTCAACCGTATCCGCCCAATGACCAATACCTTGGGCTCCCTGCTGTTTATACTGCTGGCGCTGCTGGCGGTAGCGCCGGTGATGTTCGTAATCGTTATTTCCTTTTCCTCGGAAGCCTCCATCGCCAAAAACGGGTACAGCTTCCTGCCGGAGGCCTGGGGCACATCCGCCTACAAGTACATGTGGGGTATGCGGTCCCTGATCGGGCGGGCATTTTTCAACTCCATCGGTGTTACCCTTTTAGGTACGCTTCTGGGGCTTACGCTGACAACCACCATGGGCTACGCCCTTTCCCGCAAAAGCTTCAGGATGCGCAAATACTACACCTACTTTATTTTTATCCCCATGCTGTTCCATGGAGGGCTGGTGTCCACCTATGTGGTGAACACCCAGCTGTTGGGCCTGCAAAACTCCTATCTGGGTCTGATATTGCCACTGGCCTGCTCCTCGTTTTACGTCATCATCCTGCGCACCTTTTTCACCACCACCGTCCCCGATTCCGTCATTGAGTCGGGTAAGCTGGACGGCGCATCCCAATTCCGTATTTTTTTACAGCTTGTACTGCCCATCTCCCTGCCGGCCATCGCCACCATCGGGCTGTTTTTCACCTTTGCCTACTGGAACGACTGGTACCAGGCGCTCTTGTACCTTCGCAGCACCCACACGCACCTGTTCCCCCTGCAATACGTGCTGGTCTCCATTGAGCGCAGCATCGAATACCTCACCAAAAACGCCGCCTACATGAGCGCTGACAGCATTACGGATCTGCCCAGCGAGACCATGCGCATGGCCATTGTTGTCATCGTCGTAGCCCCCATCGCCTGCAGTTACCCCTTCTTTCAGAAGTACTTCATTTCAGGCCTGACCATCGGTGCGGTCAAAGGCTGATCCCTTCGAAGCAGCGGCCGGAAGGCTGTTTGTGGTTAAAGACTATTCGGTAAGGAGGAGTCCTCTCATGAAGAAACTGGTTTCCCTGCTCCTTGTGCTGGTGATGATGCTCTCCATGGCATCCTTCGCCGCCGCGGAAGAACCTGTGGAACTCATCTGGTGGATGGGCACAGCCGCAGATGCCCCAATTGACCAGGCGATGGTCGAGGAACAGCTCAACGCCATCACCCGGGAAAAGCTGGGCATTACCGTCAAGTGCGTTTACATGAAAGCAGACGAAATCGCCCTGGCCATGTCTTCAGGGGAGTACTTTGATATGTGCTTCACCTGTGCATGGTACAACGATTTTGCCACCAACGCCTTTGATGGCATGTTCCTGGACATCAAGGACCTGGTGAAGTCCGAAACTCCCGCCCTGTGGGAATCCATGCCGGAAATGCTCTGGCAGGGCTCCTTTGTGGGCGACAAGCTCTATGCCGTACCCGTCATGAAAGACTATGGCATCGAAGTGTTCTGGATCATCGACATCGATTACTTCGTCAAAGAAAAGGGCATGGAAGTGCCTGTCACCATGGGCTTTGCCGACATCGAGCCCTACCTTGCCGCCTACAAGGCCGATCATCCTGATACCTACCCCTTGATTTTGAGCAAGGGCGGCATTACCTCCTGGGCCAATTTCCTGGACTGGGTCTCCGAGGATGCCCAAATCGCTCTTTCCTACAACGACATTGGCACCGAAACGGAAGGCACTGTCCGCCTTGCCTATGAAATGCCAGAGTTTGTGGAGCGCATCAAGACCATCCGCAGCTGGTACGAAAAGGGCTACATCAATCCCGACGCCGCCGTCACAGAGTCCATGGGCCGCAGCGCTCAGGGCGTCGTGCAGTCCGGCCAGGGCTTCTATGGCGCCGACTCCATCTGGTCCAATGCCAGGCAGAAGGCTTCCGCCATCTCCCGGTATGATGGCCCCTTCCTCTCCACTTACTCCCTGCGCGGCGCATTGACCGCCATCAGCGCGGCCTCCAAGCACCCGGTGGAGGCATTGAAGCTCATTGAATATGCCAACACCAACAAAGAATACCGCAACATGATGCGTTACGGCATCGAGGGCCTCCACTACAACTGGAATGACGACGGTACCCTCACCAAGACCGACGTTGGCAACACCAACTATGCGCCTTGGGCCTATACGCAAGCCTCCTATTCGCTCAGCGCTGTGGAAGCTTCCAAGTTCCCCTCCGTCCCCGCCGACCCCAACATGTGGCAGGTGATTTGGGACGGTTACAAGAATGCCGTGACCTCCGCCGGCATGGGCTTCGCATTTGACTACAATCCCGTAGCCAACGAAGTCAATGCCGCCAAGGCCATCAAGGAAATGTACTGGGCCGAGCTGATCACCGGCACCTCCGATCCCGAAGTGATTATTCCCCAGATCATCAAAGAACTGGAAGACATAGGCATCCGTGACGTCATCACCGAGGCCCAAAAGCAACTGGATACTTTCCTGGGAAAGTAACCGGTTGACAATCTTAATCCATAATGCAAGGCGCCCCATGCTCGAAAGAGACGGGGCGCCTTGTTTATAGATGCTTCTTCTGCTCCCGTGCCTTCAGGATGGTTTCTGCCATGTCTGATACGGAAACGGCAACAGGCGCATTCTTCTTTTTCCCGCGCCTTGTATACGCAAGCCGCGGCGGCACCTCCCGCCGCCTTGCCAACGAGAACTCCACCTTCTCTTTTGCCCTTCCATACGCTTTTACCAGCATACGGTCCAGGGAAAGCCTGCGCAGTGCGATGTCCAGCAAAAACAGCAGAAGGGACAGATACAAAAGCGCCGGGCGTAGCATTTGCCTGCTTTGTGCCTCCATTCCCCTGGCTGCAAACATCTCCCTGGGATCGGTGATAACCCGCCCGCCCGTTGCGTTTGCCAAACGAATCAAGGCATCTTCCCCGCCTTGCTTGCGCAGATCGTATTCCTCCGAGTAGGACCGTACAGCACCGCCTTCCAACTGCCTCACCGTTTGTCCGTTTTGCATCTGCTCAGCACGGATGGCATAGGCCCCCTGCTGCGGAGCTTCAAAGCTGCCCTCATATTCCCCCGGCCTGACTTCCGTCAAAGCTACATCAGCCTCGCTCCCGTCGGGCAAAAGGACATGGGCTCTGGTTTCCAAATTCTCGGACGCTAAACCGTCGGGTGCGGTATAAGTCACCTTCGCCTGGGTGCCCGCTATTTCCACATTCAGCTCGCCTTCCTGACCGCCCTTGGGCAGCACATGGGATACAAGGCCCGAAAAGAAAGCCGTTGCCTGATCCCACCTCAAGAATTGCCCGGTCCAGGCGCCCTTGACATCGCTCGTCCAGGCAAGCACGCGGCCCGAGCCATATTGCCACCAGGCAAGCAGCGGGTCCTCCCTGTCCGATACCATGGATACGGTAGCCATCGGCTTTCCCGTTGCGGCCAGGTACCCCGACAATTGGGGAAAGCCAGCAAAGTCGGTCATGGGCGAGGCTTCGGTGATCACAGGCGTAAACAGGCGGTTTTGCACATAGGAGCCGGTGACCAGGTACGTTTCCTTCGTGAATATCTTGGGGATGTTGTCAAACTCCCCGGCGGTATAGATGCGGCCGTTGCCGATTTCCGCCAGGCGGCCGAGCACTTTCACGTTGGCCCCGCTGCCTACGGCGACGGTGGTCAGTGTAATGCCGTTTTGCGCCATGTTGTGCACCAGCAGGTCAAACCCGTTGTCCCCTGCCTCGCCGTCGGTGAGAAAGATCACGTGCTTGAGCTTTGCATCCGCATGCATCAAGGCTGTCAGTGATTCGTATAGCGGGGTGTAAAAGGCCGTGCCGCCACCCGGGCGGATGGTGCCTATGGCTACCTGTATGGCAGCTATGTCTGCGGCGCTATTGAGTGGCACCACCCATTTTGCCGCGTCGTCAAAGGCGATCACACCCACCTGATCCCGGCCGGTAAGCACTTCCACGGCGCGCATGGCTGCTTCCTTGGCTACCTCCAGACGTGTGGTGCCAAACTGTCCGCCGGTCATGGAGCCTGATTTGTCGATCACCAGCATCAGCGCCAGCGACGGAAGGTCCATCTGGTTTCGAACATCAATGGTGACAGGCAGCATCTCCTCCAGCTTGCTGCCACGGTATCCCCCCAGCGCGTAGCTCTGGTCGCCGCCGATGACCACAAGGCCACGGCCCAATGTTTTCACATAGGTGTCAAAAGCCGATAGCGCATCTTTGGAGAAAGCATCGGCATCGGCGTTTACCAGTACGGCTGCGTCATACTTGCGCAGCGTCTCCGCGTTTTGAGGCATTCCGGCAGGGGTGGCAGTCTCCCACGCAAAGCCTGCGGCGTCAAGGATTTTTTGCATCTCCCGGCTTTCGTTTTCCCTGCCCTCTATGAGGAGTACGAAAGGCTTTCCCGTCACGGCCATATAAGCGCTCAACCGGTTGTTGCGCGTCTGCTCATCGTCAGGCACGATCAACTGGGCTTCGTATGTGACCACCCCGGAGGCTTTCGCGGTATCCTGGAATACAAATGTGTTTTTCCCCCGCCGCAGCGAAACCTCCTTGGTATTTACCGGCTGCCTGTTGGCGTAAAGGATCAGAGTGCCGTGGGTATCCGCCGTAGCATCCATCTCTACCGTCACCTGGGCCGTTTGGCCCTGGTAGGCCTTGGATGGCAGTGTGAGGCGAGTCACTTGTGCGTCCACTGCCGGCGAGCCCGAAAACTTCATGACATCAACGGCAATTCCCCGTGCCTTGAGCAAGGTTGCCTGTGCATCCGTATCGCCGATCCACCCGTCACTTACAAGCATCATCCGTCCCGCCGCATCCGAAGGGAGCAGTGCTCCCGCCAGATCAAGCACCATGGCGGCGTCGCTGTGCTCCGGGTCCACGGATGTTTCAGCCTTTACAAACACGGTCTTTTGAGAAAGGGGAGCCTCCACCATGGCGTCGCCGCCAAAGGCGATCACGCCGGTGGACAGGTCCTCTGGCTTACTTAAAAGCCCTTGGATAACGGCAGCTTCCATATGGGAACGCATGGGAAGAGTGGAATCTGACACGTCCAGCAGCACCCAGGTGGCTGCCTTATAGGACCGTGAAAGAATGGAAGGGGACGCAAGCGCCAGCACGGCAAGGGCGGTCACCACAAAACGCATGCCCAAAACGGCATAAGCCCTCGCTCCGCGCTTGCCGGTGCCATAGGCGTATTTTTTATACAGGACAACCACAAGCCCGAACAAGGCCGGTATCAAAAGCAGCGTCCACGGAAATGCAAACTCAACCTGCACGGCAGCTCACCCACCATTCTGCCATCATCAGCGCCAGCAGCGCAATTATCAGTAATGTGGTAAACTCACGGCCATAATCCGTAACACCGGCCCGCAGCAGGTTTTCCCCAGTGTTTTGTGCCACATTGCGTACATCGCTTTCCGCTGTTGTTACATTCACCACAAATTTCGTATTCTCCGTTTTCCCATCCAAAAGCGTCTGGGCAAGGGTATACAGCCCGGCCTCTCCGGTGTCAACAAAGGGCTGTGCGGGAAAGGGCGGCGCCAGGGTGATGCTTTTCCCCGCAGGCGTCACGGCCGCAGCCTTCGTTGTACGCCCATCCAGGGACAGCGCCAAAACATCTCCGCACAGCGCATCCTCCGCGCCGGACAGTACATCCGGCATGAGGAAGTTGAGCGCGTGCATCATGAAGATAGGAAAATCATATTTGAGCACCCAGTTGCTTTCATGCAGGTCAAAACCAATGACAACAAACCGGATGCCGTTTTCATCCCCGGCGGAAATGAGTGTATCCCCGCCCGATACAAGAACCGGCTGACCTCCCGTCAGATGCGTGTATTGTTTGAGCGCCACATTTTGAAAGGAAACATGGTCGGAAAACTGTTTGGCCAGCGTACCGCCAGCCAAGTGCAAGGCGTATTCCGGCGCTTTTTTTTCGCCCGGTGTAACATTCAGTACCTTTGCCCCAGGCTGAAGGATCAGGAACGGTCCGCTATCCGGCAATGGATCGGGCAGTACCCCGTCGTATACAAACAGGCTGCAATCCGTCAAAGACGGCGCATCCATAAGTGTCGTGCGGATCAACTCCACATCCCCACGCTGCAAAAGCGCTTTTTCTAAAAAAATGTTGTCCCGCCCGATCAGGGCGATTTTCTTTTTTCCTTGTTCCCGCATTACGAAATGACGCCGGTTATCCTGCAAGAGTCCATCAGCCTCAGCGATCTCCGTGTGTATGTACGCAGCGCCATCCGGCACGGCAAACCGCACGCTTTGCGTTGCGCCTTCTTGAACTTCCACAGTACGAGCATCACACAATTGCCCATCAGCATAGCACCTGACGGTCATGCTCTTTGCATTACCGTAGTTGGCGATACGGGCCAGGGCCGCCAGGCCCTCCTCCCGCTGGGAGGCGGTTAAGGAAAGAATAGCGCAATTGTCAACGCCCGCTCCCACGGCAACATACCTTACGCCTTCCTCCTCTTGATTTGGAAAGGTATCGGAGAAGACGACAATGTTCAGGTTATCAATCTCCCTTCCCATCGCTTTGGCCAGGGAGAGCGCGCCGCTTACATCAGCTTCGCCGTTCTCCGCATCAATGGCGTTAAGTGCCTTGAAAGCTTCCTGCCGGTCATAGGAGCGTGACAAATGATGCGTCACCTTTTTGCCGGCAGTCAAAATCGTCAGCCGGTCGCCATCACCCATGCCCTCCACCATTCGCCTGGCTTCCGAAACAGCCTGCTTTATGCGGCTTTGTCCGGAGGCGGCGGCCTGCATGCTCAGCGATACATCGAATATCATGATTGTTTCCCCGCCCGCCTGCTTGCCCGGAACAAGCGGACGCATGATGGATAAGGCGAGCAGAAGCACCGTAAGCAATTGCAAAAACATCAGCAGGTTGCTTTTGAGCTTTTGAAAAGGCCTGCTGGCCGTTTGATCTTCCAGCGTTTTGCGCCAAAGATACGTGCTGGATACCGTATGCTCCCGGTATTCCTTGCGCAGGATGTACAATGCCAGTACGATAAAAAGCCCCGTAAGCGCCCATGAACCCGCAGGGTACAGAAACTGCATGCGCTCCCTCCCTCCCTCAGGCAATAATGCCGCCCCGCATCATATGACCAAGCGCGTCACGCATCAAATCCATGTCTGAGCGCAGCAGCACAAACGGGATGCCGTGGCGGTGGCAGTACAACCGCGAGCTGCTGATAAATGCTTCCAAATTCTTATGATACCTGCGCAAAAGATCCCCGTTTACGGTCACATCCATGTTTTGTCCGCCCTCTGAATCTACAAGCCGCAGCGCGCCGCTAATATCCGGTTCCATCTCATCCTTGGAAAGCACCTGCGCTAGCACCACCTTCTGCTTGCGGTACAGCATCGATGCCAAAGCGCCCTCGCTGCCATCCTGAGAAAACAGGTCGCTGATCAAAACACACATGCCCCGTGTAGCCTTTAAGGGGATGCGTGTCACGGCACGGGTGAGGCTGGTTGCTCCTTGAGGACGAATGTCCTGAAGGAAGGCCGATGCCTGAACATAACCCTGCCTTCCCGCATACACAGGGCTCCTTTGCACCTTTTCCCCATTCAGCACCACTATGCTGACACGGTCACCGCCGGATACGGCCAAATAGGCAAGCATCAGCGCGGCATCAACCGCAAACATCCACTTTGAGGGCTCGCCAAAGCCCATGGAAGCGCTGGCATCCAGAATCAGCGTCAGATGCATTTCCTGCTCTTCCATGAACAGCTTCAAAAACAGCTTGTCAAACCTGGCGTAGGCGTTCCAGTCGATCCGTCTTAGGTCATCCCCCGGCGCATAATCCCTAAAATCCGAAAATTCCGCCGAATCCCCCAGCGCCCTGGATTTTCTTACGCCTCCTGCCCCGCCGCGCACATAGGCCTGCATGGCAAGGCGAAGGGCGTCCAGCCTGTGAAGCATGATATCATTCAGCATGGGTCCGCTCCTTGTTACGTTTTGAGGCTGTCCATGAGCGTTTGTATCAGCCCGTCCACCGTATGGCCTTCCGCCAGGCCTTCGAAATTCAGCGCCACCCGGTGCCGAAGGCACGATGGAGCCACCGCGCGGATATCCTCAAAGGATACGTTGTAGCGGCCCTCCATCAAAGCCCGGACGCGGGCAGTACTGATCATTGCCTGCCCGGCTCTGGGGCTTGCCCCAAAGCGCAGGTATTTGCGGGCAGGCTCCGGACTTTCTGGAATCTCCGGGTGCGTGGAAAGCACAAGCCTCAATGCAAAATCCTGCACGGCCCGTGCCACCGGCACCTGCCTGGCCACGCTGCGCAACAGAAGGATATCCTCACCTCCGGCCACCGCATCCGCCGCTTCGGGCTCCGCCGTGACTGTCATATCCATAATGTCACTCAATTCTGCCAGGGTGGGGAAAGGCATAAGGAGCTTGAACAAAAAGCGGTCCAACTGCGCTTCCGGCAGCGGGTACGTGCCCTCCTGCTCAATGGGGTTTTGCGTGGCCAGCACAAAATAAGGTTCGGGAAGCTTGCGCGTAACGCCGCCCACGGTAACACTGTGCTCCTGCATGGCTTCCAGCAAGGCTGACTGTGTTTTGGGCGTAGCCCGGTTGATTTCATCCGCCAGCACGATGGAGGAAAAAAGCGGCCCCGGCTGAAAGGAAAAGCTGTTTCCTTCCCCTGTTTTCACAATGATGTTTGTGCCGGTGATGTCGGCGGGCATCAAATCGGGCGTAAACTGGATGCGGGAGAAGGGCAGGTTTAAAACCCGGCCCAGCGCATTTACCAGCCGCGTTTTGCCAAGCCCCGGCACTCCCTCCAGCAAAACATTGCCACCCGTTACCAGGGCCATCAGCAGATGGTCGATGACATCCTTTTGCCCAACGATCTCACGGCCAATTTGACCACGTATACGCTCCATTGTAGTTTGAAAAGACAGTATCTCCTCTTTGCCTGCGTAAGTGGCTGTGGGCATTTTATCTCCTCCTCGTTCAATCAATCGATCAATGATTGAAAATATCCATCCACCCATAATTGCATGCCCTCGGGCAGCGATTCCAGCTGAGCGGCCTTGGACGCCGCATCCTGATAACTGAAGATGACTTCATGGTAGGGCACCTGGCCGGACGCATCGCCCAGGCCCTGCCCCAATTGTATCTGCTGCGATTCACCCTCGCCCACAGACCCGGCAGTTTGATGCAGCTCATCCGCGCCGGAAAGCCGCGTGGGATCATAGATGGTCTCATATTGCGAAAGTTTGTATTCAGGCACGTTGGCCCCCTGTCCCTGGGAGCTTGTGCCCGGCTTGGTAATCCCTCCATCCAGGTTGGTGCTGCCCTTGCCCGCGCCGGCACCGCCCTGCTGCCCCTGTCCGCTGCCCGTGCCTTGTCCATTGCCTTTGCCCTGGCCGCTTGCTGACCCCTTGCCCGAGCCTGCTGCCTGGCCGGAGCTTTCCTGGGAGGCGGATAGCGTTGCCGAGCGAAGCTGCGCCAGCAGGGAGTTTATATCCCCCAAGTTTCCGGAATTGCCCGGTGATGAGCCGGAACAGGTGCTTTGCATAGCTGCGCTTAGCGAACTCAGCGCTGCCTTCACATTTTCCATATCCCCTGTTTTCAGCGCTTCGGCGGTTTTTGATGCGGCTTCCTTCAGCTCGCCTTCCGGCATGGCGTCGGCCGCCTGCTTGAGGGCGTTGGAACCGGCTGCGTTCGCCCCGGCGTTTGATAGCTGTGCTGCGGCTTTTTGAGCTGCCGAGGCGTCACTGAGCGACAAGGCATTGGACAGGTCCGTAAGTCCGCTTTGCGAAAACGCCTGGGCTGCCTGAAGCCTCATCCTGTCGGCTGCAGTCTTCTGCAATTCCGATAGTTCCCGCTGCGCCTTGTCCATGGCCAGGTACGCCTGCTGCGGCTCTGTGGATTTTCCGATTTCCCTGGCCAGATCCCCCATCAGCTTCCGAAGCGCGCTTAACTCTTCCTTCGTGTAGGGGGCTTCCTCCAGCTTCTCCAATGCTTCCTCCACAGCCTTTGCCTGCTTCTCCATGGCCTTTGCAAATGCTTCCCTTCCGGCCAGGACATCGTTTTGAGGGTTTGGTACAAACAATACAAGCCCCGCCGCCAGAAGGGCGACGATCGTCGCCATTATCAGTGGCGTTTTGCCGGCCTTCAGCGGAATGGCGGTCTTCAGGGGCAGGCTTTTCAAGTGCCGGATGGCATCCTCCCGCAATAGCTGTGCCATGGGCGTATCGTCCATGATCGTAAGGGCGGTAAGTACCCGCTCTTTCAGACCGCCCGCATCCGCGCGCCTGGCCGCCAGTTTATAAGAGACCGGCCGCACAAGTCCGGCAATGACGGCAAGCAACAAAATACCAAAGGCGGCAGCTCCCACCCACAAATGCAGTTGCGGGATGGGTATGAAATAGGACGCAAGTGCCAAAGAGGCAAAGCTTACGCTGGCAGCCAGCACACCCATGCTTCCTAGCATCACCGCATGGCTGATGTGCACCCGCCGCCTGACAGGCTTCAACGCTTGCCGGATGGCGGGATGGGCAATCTCCCTCATGCCACCAGCTCCTTTGCCGTCTTCCGGCGGGTACTGATTCGCCCCACACGCGGCCGGATCAGCAGCGCGGATAGGAAAGTAAGGATCAGGGAAACAGCGACCATTATTCCTATGTTGAGAAAGGCAATCAGGGCGAAATCCACCTTGTCAAAAATTTGATAGTAAGCATAACCGTATGGCATCATTTGAAATGTTCTCTCCAAAAGCCCTGTCTGGTCCGCCATCAGCGACAGAAGGCCGATGCCGGGGTTTAAAAGCAGCAGCTTGGGCACGGAGTTTAGCAGGGTATTGGTATCGATGGAACTCAGTGCATCCGGATTGTTGATGTAGTTCATGAGCGTTTCGTTATTGAGCACCATGGGCACCAGCGTGCCGATGCCGATGGCAAAAATCACAAGGTACGATACAATTGTGGCTGCCGCCGTACGCTTGAACAAGGCGGATGCGAAAAGCCCGATGCTAAGCGCTCCCAATGATGAAACGCACATGAACAACAGAACGGTCAGTATCTGGGTGAAGCTGATCCCGCCGAACAGGAGCACTACCGACATCATTGGCAACGAGGAGAAAATCACAAGCAGCAAAAAGCCAAAGCTCTCCAGCAGCTTGCCCAGCGCAATGCGCAATGCGCCCGTATGCGTCACCAGAATCAAATCCAGCGTCTGGCGCTCCCGCTCCCCGGCAATAGCGCCTGCCGTCATGCCTGGTGCTACCAAAAGAAGAAGCATGAACTGAAGGGCAACCGAGTAAATGTAATTGTCGATGCCCGCCCGCATGGTGCCAATCGTCATGGTCTTGATCCCAAGTACGGATAGGGAGCTTGATATGGCAAAAATCAACATCAGCGCGCTATACAGCGTCAGGATGATGATGGTGCGCAAGGAGCGCATACGCCTGCGAGCGCCAAAAGCCAGAATCGGGTTGATCATTCCTGCGTCACCTCCATAAATACCTTCTCCAGATTGACAGGCACCCGGTGGAAATCCACCACCGGCGTTTCTTTTTGCATCAGCATGTACAAAAGCGAGGACGTTTCCCGGGATCCCCCTTCAAAATCCACCCGCAAAAAGCGCTCTTCCGGCTGCATGATCCCCGTAACGCCGGGATATTGTTTCAAAATATTGATAGCATCCTGAAGCTGTTCACCGGTAGCCTCCTGGGTCAATTGTATTTGAAGCGGCGCCTGCCCGCTCATCTTCCTGGCCAGATCCTTCACCGGGCCGGAAAACACCAGCTTGCCGTGATCAATAATGGTCAGGGAGTCGCACATTTCCGACAGCTCCGGCAGGATATGGGAGGAAATCAGTATCGTCTTGCCCATATTTCGAAGCGAGCGGAGGATATCCTTCATCTCTGCCCTGGCCCTGGGGTCCATGCCGGAGGCCGGCTCATCCAAAATGAGAAGCTTGGGATCATGAATCAGGCTCCGGGCCAAACAAAGCCGCTGCTTCATGCCCCGGGACAAAACATCGATATAGGCATTCTTCTTGTCCGAAAGGCGCACAATCTCCAGCAGCCTATCCGCCATCCTGACACGCTCCCTGTGGCCAATGGAATAGCACCTGGCGTAAAAGTCCAGGTACTCCCAGGCTTTGAGGCCGCTGTACACCCCGAAGAAATCCGGCATGTACCCCACCATTCGCCGTATCTTTTTCCCCTCCCGGGATACCTCCACCCCATCCAAATAGGCCTTCCCCGAGGTGGCCGGCAGCAGTGTGGCCAGGATGCGCATGGTGGTGGTCTTGCCCGCGCCGTTGGGGCCCACAAAGCCATGCAGCTCCCCGTCGTCGATTTGAAGGCTTAAATTGTCCAGGGCGGTAAAGGTTCCGTATCTTCTGGTCAAATTCTCGGTGACAAGCATTACTTGACCCTCCCTTCCAGCGTGATGGAGGGAACCATGACGCTGTCGTAATCACGCGAGCTTGTTCCGGGCACAAAACGCACATACATCCTGCCCTGGGGCCCGATAAATGGCCGGATCTCCTTTTCGGTAAATGTCACAAACAGCGTGCTCTGCTCTTCCCACATCATTGTTTGATGGTTGTACAACTGCATCGTAGGCACCGTATCATAGGAGGATGCCAGAATGCTCATGGAATTCACGGTTAACTTTGAGGTATCCGGCATGGTAAAGCAGAAAACAGGCTGGAGCGTCAGCTGATACGACATATACGGGTCCGCTGCCTTTTGATCCGGCTCGGAAAAACTGCCGTCCGCGTTCTGCTGCACAGGGTATGCGCTCAGCGTACCGCTGGGGTAATACACCATCCCCGTCGGGCTGACGGGCTCATAGGTGAGCAGAACATCCACCACCGCCTGGTGCCCGTGCTTTTTCACCTCCTGGCCGTTCAAATACAGCTTGGTCTGCCCAATCTCCTCCTGGAAGGCCACAAAGTGAAAGGGGCTTACCCAGGAGGTGGACCCGGTGGGGTTCGTGCCTAACACCTGATGGATGGCGCTTTCACGGAAGGAGCGCAGGTTCAGTTCATCCCTGCCAAGCTGTCTGTACAAATCAATCGTGTTGGGCTTGGCCGCCTGCTCTTCAGGATAGATGGCCGCCCGGATGATGGGATACAGGTCCATATCGCTGTTGCGGGTGATGTTGGAGGAAATCATGACGCCCTCCTCGATCTTCGCCTCATAGATGCTTACAGAGGCTGTGGACGTGCTTTTCCCGCCTTCGTCTTTCGGCCTGAGCAGCGTTACCTGGCCGGTTGCGCCCGGCTTTAATTCGCCTACGCGGGCATAGCCCAGGTTCGTAATCAGCAACCCTTCCTTGAAAGTATAGGGCGTATTGTTGACGACTTGCCCGTGCAAGCCGTCCTCCTGCATCCACAGCCGACCCGTCAGCTCGCCAAAGTCTGGCGTCTCTCCGGAAAGCGACACGTGCCGAAGCGTCCAAGGCGCGCTTTGTGGGTAGCCAATGGCCGGCGTGTCACCAAAGACCATGCGGTACAAAAGCTGCTTGGGCGCAGAGGTTGCCATGGGATCATCATAAAAGTAAGTGTATTCGTCAATGGGCGTCAAATGCATCCCGCTTTCGCCCTGGATCAGCGCTTCGCCGGTCTCCGGGCTTGAAAGGTCTGCGATGGAGGATATGCTTGTCTCACCCCTAGGATTCATACGTATGCTGGTGAAAGAGGCCACTGCCGGCTTGTTGAAAGGAAGGCTTTGACTCATGAGGTACAGCCCCGCCATGCAAACAAAGGCCAGAGCAGGTACAGTCAGCCACATCCATTCCCGCTTGTCCAGGCGCTTGAGTATAAGATAGCTGCCCAAACCGGCCAGTATCAGATAGATGACCAGCAGAATGATCACAGGCAACGTGCTGCTGTCGTTTTCAATGGGCACATTCCCGAGCAGGTAGGTTGCATATGACCCGCCGTACAGCTTGCTGGAAATTTTGCTGTACATGGCAGCATATTGGCTGTTTGCACTCTTGAGCAGCACCCGAGGCCACATGGCGCTCATGCCGGACCAGCTGGAAAGCGGCTTTGCACCAAGCTCAAAGGTAGTGGTATATATAAAACCGCTCCCCGCCTGATGCCGGAAAATCAACGGATGCTCATCCGCCACCAACGGCGCCGCTTTTGTATTTACTTCATTCAAAAGAACAGGCTGCCCGAGGGGCTTGTCGCCCAGCAGGGCGCAGTACTGAATCAGCGCCGGGGTGATATCCGCAGCTTCCACAAGGCTTCCCGCCTTAAGGCCCGTATATTTGGCAAAGTAGGGATATCCCGCCGCCGCCTGGGCACCGCCGCCCACTACCACCATTCCGCCGCCTTCCACCCAGCGGTCAAGCACCTTTTGCTGCTCGGCGGATAGGGAGGACAAGTCAAACCCGTCCACCACCACCATCGAAAAGGTACTCATCAGCGAATCGGCCTGCGGAAAATGGTCCTCATCCAGCGTTACAAGCTGCCACGCCTCATAACGGTCAGCCCATACGCGGGAGAGGGAATCGATGTTCATATAAGACAGTGATTGCGGATCGGATGAAAGCACACCCACAAGCGACGCTTCCGGCTTGATGGTCCGGTCAGGCGTCTTGATGACGGAAGCCACTACCGAACCGCCGCTAGTAAACTCAATCACATAATGGTCCTGTTTCATTTTCAGATTGACAGGCAGAACCACCCGCTTTTTTGCACCGGATGCCAGGGAGATGGGATATTCGTACCGGTCAAAATACCTGTTGTTCCTGTATAGGTCTACGCCGATGGTTCCGGCAATATCCGGGCCTTTGTTTTCCAGCGTTATGGTAAAGGGTATATCCCGCATGTAGGTGATGGCGCCAAAGTAGCCAAGCTCCGCTTCCATGGATATGTCGGGATTCGCAACCTGAACGGGGGCGGTTGCCTTCGCAGGCCCTGGCTGCGGCGTAGTATCCCCGTATGCGCTCATGGAAAACGCAAGCATTATCAAGCATGCCACCGCAATGATGATTCTTTTTCCGTGCAAGCCCTCTCTCTCCTTCCCAAGGCGGCCTCACCCGCCTATGACGGATACATGCATAAGACCCTGCATAAAGAACGATGATGACATGGGAATATCATCCATGGTCCATACTTTTTTCATTGAAACCAAAACATGTCCAATACTTTACCATAACTTTATCATGTGTACCTTTACATCCGCCACAATTTGTTCTATAATGCACACAGAAGATGAAAAAGGTGGTTTGTTCCAGTGAGAAATACACGCCTTGAACAAATGGAAGAATACATTCTACAAATGGATTCGGTTTCCATGGAAGCATTGCAGGAGCATTTTGACACCTCCATGAACACTGTGCGCCGCGATGTGGCGCTTCTTATCAAAAAGGGTACGGTGGAAAAGGTGTACGGCGGCGTCTGCGCCCGCAAGGCGGAGCAACTGACGCCTTTTGACGTGCGCACCATCAAGCATCAGGAAGCCAAAATGCTCATAGCCCGCAAGGCTGCCCAGTTTATCGAGGATGGCGATACCATTTTTCTGGATTCCGGCACCACCACGCTGCACATGGTGCAAAACCTTGCCAAACTGCAGAATATCACCATCATCACCCACAACCTGCACGCCATCATGGCCGCCATGCCCTACTCAAACCTGACCATCATCAGCCTGCCGGGCCAGCTTCACCGCAAAACCAGCTCCTTTACCGGGCTGGAAACGGTTCGCTTTCTGAAGGCTTACAACATCAAAACAGCGTTTATGGCAGCCACGGGTTTATCCTTATCCGGCGGCGTTACCAATTCATCGCCCCTGGAATACGAGCTGAAAATCACCGCCATGGAGCGCAGCACAAAATCCTATCTTCTCCTGGACAGCCACAAGTTCGGAGAAACCGCAATGATGACTTACGCCCAGCCAAGCAGCTTCGCCGGTGTCATCACCGAAACAGAGCCCAATGCAGAGTATATCCATGCATTGAATGACGCCGGTGCCAAACTGATACTGGCATGAACAGGGAGGTGGACCTTTGTCGCTTGTACATATGCTTGAGCTGCTGGATCACGCCAAAAAGAATGGCCGGGCTGTCGGCGCGTTCAGTGTGGCCAGCCTGGAAATGATTCAGGGAGTGATCCTGGCGGCGGAAATGGCAAACACGCCTGTAATATTGCAGATTGCCCAGGCGAGACTCGACACCTCGCCCCTTCATATCATCGGGCCAGCCATGCTGGCGGCAGCAAGGGCTGCCCGGGTGGATGTGGCGGTGCACCTGGATCACGGCCTGACCGGGGAATGCATCCGGGAGGCCATTGATCTTGGCTTCACCTCGGTGATGTTCGATGGCTCCCACCTGCCCCTTGCGGAAAACATCGCCATGACAAAGCAGTACGTGGCCCTGGCCCATACAAGGGGCGTAAACGTGGAGGCAGAGATTGGCCGGGTGGGCCGCACCGAACGCGGGGAGGATGCCCCCATTGCCTACGCCAATCCAGGCGAGGCATTGCTCCTTATAAAGGAAACCAAAGCGGATGCATTGGCCGTAGGCATCGGCAATGCCCACGGCGTGTACACGGCCACCCCGCAGCTCCGCTTTGACATTTTGGAACAGATTTCCCTCGGCACTCCTGTCCCCCTGGTGCTTCATGGCGGAACAGGCATCTCGCCGGAAGATTTCCGCCGTGCCATAAGCCTTGGCGTGCGGAAAATAAACATTGCAACCGCTTGCTTCCAGGCCGCGGCAATAGCCGCCCATGCGGCAGAAGAGCAGAACATATTTGATGTCAGCCGCCGAATGATAGATGCCACAGCAAAGGCGGCGCTGGAACATTTGCACATCTTCGGCCTTGCTTGAAAGGAGACCGGAATGGACCTTATAAACTGGGATGAAACCCGCCCTCTGGACATCATTCCCCTGGGGCGCATTGCCATTGACTTTAACCCGGTGGACTATTTTCAGACCCTTGCGGAATCCACCACCTTCAAAAAGTACCTGGGCGGTTCCCCGGCCAACATCGCCGTGGGCATGGCGCGCCTCGGCCGTAAGGTTGGCTTCCTTGGAAAAATCTCCAACGACCGGTTTGGCGACTTTGTACAGCAGTATTTTGAAAAAGAAGGCATTGATGTAAGCCACATCACCCGCTGCACAAACGGGGAGTCACTGGGATTGACGTTTACGGAGATTCTCTCCCGGGAGGAGTCCAGCATCCTCATGTACCGGGAAAGCGCGGCGGATTTGCAGCTTCACCCAAGTGATGTGGATGAAGCGTATATCAAAAGCACCAGGCTTTTGCTTATCTCCGGAACTGCACTCTCGAAAAGCCCTTCCCGGGAGGCTGTGCTAAAAGCCGTTCTGCTTGCGAAAAAGACAAACACACCCATCGTATTGGATGCGGACTACCGGGCCTATACCTGGAAAAACGACGATGAGATCGCCGTGTATTGTTGCCTTGTGGCCGAAAAGTGCGATATCCTCATGGGTTCCCGGGAGGAGTATGACCGCATGGAGCGCCTTGCGGGATTAGTCGGCACCGATGCTGCATCCGCTGATTATTGGCTGCAAAAGGGCGTCAGGATTGCCATCATCAAGCACGGTAAAAAGGGCTCTACCGCCTACACAAAAGACGGCGCGTATTCCATCAAGCCCTTCCCGGTGGAAGCGTTGAAGGGCTTCGGCGGCGGCGACGGGTACGGCTCCGCCTTCCTCCACGGCCTTCTCTCCGGGTGGGACATCATGGATGCACTGGAGTTCGGCAGCGCTTCCGCCGCTATGCTGGTGGCCAGCCATGCCTGCTCCCAGGATATGCCCACCGAGGAGGCCATCCGGGCGTTTATTGCCGAAAAGAAAAAGGTCTATGGCAAACTGGTGGCGAGGGGATGACCAGGGGCTCCGCCCCTGGACCCCGCCAATGAGATACATCTCTTTGGAATCTAAATAATTTAGATTTAACCTTGTAATTTATTGTTGGGCAGTGATGCCCCCGAAGGTCCAGGGCATCCGGAAAGCCCTGGTCGCGCCCGCAGGCGCGAAACCCTTATAGTCTAGAAATTTACAATAATCTTGCCTAACAAGCATATCAATCACAACGTATCACATCTGTGAAAGGATGATTCTCATGCCTCAACCCGAAATGTTAATGCCCTTCATCGGCGGGCAATATGTCGCCTCCCGAACCGAAAAATACGTGGACGTATACAATCCGTCCTTAGGCGAAGTGATCGCCAAAAGCCCGTGCTGCCTAAAAAACGAGGTGGAATCAGCCATCGCCACAGCGAAAAAGGCCTATCCCGCCTGGCGGGATACCCCCGTCAAACGCCGGGCGGATTTAATGTTCAAACTTCGGGAACTGATCGAAAAGAACCTGGATGAGCTGACGCTTTTGCTGGCAACCGAGCATGGCAAGGCTTTAACCGAAGCCGCCGGGGATGTACTGAAGTCCAAGGAAATGGTGGAGCTGGCCTGCTCCGCCCCCAGCCTCTTAATGGGCGAAAGCCTTATGGACACCTCTTTGGGCTATGACACCACGCTCTACCGGGAGCCTATGGGCGTGTTCGCCGGCATTGCGCCCTGGAACTTCCCCGCCATGATCCCCATGGGCTGGATGGCGCCTCTGGCCATCGTCTGCGGCAATACCTATATACTCAAGCCCGCCAGCTCAACGCCCATGACCAGCCTTCGCATGGCGGAGCTTTACAAAGAGGCCGGCTTTCCCGACGGCGTTTTGAACGTTGTACCCTGCTCCCGCAACGAAGCGGAAATCCTGCTTACAAACCCCGACATCCAGGGCATCACTTTTGTAGGTTCCACCAGCGTCGGCTTGCACGTATACAAAACTGCCGCTGCCCACGGCAAGCGCGTACAGGCCCTGTGCGAGGCAAAGAACCATGCGCTTGTCCTCAAGGATGCACCCATCACACGCACCGCCGCCGGCATCATGAACTCCAGCTTCGGCTGCGCCGGGGAACGCTGCATGGCGCTGCCCGTGGTGGTGGTGGATGAGGAAGTGGCGGATGAACTGGTGGCGGAGCTTGTCAGGCTTTGCAAGCAGCAGAAGATCGGCCCTGCCTGCGACAAGGCTACCGCATTGGGGCCCGTTGTCAGCGCGTCCCACAAGCAATTCGTGTGCGACTGGATTCAAAAGGGCATCGATGAAGGCGCGAAGGTGGTGCTGGACGGACGCAATGTGAAAGTACAAGGCTGCGAGAATGGCTTTTACATCGGCCACACCATCCTGGATCACGTCACCCAGGACATGACCGTAGGCCAGAATGAAATTTTCGGCCCCGTCCTTTGCATCAAACGTGTCAAGAGCTTTGAGGAAGGCCTGGCGCTTATGAATGAAAGCCCCTTCGCCAACGGTTCGGTCATCTTCACCCAGAATGGGCATTATGCCAGGGAGTTTGTCAAGCGCACCGACGGTGGCATGGTGGGCGTCAATGTGGGCATCCCGGTTCCCATGGCTGTCTTCCCCTTCAGCGGCCACAAAAAATCCTTCTTTGGCGACCCGCATTGCCACGGCAAAGATGCCTTCCGCTTCTTCACCGAATCGAAATGCGTCACCGTCCGCTGGTTCGACGAGGAAGAGAAAAAGAAAACTTCTGTTAATACCTGGGATGGCTCGCTGTAAGGACGTCATGGGGGCTCTGCCTCCCCGAACCCCACCGCGAAAGGTGAAGGAGCTCTGCCCCCGCCAGTGGCGGAAAAGGACAGGGCGGATGAATCAAGCGAAACGTGCGATGGGAGCGGCAGCGAACCAGTGCGACGATTGAGCTTGCGGAATTTCATCCCTTGAGAATCCCTTATATACTGGAAAAACATTTGAATATCACGAATTCGTATTTTATGATCGGTTATCACACCCGCAAATTTGTCTGTACCTTGTTCCCCAACCCATAGATCATTATTTTGAAAGGAGTCTTTCCTTTGAAAAAGCTTCAGATCGGCATCGTAGGCGCGGGGCGCATCGGCAACGTTCACGGCGAATCCATTACCTACCACATCCCGGAGGCCGAGGTTTTAATGGTCAGCGATGTGGACATCGCCAAGGCATCCGCCTTGGCTACAAGGCTTGGCATTCCCGCCTTCACCTCCCGCTATGAGGACATTCTGGAAAACCCTGCCATCGATGCGGTGCTGGTCTGCTCCCCAACTACCACCCATGCGGACATTTCTATTGCCGCCGCCAAGGCGAAAAAGCACATCTTCTGCGAAAAGCCGGTAGACTTGACCATCGAAAAAATCCTGGCCGCCAAGTGCGCTGCCGAGGACAATGGCGTAAAAATGCAGATCGGTTTCAACCGCCGATTTGACCACAACCATGGCCGGGTGCAGGAGCTTGCCTCTTCCGGAAGGCTTGGCAAGGTGGAGATCGTGAAAATCACCTCCCGCGACCCCCAGCCTCCGTCCGCCGAATACGCTGCATCCAGCGGCGGCTTGTTCATCGACATGATGATCCACGACTTTGACATGGCACAGTTCCAGGCCGGAAGCCCCGTTACCGAAGTATATACCCAGGGTGCCGTGCTGGTGGACTCCGCCATCGGCCGCGCAGGGGATGTGGATACCGCCATCGTGCTTTTGAAGTTTGAAAATGGCGCCCTTGGCGTGATCGACAACAGCCGCCGCGCCGCCTACGGCTACGACCAGCGGGTGGAAGTCTTTGGGGCTCTTGGCATGGCCGCCGGGGAGAACGACGGCGATACCACCGTGCGCTTAAGCACCGCCGAAGGTGTCCAATCCGACAAGCCCCAATACTTCTTCCTGGAGCGGTACATGGGCTCCTTTATCAAGGAAATGAAGGCTTTCATCGCCGCCATCGTGAACGATACCCCCGTGCCTGTGACCGTGGATGACGCATTGTCCCCGGTGGTGCTGGCCATGGCCGCGAAAAAGTCCTGGCTGGAGCACCGCCCCGTCACCGTAAAGGAAATACTGGAGGCCGCCCATGTCTGACATCCGTAGAGCGAACGGCCCCCATGCCTTCGGTTACACCCAGATGAGCGCATTAGGCGGTATCCACGGAGATATGGCCATGGATTTTGGCGTGCTGCGGCTGAAACAAGGGCAGACGTTTGAAGATGACCGGCCCCTGGAAAAAGCCTACCTGCTGGTATACGGAGAAATTGCAATCACCGCAGGGCAAGCAGAAAAGGTATTCTCCCGCGGCAACTGCTTTGACATGGGGCCTTATGTGCTGCATGCAGACCGCAATACAGCCGTTTCCATCCGCGGCTTAAGCTGCGACAGCGAAATCTGCGTGATGCGCACCGATAACGAAACGCCCTTCCCCACGGAATGGTATTTCCCCAAGGATACGGCAGACGAATACCGCGGCGCGGGGCTGATGAATGAAACCTCCACACGCATCGTGCGCACGGTGTTTGACAAACGCAATGCGCCACTGTCGAACCTGGTGCTGGGTGAAGTCATCGGCTTCCCCGGCAAGTGGTCCAGCTATCCGCCCCACCACCATCCCCAGCCGGAAATCTACTACTACAAATCCAATCCAAAAAACGGCTTTGCCTACGCGGAACTGGGTGAGGATGTGTTAAAGGTTCACGACAGTGACACGGTGTTCATCCGGCCGGGGCTCACCCATCCCCACTGCACCCCGCCGGGATACGCCTTGTGGTACCTGTTTGTGATCCGCCACCTGGATGGCGCTCCCTACATCACCCCCACCTTCGTTCCTGAGCATGTGTGGGTGCAGGAAAAGGACGCAACATACTGGCCCGGAAGGAAGGAAGAATAAGTGGAACGCATCCGCCTGACCATGGCCCAAGCCCTGGTACGCTTTTTGGATCAGCAATACGTAGAAATGGACGGCGTGGAATTAAGATTCGTAAATAACATTTTTGGTGTGTTCGGTCACGGCTGCGTGGTGGGCGTGGGCCAGGCCCTTACCCAGGGCGGCCATCACATCCGCTTTTTGCAGGGCAAGAACGAGCAGAACATGGCCCTTGCCGCCATGGCCTTCGCCAAACAAAAAAACCGCCGGGAAATCATCCCCTGTGTTTCCAGCATCGGCCCCGGCGCCATGAACATGGTGACCGCTGCCGGCTGTGCCACCGCCAACCGCATTCCCCTGCTGCTTTTGCCCGGCGATACCTTCGCCAGCCGGCAGCCGGACCCGGTGTTGCAGCAGGCGGAGTTTTTTGACAGCTTCGCCACAACCGTCACCGACGCATTCAAAAGCGTTTGCCATTACTGGGACCGCATCCAGCGCCCGGAGCAACTCATGACCGCCGCGATTCACGCCATGCGGGTATTAACAGACCCAGCCGATACAGGCGCGGTATGCCTGGCCATGCCCCAGGATGTGGAGGGCGAGGCCTACGATTACCCTGTGGAGTTTTTTAAGCGCCGCGTCTGGCACATGGACCGGCGGCCTTTGACCCATTCGCAGCTTGACCGCGTAATTGGTTTGATCAAAAACGCCAAGCGCCCTCTGGTCATATGCGGCGGCGGAGTGCGCTACAGCGAGGCTGGAAAAGCGCTGCAAACCTTCTGTGAACAGTCGGACATCCCCTTTTGCGAAACCCAGGCGGGCAAAGGCGTGCTGCCCTGGAACCATCGACTCAACCTGGGCGGCATCGGCGTCACCGGCGGAAAAGCCGCCAACGTCATCGCCAAAACGGCAGACCTGATCCTTGCCGTGGGCACCCGGCTTACGGATTTCACTACCTGCTCCAAATGGCTTTTCCCCGAAAATACCCAGGTTCTCTCCATCAACATCTGCCCCTTTGACGCGGTGAAAATGAACGGCGAGCCCATCATTGCCGACGCCAGGGAAGCACTTGTTTCCTTGACGGAAACGCTCTCGGACTATCAAACCGCCTTTGGCAAGGATATCGCACAAGCCAAAGCTGATTGGGACACCATCGTTGACGGCTTCTACGATCAAGACCTGCCTGAAGGCCTTTCCCAGACCCGCGCACTGGGAGAAATCAACCGCTTCATGGCGGCCTCCGACATTGCGGTCGGGTCTGCCGGCAGCCTGCCAGGAGATATGCAGCGGCTGTGGCGGTCTGGCGATCCCTGCACCTACCACATGGAGTACGGCTTTTCCAACATGGGGTACGAAATAAACGGCGCGGTAGGCGTCAAGCTGGCCTGCCCGGACAAAGAGGTATATGCCTTCTTTGGGGACGGTACATACCTGATGGCTCACAGTGAAATGGTCACCGCCTTGCAGGAGGGTATCAAAGTCCACTTCTGCCTGTTTGATAACTCCGGCTGGGGTTGCATTGAAAACCTGCAAAACAATCAAGGCAACGACACCTTCGGCACGGTGTTCCGCTACCGGGACGAAAAGACCGGGGAACTTACCGGCCCCGTCATGCAGATGGATTTTGCCAAAAACGCCGAAGGCTACGGCTTGAAGGCCTACACCGTAAGAACGGTGCAGGAGCTTCGCGCCGCGCTGGAGGATGGAAAGAGACAGGCGAAGCCTGTCCTGTACGACATCAAGGTGCTTCCCGGCAGCATGACCCCCGGCTTTGAAGGCTGGTGGCGGGTCGGCGTGGCGGAAGTATCCACCCAGGAGCGGGTGCAGGCAGCTTACACGGCCATGCAGGAGCAAGTGAAAAAAGTGAGAGACATATAAGGGAAGGACGAAAGGGGTATCACCATGCTGGATCCTAAAAAAGTCAGGCTGGCCATCGCGCCCATCGGCTGGACCAACGACGATCTGCCCGATCTGGGGGGCGAGAACACATTCGAGCAATGCATCAGTGAAATGGCGCTGGCCGGCTTCACCGGCAGCGAAATCGGCAACAAGTATCCCAAGGACCCGGCAGTTTTGAAGCACTACTTGGACGTACGCGGACTAAAAATTTGCAACGCCTGGTTTTCCAGCCTGTTTACTTCCGAGCCTTATAAAGTGACGGAGGATGCTTTCATCGCCCACCGTGACCGCCTCAATGCCCTGGGCGCAAAAATCATCGGCGCCAGTGAGCAGGGCAATTCCATCCAGGGCAAGCCGCTGAACATCTTCGGGCCGGATAAGCCTGTGTATTCCAGCGAGCAATGGAAGGCTGTTTCCGAAGGATACAACAAACTGGGCCGCCTGGCCCGTGATGCGGGCATGACACTGACCATCCACCACCACATGGGCACCGGCATCCAGACAGCCGAGGAAATCGACACCCTCATGTCCATGACCGATCCTGATCTGGTCTATCTGCTGTTTGACTCCGGCCATCTGACATTCGCGGGCATCGATCCCATGCCCATCCTGAAAAAGTACATACGCCGCATCCGCCACGTGCATTTAAAGGATGTACGCCAGAGTGTCCGCGCGCAGGCGGAGAAGGAAGGCTGGAGTTTCCTAAACGCCGTCCGCGCCGGCGTGTTCACCGTGCCGGGAGATGGGGATGTGGACTTTGCCCCCATCTTTGATGTACTGGAACAAGAGGCTTACGAGGGCTGGGTGGTGGTGGAAGCCGAGCAGGATCCTGCACGCGCCAACCCCTACGAATATGCCGTGAAGGCACGCCGCTACATCCACGAAAAGACCGGACTGTAAGGGATATGGATAGATAATGAGCGGGAAGGGCGCTTTTTGAAAAAGCGCCCTTCCCGTACCCATCCCTGAAAAACCTCAAAGGGGAGGAAACCAGTGTCCCATCCCGGTCAAAGGATATGAAACAGTCTCATAATACATTGGAAGATGTACACTCCACAAACACGCTGTTGTCCTTGCGGCGCGTAAGCTTGGCCTTGTTGCCCTGGCCGTCGTCGATGGTCATTTTCTCCAGGTCGTACTGTGTCATAAAAGTCACGACGTCGCTTTCCACAAAGCCCACCCAGCCCTTGCGGTCATGCTGAGTCTTTTGTTTGCCTTCCATCATTTCTTCAATGGTGAGCCTTTTGTTTTCTTCCATGCGATTGTACCTCCTTGCAAAGTGCCCAATCAGCATACCTCACTTTGGGGCCAACCACAATAGCCTATCCGGTATTTTTACAAATGGCGTCCAATGCTGTCGAAGGTTGCACTCCTCTACCGCGCAGCCACAGGCTCGGGGGAAGGTGTAGACAGTGCCTCAGGCACAGGCGTTGGCAACACATTGGCATAGAGCAACTTCTGCGTTTTGACGCCGGCAACGCCGTCCGCCGTCAGGCCATTGTCCTTTTGATAAGCCTTCACAGCCTTTTGCGTGCCGCCATAATAGCCGCCGGTAACGGTACCGGTATAGTAGCCCAGCTCCTTCAGCTTCATTTGCAGCCAGTATACATCCTCCCCCTTGTCGCCTTTGTTCAAGGAACGGAAAGGCTGAGGCGGCGGCAATGTACCGTCGTATACGGGAGGCACGGTAGGCGCCGGGGTAACCTTTGGCAGCATACTGCTTGTGTTCAGCGCTGCCGGTTTCAGCGACTGGGTAAGCTCCGGATCGGAAGGCAATTTGTCTGTAATGGTGACAACTGTGCCTTTGCCTGCGTTTTCATAAATCCACTTGGCATCGTCCACCAAAAGCCGTATGCAGCCGTGGGATGCACGGGTGCCCAACTGCCGGTAGGAGCCTACCATCAGGTCCTTGGTGTTTTTTGTATTGTAGATTACGGAATGGAAGCCAATGCCGTTGGCAATAGGCGTCCAGTATTGCACGTACACGTTGTACTTGGGAAACAGCGGAAAGCGGGACCGGCCCGCGCCAAGCTTCCAGCTGCCTATGTCGCTGGGCGTTGCCCTGGTGCCGGTAGAGCAGATCATCTGCCGGACCACTTGGGTATATTCATTGTTTTCATCCAGGCCATAAGCTGTGACCACCTGGTTTGTCACATCAATGGTGATGGCATAGGGTACAGGCGTCGGCACGGGCGTTGGCCTGGGTGTGGCCAATGCATCCAGCATATCCTGGTTATTGAACAGCATGTTCCATGTCTTTTCACCGGTTATGCCATCCGCCGGAAGGCTGTTGTTCTTCTGGAATGCGATCACAGCTTCCCTTGTCTCATTTGTGTAGCTGCCGGTCACTTCATCCATATAATACCCAAGCTCAAAAAGCCTGGCCTGCAGCATCTCCACATACTCGCCCTTGGAGCCCCTCTGCAGACGCTTCTCATAAGCGATAGCAGTCGGATTAGGGGTAGGAGTAACGTTCACCGGCTCGACAGTACTTGCAAGCGGGCTTTGAGAAGGGGTAGGCACGGGGGATGGCGTAGGAGTGGCATCTGCCGCCTTTACGGGAGTAGCCTGTGCCGTTTTGGACAGCGCCCGGCTTGCGTCAAAGAGCAGCTCCTGGGTTTTCACATCGGCTTTTCCGGTAACAAAGAGCCCGTTTTTACTTTGGAAGTCCGAAATGGCGTAGTGGGAACCATCCAAATAATTGCCGCTAATTTTTCCATTGTAATATTCAAGCTCATGCAGCCTTGCTTGCAGCGCCTTCACATCGTTCCCGGAATCGCCTTTTTCCAAAGGCCGGTATTCTGCCTCATACAGCGCGGACTGGGTTTTTTCGTCGGCAATCCCTGTGGCGTCAAGACCGTAATCCTTTTGAAATTCAAGTACGGCCTGCTGTGTGCTTTCCTGATACTTCCCGTTTGCGTCGCCGCTGAAATAGCAAAGCCCGGCAAGGCGTTTTTGCAAACGGCTCACCTGCTCCCCCTCGTCACCCGGTGCCAGCGCTTGCGTTTTTATAGGCGCCTGTGTGGCCACCGTGCTGCTTTCGGCCAGTGCGTAAACCATGCCCAGAAGCAAAACACCAATCAACATCCATACAGTAATTTTTTTCATGGAGCACCTCAGTTCAAATGATAACATAAATATAGGCTCATGCAATTAGAACGCATTATGCCTGCGCCTGGTTCCCCTGATTCTATTTGGAATTGTTACCACCTTTGTTATGCCCAGCGCTTTACAGATTTACCGTCTGTCCGCCTGCCAATTTCTTGTTGGGTTGGCATGAACCTCCTGAGGCAAATACACCCTTCATCCCGCCTTATAATGCGGGTGTGTCTGGACAGAATAGGTGTTGGCAGACTCAGCGTAAAAACCCTGCAAATGAAAGAAAGGAGCGCTGCAACTGGCCTTTTCCCTGCCAGATGCACAGCACGAATATGCATGCTATGCAACCACTGTTTGACACAACAGATTATCATCTGTTAAGTGACGGCCGGCCGTCGGTATTCATTGAAAGTGAATCCGCCGGGCAGAATTTTCATGAATACCCCTTCCGCCTATTACTAGACCTGAAAGCTGCAAAGCAGTCACCCCTGCATCATCCGGAAGGAAGCGTTTGGAATCATACCATGCTTGTTGTTGACGAGGCTGCGAAGCGGAGGAATCACAGCAATGATGCAAGAGCCTTCATGTGGGCCGCATTGCTGCATGATATCGGTAAGCCTGCAACGACGAAAACTAGAAAAGGCAAAATTACATCCTACGATCATGACAAGGTAGGCGCCAGATTGGCAAGGGATTTTTTGTCTTTGTTTACAGGGGATCATCCGTTCATTGACCGGGTATGCTCCCTGATATTGTTTCACATGCATATTCTGTATGTCGTACGTGATTTGCCATACGGCGATGCAAAAGCCATGAAAGCCCAGGGAGATATTGGTGAAATTGCACTTCTTGGACTGTGTGACCGGCTAGGCAGGCTTGGCATGGACAGAGCCGCCGAAGAAAAGAACATAGACCTTTTCCTAAAAAAATCCGGACAGGCCAATGAAATATAGCGCGGGTCCACTTTTGTCAAAGCAAACCTGCCATACTCCAGTTCATTTGGTTCAACTGCTTGCCACACCATCCCTTTTCCGTAACATATACTTAAAAATGGGCGCCCATATTGCAAAGGAGGAACCCATGATGTATGGTTATGTTGGTTATGCCTATCCTCAAGACCTATATTACGCTTCCGCATATAACGCCTATGAAGATCAATACGCGGATGCCTATGCAGACTCCTATCAAATGACCTATGAGTATCCCTACGCAGACCCATACGGATATTGCTTCGAAGACTCCTGCTTTGATCTCTGGGAGGATTCCTGTTTTGAAACATGCTTATGTTTGAGGCAGGCCCCCTGTGAATGTCAATATCCGGAACCCTGCTGCTGCTAGAAGCCGGTGAACCTGATACCAATGAGAAACATTCATGATTCCAAAGCCATTGAGAATCAGATTGGCTTTACGGTCATAAAAACCACAAAAGCGCCCCTGCAAAAGCCATGCTATAGCAGGGGCTTATTACCAGCATGGATATCACCATCCAGTTCCGATGATACGGCATATCAACGGCAGCGAAAAGAAAGGGAAGTATCTTGAATGAAATCGATATCAAAACATTCACAGGCATTGCCTTGACACTGAAAACTTCTAAAATTATAATAACATATAACACGGTAGATGGAGGAAAGCTCCTTCCCTGCCGGCAGTTAATACCTTCGTCAAGGAGAGAACATGATCAGATTTATCGTGGACAGCACCTGTGATCTGCCCAATGATGTTATGGAAAAGTACAGCATACAAATGATACCGCTGCATGTGCTGCTGGATGGCATTGATTACCGGGATAAGCTGGAGATCACGCCGGAAGAGATATTTTCCGCCATGCAAAAGGGCATGGTGCCTAAAACCTCCCAGGCCGGTCCCGAAGATGTGGTCAAAACATTTCAATCGTGCTGCGACAGGGGAGAAGATTTTGTTTATTTGTCTATCTCAGCCGCTCTCTCGGGTACGTATCAGTTGGCCAAAGTCATTCTGGATGATTTCAAGCAAAAGTACCCGCATCTTCGCATGCAGGTGATCAATTCAAAATCAGGCTCGGTGGCCATAGGCCTCATCGCGCTGCAGGCAGTGAAGATGATCGAGGCGGGATACGCCTTTGATGATGTGACGGCACACATCGTAACCCTTGCAGATCATGTGGAGCATGTGTTTACCATCGCGGATATCAGCTGGCTCGTCAAGGGCGGCAGGATCAGCAAGCTCCAGGGCATGCTGGGTTCCATACTGGATGTAAAGCCCATCCTGGAGGTAAGGAACGGCCTGATTCAAGTGATCAAAAAAGCGAGAGGCAATCAAAAGGCCATCGCTATGATGGTGGATACGCTGGTAGAGCGTATCACGTCTTTCCCCAACCAGATCATCGGAATCGCCCATACCGATAATCTGCCGGCTGTGGAAAAGCTAAAGCACCTGCTGAATGAAAAAATTGGCGCCAATGACTTCCTTGTCTGTAAAATCGGCAGTGTATTGGGCAGCCACTTGGGCATAGGCGGGCTTGGTTTGTTCTTTTTCAACCAACAGCCGGAGCCGTATCTTTGATCAAGCCTTTTTCCCATGCTTTTCGTGTGCTCTTTTTTCAATGCCGGACAGCCAAAGGAAAGCGCATCTTACAACCAGCGAGACAGCGACCAGAACAAGGAAGTGATAAAATACGTTCCAATTGTAAAAGTCTAGTATCCCGATTTGATCGTATAAGGTGAATATGCCAAAACAAAGAACGGCGTATCCAATTGCGATTCGTAGAATAAACCCTCCCCACGAAGACGAGTACTGCTCTGCGAGCATGACAATGATCGGCGATATGGTCACACTCGTAACGAAAACATTGGAATATACCGGGATTAATCTGATGGTATAGTCAGCCAATCCCAGCATACTGCCCAGAAACATGCTGTTCAGGGTCTTTGCAACCGCAGTAAGAGATCCAATGAATAGCATGTCTTTTATTCTGCGCTTATCCAACAGCTTGATCCATATGATATAAGCGAAAAGAAGGATACCGATCATGAGAAACCATCCGAGTGAAAACACTTCCTCTTTCAGCCAGCGGTCCAAAGTCAGCCGGAACATTTCCCTTGATTTTTCATACAGCATGATTCCACAACCTTTCCACAAAAAAACCTGCCTTGCATGGATTCAGGAATATCCTCTCCAAAAGAAGAATAAATATGAAATAATTGTAAAAAAAGGGGGGACTGATGCCCCCAGATGCCCCCTGTGTTTCCGGTATAATAAGGTCTTAAAGTAGTTTCTTGTCAGTCTCCAATCGGATCCTCGATCAGGGTGGCCACCCTGAATCTGTGGAAATGGCCGTCATTTACCGTCGTAACGCCTTCCAGGAAGTGCACATGCTTGTCTCCTACCTGGATGGCAAAACCGGTCGTACCCCGGGCCTCATGGTAATGGCCCTCATAAAAATCAGTGCGGAACCACACATCATGAACGTGATTGTTTCCGATGAACCTTGCCTCCCCTGTTACGGTGGCGAAACGGTGGTTGTGCGGGTCCTCGTTTTCTTCGGCTATTTCCGCGCTGCCCTGCACCTCATGGACATGGAATTGGGAGATTTCCGGGCTGACATCGCCGCAGTCGTGATGATGCCTGTGCTTTTTGCATTTTTTGAAGATGATATGCTTGATGACACGCACATCCGATGCCCCTGCAACGCTTGGTGTAATGTTGTCATCAATGAACATCCGGATTCTGGGATTACATGGGTCTATATCCCCTACACAGCCGAAAATGCTGTCCCCAAAAATCATAAGGCTGCACTCCTTTGTTGTTTACGACTCGCTGTATGAAATACGGATCTTTGCGATCCATTGATCTTTTACGTGCAATGATGATAGAAAGGTATCCATTCATAGAATATTCTTCAGCAGAAAGAAATGTTACGAAGTCCCCTCCGCAAATCTTTCTCCTTGATTCCCGCCTTGACACCCGTACCGTCCATGGTATACTGTTCCATGCATTCAGTCATATGAGGGGTTTTTTTCATGCGGGCACTTGGCAGGCTGATCACATTTCTTGGCATCGTATCGCTGCTGGCGGGCGGCTATGGCTATGCGATCATGCATACATCCTACGCGCCGGGCCTGACGGGCTGGGCGGCAGAAGCCTACATGCATATCGGCGGCCTTAGTTACAGTTTCCGCCATCCTGAACTTTTGCTGCGGGGCCTGCAGGCATTTACAATAACCTACCGGATGGGACTGGCCCTGGGCGGGCTTGGCAGTACCATTGTAGGCGGTTTGCTGCTTAAATATTAAACCATTGCTTGCCAAAGAGGAGTATGACCAATGGATTACATGGATGTCATCAGAAAAAGAAGATCCTGCCGATCGTATCTGAATAAGCCCATCCCGGACGAGGCCCTTGCGGACATGCTGGAAGCCGCCCGGCTGGCTCCTTCCGGCGGCAACGGGCAGGATCACCTCTTTGGAATCATTGAGGACGAAGCATTGAAGCTTGCTTTGGCGCAGGCTGCGGGAAACCAGATGTGGATCGCCGATGCCCCCATCGTTATCGCGTGCTGTGCACACCTCCCGCAGGATTTGAAGTCGCTTCCCGAGGATGATTTCGGGAGGATGGTGGACGAGCTTCGCTTCGGGAAACCTTTTCTTGAATACCTGAACGGTTATCACGGCAGGGAAGCCGTCGCAACACTGTTTGCCAACGCGGTCCCGCTGATCCCAGCCGAGCATATTTTTCTGGCAGCCGTAGCCCATGGCCTGAGCACTTGCTTCATCGGCTGGCTGGATGTGAAGGAAGCAGGCCGGATACTGAACCTGCCCGAAAGCATCGTATGCCTGTTCCTGCTGCCCGTGGGCTATCCTGCAGAAGAGCCCAAGGAGAAAAGCCGCAAAAGCATTGAGGAAATCACTTTCAAAAACCGGTTTTCGAAATGATTTAAAATGCAGACTGGTCAGCCTTCCTGATATGACTGTATCAATAGACATCTAAAGGTAAGGTCATTGATCCGCTTTTCCTCCGTCCTCCAATCCGTTTCCAATGCCAGACCTATATACTGCGTCCACTTCGTAAAGTAGTAGTGGCGCAGTTTTTGTGTAAAAAACCCACTGCTTTGCGCAAGCAGTTTGTGCACAACGTTCAACTGGCGGACTGCATAATCAAGCTTCGGGGCGATGCCCAGCCTCGCAATCAATTCCGTGCGGTGGAACCACATCATCCATTCCCTGCCTCCCAGAGCAGTCATATCGTCATTGAAGCTGTTCATGTATACGGAAGCCGGAGAAATCACCTGATGCTTGTGCAGAACTTTGATTTCCGGTATGGGTGATAACTCCGCCAGCCTTTTCACCGCCATGGCCAGCATTTGCTTATTCGCCTCCGTCCGCCACAGGTGCGTATGTGCCAGCAGCCGAAGATGATAAATGCTGGGCCACAGTACGTAAGGCCGAAAGACCAGCTTCTCCTTGTAAGGTTCACATACATCCTCCATGCGTGTGACGCTGCACACATACCGGAACACATGGAGCGCTTCTGAAACTGCCTCCCGTACAAAATCATGCTTTTCATCACAGGCATAGGCAAACACGCAGGCTTTGATCAGTTTCGAGCCGCCCAGATGTTTTTCATCCAGCGGCTTGCCCACCCGCTCCATGCAGCCTTTGTCAAAAGCATCTCCCCTTAAGATGATGGCGTGCAGTGCCCTTTGTATGGCGGGATGGCTGGGCTCCACCCCCTTTTCCGCCAGGTACCGGATGGCGCTTTCCGGTTCATCGGTACCGTGAAACAACCCGCCCAGCCAGCCATCCTCTTTTTGAAGGGCAAAGAGGCGGACAATCTCCGGCTCCCGCAGGATTTCTTCCTGCAGCGCCATCATACCGGGAGAGGATATATCCTCCCGCAGTATTTCCTTCCGGATGCGGTAGGCAATGGACGGACAGGCCCTTTGAGCGAGCTTACTAGCCGTTTCCTGATACATGTCAAACCTCTTTCGCAATGCGCAAGCGGTGTTCGTTCTATTCGTCATCGTATTTCCCGCCCACAATGGCGCCATGAAACTTCGCATAGGATTTTTCATGCGCCTTGGCTTCGTGCAGGTAGTTTGGGTTGGTATAATGCGCATAATAGTATTCTTTCATCAGATCAAGGTCTTTTCTGTACTTCTCAACCTCCATGGCGCAAACCCGCATCCACAATAGACGGTCGATGGAGACAACGAAAACTTCCCCTTCATCAATGGCATCCTTCAAAAAGAAGTCATAATCCAGCAGCGCAATGCTCCGCCAAATTTCCAATTCGTTCAGGATCAGCCCCAAGTCACCGTACAAATCCTTCCGTTTGTCCGAATACTTTGCGGCAAGCGCCAGATAATCTTCATTGGAAATAACCAGGTCGATATCCGCGCCTGCCTTTCGCATACCGTAATACTCCATGGCCATTCCGCCGATGAGGATCGGCTTGCTTTGAAAAGTCAAAGAAAGGGGCCGAAGCTTTTCCCGTACCCTGGTGATCACGTCATTCATCAAATAATCTCCTTTCGTGATGACGCCGGCAGGCACAGTTTTCCCTCAATGCCGGACAAGTACCGTGCTATTTGCTTCATTATAGCATGATGGCATATGGAATGTAAGCAATTGGATATTCACTGCACACAAATCAAAGAACAAGGCCAAATAGTCAATATATGAGGCTTTTCAGGGATGGGTGCGGGAAGGGAGATTTTTTCAAAAAGCTCCCTTCCCGCAATCCACCTGCCAAAAATTCCTTGACATTTCCCCCGTACCATGGTATCCTACCCCTGCAAAATTGAACACCTTATCCAGAGTGGTGGAGGGACGGGCCCGATGAAACCCGGCAACCGGCTTTATGCTTGGTGCCAAATCCCGCAGCGCGGCACGCCGAAAGGCAGCGTTGGCAGATAAGGAAGATCGAACCGATCAAATCCGCCTGCTTGTGCCGAGCAGGCGTTTTTTCAACTACGGAAACACTGATTGATTCGGGTGGCGCATCCAACGGTCGCTTTTTCACCCCAGCTTTGTCGCTCATCCGGTCGCCGTAGCGCTGCTACGGCTTCCTCCTGACTCCTTGCGGGGGTAAAAAATCGCCTCGCGGCTCCACCACCCTCACCAAATCAGCGATTCCTATTGCAGAAGGAGAGGATACCATGCGCCAACTGTTCACTTCCGAATCCGTTACCGAAGGCCATCCCGACAAAATGTGCGACCAGATCTCCGACGCGGTGCTGGACGCGATCATCGAGAAAGACCCCATGGCCCGCGTGGCCTGCGAAACCTGCGCCACCACCGGCATGGTGATGGTGATGGGCGAAATTACAACCACTACTTATGTGTCCATTGATGACATCGCGCGCAAAGTCATTCTGGACATCGGCTACCAAAGCTCCGACCTGTGTTTTGACGGTAAAAGCTGCGCAGTCTTGACAGCTGTGCACGAGCAGTCCCCCGACATTGCCATGGGCGTGGACAATGCCCTGGAAACCAGGGAAAGCGCGCAGGAGCACGATACCGGCGCGGGCGACCAGGGTATGATGTTCGGCTTTGCCTGCGACGAAACGCCGGAAATGATGCCCATGCCCATCGCCCTGGCCCACCGCCTGACCCGCAAAATGGCGGCGCTTCGCAAGGATGGAACACTTCCCTGGATGCGCCCCGACGGCAAATCACAAGTGACCGTGGCCTATGAGGACGGCAAGCCCGTCCATGTAGACGCGGTGGTCATCTCCACCCAGCACAGCCCGGAGGTATCGCTGGAACTGATCCGCACGGAGATCATTGAAAAAGTGATCCTCTCGGAGATACCTGCGTATCTTGTCAACGATCAAACCAAGATTTATGTCAACCCCACCGGGCGGTTCGTGCTGGGCGGCCCCGCCGGTGACAGCGGGCTTACCGGCCGCAAGATTGTGGTGGATACCTATGGCGGCTATACCCGCCACGGCGGCGGTGCCTTCAGCGGCAAGGACCCCACCAAGGTGGACCGCTCCGCCGCCTACGCCTGCCGCCATGCCGCCAAGAACGTGGTGGCCGCGGGGCTTGCGAAAAAGTGCGAAATACAGGTGGCCTATGCCATCGGCGTAGCCCATCCCGTGAGCCTGTTTGTGGATACCATGGGCACAGGGGTGATGCCCGATGAGGACTTGGCAAAGCTGATTGAAAAGGTGTTTGATTTCAGGCCCAACGCCATCATCAGCCGTCTGGACCTGAGAAGGCCAATTTATCGGGCCACCGCAGCTTATGGGCACTTTGGCAGGACGGATTTGGACTTACCGTGGGAGAAAACCGATATGGTGGAAGTGTTGAAGGCTGTGGGGAAATAACCAGGGGTGCTGCCCCTGGACCCCGCCCAAGGTTCCGAAGCTGAGCGCCGCCTGTGGCGGATGAAGCGAAGCGGAGGAAGCGAGCGAAACGAGCAGCGCGAGCGGCAGCGAAGCGTTGCGACGATTGAGCCGCCGGGGTTGCGAGCGGCAGCGCAGTAGCGCGCCGATTGAGCCGTCGGAATACAACCCCTTGGGAGTCCCTTTATAAGGAATATCAATAAGACCATATCATAAACCAATGCCGCAGAAGCTTGTTGCGGCATTGGTTTTTCTTCTTTCATACAATGAAGATGGCATTCTAGGGTCCAGGGCTCCGGAACCCCGACCTCATCAGTGGCGGATGAGGGAGGGGTGGCGGAGGCTGGCGAAACAAGCGATACAAGCGGCAGCGCAGTAGCGCGCCGATTGAACCAGATGGGTAGGAAAGCCCTGGTATCTCCCGCAGCAGCGAACTCCGGAACCATCCCCTCAAAGGGGAAAGCTCTATTTTACCTTCCAGATTGTTTCTGTGCTAATTAACAAAATAGCCAAAAAAGAGAAAAAGCGGTATGAAAACAAACCGCCCATCTCTCTTCGTTATTCTTTTTTACCCCTTCAACGCCTTCTCTACTTCACAGCGTAGTGGAATGGAAACCGCCGCGCCTTTTGCGCCGACCGCCATGGAGGATGCTTTGCTGGCAAGGGTAAGGATGTCTGGTACAGGCAGCCCCTCGCAAACACCGGCAAGGAAATATCCTGTGAAGGTATCCCCCGCCGCGGTGGTGTCTACAACGGTCACGGGGAAGATGCCGCGCCGCGCGAAGCATGTTCCGTCGTCATAGATGCAGCCGTCCTCGCCCAGCGTGAGCATGACGGCGGCATTTTTGTATTTTTCGCGGATGCCTTTTATGATCTCTTCCCCGGTGCTTCCCCCCGAAATCATCCTCCCCTCGATTTCGTTGAGGATGAACCAGGTCACATGATTAAGCTCCCCGCAGGACAGCAATTCGCCGGTCATGGGCGATGGGTTCAACGCGATTTGAAGGCCCAGCTCGTGCGCCCGGCGGATGGCATAGGGCAGGCAGGAAACTTCGTTTTGCAACAGCACGATGTCCCCTTTTTGGAAATGGGAATAGACCTCGTCAATGAACGGTTCGTCAATCAGGACGTTGGCGCCGCCATAGATCAAAATGCAGTTTTGGCCCTTTTTGTCCACCTGGATCATGGCGTGGCCGGTGGGTGCCTTCACGGTCCTTACAAGGCTTGTATCGACGCCGTTTTCCCTTAGCATGTTCAAAAGCGCTTCGCCGTCCGGACCGACCATGCCGGCGTGATACACGGTGCATCCCGCCCGGGAAAGCGCCACCGACTGGTTCAGCCCTTTCCCGCCGCAATAATCCTGCATTTCTATGGCAGCGGACGTTTCACCCGCCGCGACAAAGTGATCCACCTGATAGACATGATCAATGTTCAGCGACCCCAAGCATACAACCTTCATTGCATCATGCACCCTTTCAAAAGGCGTTCACTTTGCAATGCCGGCAAACGCCTCGTCCATCTCCTTAAGCTTTTGAAGCACCACCATGGCGCGCTCGTCCGTATCTCCCTTTGCTTTAAGAAACTCCTGAATCAGGTCCCAGGCCAGCCAGCTACCAACTATTTTTTCGCCGATGCACATCACCTGCACATGGTCGTGCTCTACGGCCTGATGGGCGCAGTGCCAGTCATGGATCATGCTGGCGCGGATACCGGGAATCTTGTTGCACGCGATTGATGCTCCAACGCCTGAACCGCAGAACATGATGCCGCGCTCCGCGCTGCCATCCAGGATGTGCTGGCAAACGGCTTTGGCCACATCGGGAAAATAAGGCATTTCCGCGGGATCATGACATCCATTGTCAATCATATCATGCCCTGCTTGCGTAAGTAAAGGTATCATGGCCATTTTCAAGTTATAACCCGCGTGATCGCAACCTATGGAAAGCTTCATAATTCATCCGTCCTTTACTATTGGCAAAGGCTTAGCCTAAGCCGTTGTTTTCTTTTTGCCCAGGTAGGCTTCCTTCACCTTTTCATCCTCGCCAAGGTCTTTGGAAAGGCCGCTGTGGATGATGCTGCCCCGCTCGATCACATAAGCCCGGCTGGATACTTGAAGCGCCAGCTTCGCGTTCTGCTCCACCAGCAGTACCGGGATGCCGGTCTGGTTGATGGCAACAATCCGCTCAAACACCTCTTCAATGATCAGAGGCGCAAGGCCCATGGAGGGCTCATCCAGCATCAGAATTTTGGGATGCCCCATCAGTGCGCGGCCAATGGCCAGCATCTGCTGCTCGCCGCCGGAAAGGCTCCACGCCAGTTGTGCGCGGCGCTCCTTCAACCGGGGAAAGCAGCCATACACATACTCCAGGTCTTCAGCAATGTTTCCGGCCATCAGCTTGATGCCCTTCCACACCACGGTGCCCATGGCCAGGTTTTCCTCCACCGTTAAACCGGGAAACACATGACGGCCTTCCGGCACCTGCAATACCCCTTTGCGGGTAATTGCGTGGGGCTTTTTCCCCAAAAGCTCTTCGTCCATGTACTTTATGCTTCCGGATGCTTCCACATGGCCCGAGATGGAGTTGAGCAAGGTGGTTTTGCCGGCGCCGTTGCTGCCAATCAAAGCAACGATTTCCTTGTCGCCCACTTCCATGCTGATGCCGTGAAGTGCTTCGATGTGGCCATAGCGGGAGACAAGGTTTACAATCTTCATCATGCGCTTCTTCCTCCTCCCCCCAGATACGCCATAATCACATCCGGATTTTCCTGCACCTCTTGCGGCAGACCGGTGGTTATCTGGCGGCCAAAGTTGAGCACGGTGATGCGGTCGCAGATTTCCATCACCAGGTCCATCGCGTGTTCAATGAGCAATACCGCAATGTTCTGCTTCACCGCAATGCCAATCAATGAGCGGATGTAATCCATCTCCGCCCGGTTCAGGCCAGCGGCAGGTTCGTCCAGCAGCAGCACCTTGGGGTAACTGAGCATGGCACGTACAATCTCCAGCATTTTCTGCTGTCCATAGGATAACTTTTCGGTACTGTCCTTCAGGTTAACATTGGTTAGCCCCGCGGCTTCAAGCAGCGACCGCATGTAGTCCCTGTGCTGCTTTGCCGCAGGTATGTTGCGTAGGCCAGCCAGGTCCAGCCCCACCAGTATATTGGTTTCAATATCACACCTGTTCAAAAGGCGCGGGTGCTGGAAGCTTCTGGCCACGCCCAGTTTGGCCCGCATGTGGGTGGGGGCCTTGGTGATGTCCCGGCCATCCAGTGAAATTTGGCCGCCATCCGCTTTGTAGATACCGGTGATCAGGTTGAGCAGCGTGGTTTTGCCGGAGCCGTTGGGTCCGATAAGGCCGAACACCTCGCCGCCGTAAAGCTTAAGGCGTACATGGTCGGCTGCAGTTACGCCGCCGAAGCGCTTTGTAACGTCAGTAAGTGTGAGCACCGGGCTTTTTCCGATTGAAGAGCATGCCATAAAGCGCTTTGCCTCCTCCCAAAATTCCTTCCGGCTGTACGATCATCAGCACCATGATGCCCGCGCCGTAAATCAATTGCATGAAGTTTGCCAGCGGGCGCACCCACTCCTGCAACAAAGAGATGATCATCGTGCCGATAATGGCACCGCTGGGGGATGCCGTGCCGCCCAGCATGATCATGATCAGATACATGGTGGATTGCTGGTAGGTAAACGTTTGATAGCTGAGATAACCGGACAAGGATGCGTACAGCGCGCCTGCCAGCCCGCATAGCGCGCCGGAGATGCCAAAGGCAATGCTCTTGGTCAGCAGGCTGTTGATACCCATGCAGTTGGCGGCGATCTCATTGTCGCGAATGGCCATGAAGGCCCGGCCCAAACGGGAGTAAAAAAGCAGGCGCATCGCAATGAACACCACTACGCAAAAGGCCAGTATGAGATAAAAGTAAGACGTTTCGGTGGTCAGCGTGAGGGCACCGATGGAGAACTTCGGAACGTTTTGAATGCCCAAGGCTCCGCCGGTCACCGGCTCCCAGTTCATGAACAAGCCGTTTAGTATGGTCATCAGGCCGACGGAAGCAAAGGTAAAATAATACTGCCGCAGCCGAAAGAAGGCAAAGCCCAGTACAAACGCAAACAGCGCGGTTCCGATCACGGCGGCCAGCATGGCAATGATGGGCGGCAGATTCAGCTTCATCATCATGTTCGCAGCGGTGTAGGCTCCCACACCCCAAAGCCCCGCCTGGGCAAAGGAGTTCTGGCCGCACATGCCAAGCAGCACATACACGCTTAGCACGCACAGATAGGTGATAAGCGTTATGTTAAGAACCCTAAGCATGTAGTTGCCCGTAACCGAAGGAGCGAAAGCGAACAGCGCCAGTATCACAACAGGAAAAAGGCGGGAGACCTTTTTCATGGTCTTTGCTATAAATGGTGTTGTTTTCATGGACAGCCCCCCCTTACGCCTTTTCCTGAATCTTGCTGCTGAAAAGCCCTTGCGGCCTTATCATCAATACAAGAATCAAAGCGATGTAGATGAGTACCAACTGGTAGGTGGTGCTGATGTATGCGCCGCCAAAGGCCTCAATCAGGCCCACGATCAGCCCGCCGACGATGGCGCCCGGCACGCTGCCGAACCCGCCGATGACGATGGCCGCAAAGGCCTTCGCGCCTGCGGTGGCACCCATGGTGTTGTTCAGGTAGAACAGTGGTGCCAACAGCCCGCCGCCGATGCCGGTGATCATGGCGCTTAAGGCAAAGGTCATGGCAATGGAGAAGATAACGGGTACGCCCACCATGGAGGCCATGTACTGATCCTGCGCGGTGGCCTGCATGATGTGTCCGATAAACGTTTTTTCCAAAAGCATGTAGACCAGAAACATCAAAAGGGCCGATACGATGATGATGGCCAGGTATTGCCCCTGGATGATGCCGCCGGCGAACAGCCTGATGGGTGCCGAGATGACCTTGTCCACCTTTACGGGGATGGAGCCCCAGATCAGGCGTGCTCCTTCCTTGAACACCATCGAAGCACCCATGGCGCTGACGATGATAGCCCGAACCTGTGCTTTGCGCAGCGGCCAGTAGGCTGAGCGCATAAACAAAACACCCACTACGCCCATCATGGCACTGGCCAGCACCAGCGACAGAATGATGGGCAGGTCCAATAACTGGTTGAAGGTGTAGCAAAGATAACCGCCGATCATCAGAAACTCACCCTGGGCGAAGTTCATGACGCCCACGGCTCTGAAGATGAGCACCATGCCCATGGCGATCAGCCCGTACACCACCCCGGTGGAAAGGCCCGACAACAGCAACTGTATATTTTGTCCCATCGTGATGTATCTCCTTTTATCATGCAGGGCTAACGCATACAAACCCAGATTTTCCCCATTGGCCAGCATGTATGCTTCTTTTTGGGTCCAGAGCCCGCAGGGGTCAGTTTTTGCCCTTCATACCCGCTCCGCATTCCTGGCCGCTACCTTCGCGCGTAGCGGAATAAATCCTCAGAATAATCGCCCTCCGCGCCAGGGACTCCGGCACGGAGGGCGCTGTTCAATGGTTAAATCTGCTTTTCAGAGTAGATCTCCTGCAGAACGGTGGGCATTTCATCCACGATCTGTACTACCAGGCCGCCGCGGCCGCAGTCGCCATTGGTACGGCAATCATAGGTCGTGATAGCGCCGGCGTAAGCGTCGATGGTGTTCATGGCATCGCGAACCGCCTGGCGGTCGGTGGAACCGGCCCTTGAAATGGCTTCGCAAATGACGCTCACATGATCATAAATCTGGGCAGCGGCCTTTGCGCAGACCTGACCGTACAGTTCCTGATACTTCGCGGCGAATGCAGCACCCTTGGGATTGGTGGTATTGGGCACCCAAGCAGCTGCGCTGTACACGCCGTTGAGGGCTGCGCCGCCCAGCTTGAGGGTTACGGGATCGGCCCAGGCATTAGAGCCGAAGATGGGCATGTCCACCATGCCAAAGGCGCGGATCTGCTCGGCAATGATGGCCGCTTCATTGAACAGGCATGCGCCGATGATGGCTTCCGGTTCTACCTGCTGGATCTTGGTGATATGAGAGGTAAAGTCCTTCGTGCCGGTGGTGAAGGGGACAACGACCAGCGGCTCAACGCCGCGGCGTTGAAGGGCTTCGGTGAACAGGCGCGTCTGATCGGAGGAGTTGGTCTCCGTATCATGGATGATCGCGAACTTTTTGTAGCCTTTTTCTTCCACGGCAAAGCCGATCAAGGCGTCAATCATGGTTTGCTCGCATGCGCGAAGCTGGAAAAGCCAGGGATTTTCATTGTTGCAGATGTCCCGCAGCTTGGGGCTGGAGCCTTGCGCTGTGGAGAGGATTTTTGCCGCAAGGGCTTCGCCGGAAATGGCGATGTTGTCATTGGAGTTGTCGCTTCCGATGATCGCAACGATCCCGGGATCGTCGGCCAGCTTGCGGTACGCGTTAACCGCGCCGACGTCTGTACCCAGTCCGTCTTCAATCACGATCTGGATGGGGCGCCCCAACACGCCGCCTGCGTCATTGATTTCCTGGGTGATAATGGCCGCTGCGTTGGAAGCATATTCGCCTTCCATGGCACGCTCGCCGGTGAGGACGGTGGCCAGGCCGATTTTGATGGGTTCGCCGCTTGGAGCTGCCGCTGCAAAAGCGGGCGCTGAGAACAGGGATAGAACCATCATGGCGGACAGGAGGAACGCGAGAGCCTTTTTCATGGGTTTCATCCTTCCTTATTTTGTTTTCCCGGATCCGATTTGAATACGTTTTCAAATCGTTTATGCCCTCATTATACACATAATAAGCGCAAATGCAATACAAAATCTAATAATTAACAAAGATTTTTAGTCGATATGGATATTATCCTTATGCTTGATTTTCGGTTTTGAAAACGTTATGATATTTATAGACTAAAAATGCAGTGTTTTTGAAAAAAGCTTGAAAACAGGCAAGAGAAACGCTACACTATAGGCAGTCCAAAGCATCAGCGGGAACTCACCTGTATTTGGATTTTGCAGCCATTAATGCGAAGATGCGAACCGGCTGGCGGGGACATTGATAACGATGTGCGGCGGCGTGAAGGCGGGCCCAATCAGCGCAAGCTTAGAAAGACGGGATGGCAAATGAAAAAGAACATTACCATCAAGGAAATTGCTGCCGAGGCCGGCGTCTCACTGGCCACGGTATCCCGCGTCATCAACAACAGCACCGGCGTAAATGAAGACAAACGCCGGCGCGTTGAAAAAACCATCAAGAAATACAATTATCACCCCAACCTTGTGGCGCGGGGGCTGAAAAGTGATTCCACCCAGACCATCGCCATGCTGATATCAGACGGCAACAACGAGTATTTCGGGCAGATCACCAAGGCGGTTGAAAACGTTATCCGCCCCGACAGGTACAATCTGTTTTATTGCAATACCGCCTCGGAGCATGATACCGAGGAAAACTACCTGCGCTTGATGACCGAGCGGCAGGTGGACGGCTTTATCATCAACACCACCGGCCACAACAACGACTTGATTACGCAGCTTAGCCAAAGTGTGCCGGTGATTCTATTGCACCGCCGCATCCCCAATCCCAAGTTCAAGGGCGACTTTCTGGATGCGGATTTCGGCACCGTATCCCATGATCTGTGCCAGCACCTGATTCAAAAGGGGCACAGGCGCATCGGGCTGATTTGCGGCCCTTCCTATCTGAGCTCCCACCGGGACAGGATGGTCAACATCCAGCGGGCGCTGAAAACCATTGGCGTGGAAATGAAGGAAGGCAACCCTTACTTGTTTGAGGGACCGCTGACCAAGGAGTTTGGCTACCAAAGCTGCGGTGCCCTGATGAACATGCAAAACCCACCTACCGCGCTGGTCATCTCCCACAGCAATACAACCATCGGCGCGCTGCGCTATTTCAAGGAAAAAAATATACGCATTCCCGAGGATGTTTCGTTTGTCAGCCCATGCGATGTGCAGCTGGCGGATATACTGTACGTAGAGCCTACCTGTGCCTTGCCGGATGTGTGGGCGCTGGGCGAACGGTGCGGCCGCATGCTGATGGAGCGCATCCGCAACGGCAATGACATGGTCAACCGGGAAGCATTGTACACACCCACCATCTCCTATGGGCAAAGCGTAAGGGATGTTACGCAGGATGAGGCGGGGCTGTAAAAGCGGCGTTGCAAAAAAGGTATGTATCTCCTCTCAAGAAAGGATGACCTTTATGAACACCCCTGTCCGCTTCGGCATACTGGGCTATGCCCGCATTGCAAGGCTCCACCTGATCCCAGCCATGCTGGAAGCAAAGAATGCCATTCCGTATGCCATCGCATCCTCCAGTCCGGAGAAATTGAAAGAAGCCAAGGAAGCCTTTGGCTTCCAAAGAGCCTACAACGATTACGACTCTCTCCTTACCGATCCCAACGTGGACGCGGTATACATTCCCCTGCCCAACAGCCTGCACAAGGAATGGACCATCAAAGCCGCGAAAGCCGGCAAGCATGTGCTTTGCGAAAAGCCCATGGCATTAAGCGAAGATGACTGCCAGGAAATGATGGCCGCATGCCGCGATAACGGCGTGAAGCTGATGGAAGCCTTTATGTACAGGTTTACTCCAAGAATAGCAAAACTGAACGAGCTGCTTTCATCCGGTGCGGTGGGCGATGTTAGGCACATCAATTCCACATTCCGGTTTGTGCTTGCCAATCCGGAAAGCATCAAGCTCAATCCAGGCCTTGGCGGCGGAAGCCTATGGGATGTGGGCTGTTATCCCGTGAACATCATCGGCATGATCGTAAACGATGAACCCATTTCCGTCTGTGCTCAAAAAACGGCAGTCAACGGCATAGACATGTCTTTAAGCGCCGTGCTCAAGTACAAAAGCGGCATCCTTTGCACCGTGAACTCAGGGTTCGATTCCCAGTCCGCCATGCTCACCGAAATAAACGGTACAGAAGGCACGCTCATCATAAGGGAATCCTTCGACCAGACGGATACCCCCATCCTGCTATGCAAATATGGTGTCACCACGGAGATTCCGGTTGCGCCTTGCAAACGGTATGTGCTTGAAATTGAGGATTTTTCCGATGCGGTGCTGACAGGCCGGGAACCCGCTTTCCCGCTTTTCGAAACGGTGCGCAACATCCGCCTGATAAACAGGATCCTGGAAGCGGCGCAGTGAGGATTACATAAACAAGGAGCATGCAATATGAAAGACGAGAAATCAGCCGCCTCTAAGATGGCGGAAATCATCCGGAGGCAAGAGGCCGCCCTGACGTTTGACGATTTTGATCCCGATACAGCTTTTGTCATCGGCCAAAGCCTGCGGGCTAATGCCCTGGCATTGAACGGCAATGTGTCCATTGACATTACGGTAAACGGCCTGCAGTTGTTTCACTGCGTTGCAGGCCGGCCATCGCCCAACAATGACAGATGGGTACAGCGCAAGAGAAACATCGTCCTGGAATTTTTCAAAAGCTCCCTGCTGGTTGCGCAGGAGATGTCGGCCTCCGGAAGGTCGCTCCAGGAGTTCGGCTTATCGGGGTCCGATTATGTGCTGTCGGGCGGCAGCTTCCCTATCCGCATCAAAGGCCTGGGCGTCATAGGCGCGATCACCGTTTCGGGCTTTCCCCAAATACAGGATCATCAATTGATTGCCGATACGCTGTCGGAATACTTGCAGGTAAAGACAGAGTCGGTGCTGAACTTATAGTTGCGATGCTTCCCTCCAAAATATACCGAATGCATACAAAATTACACACATGCAGGGGTTGATGCATCAGCAGCCTTCTGTTATCCTTTCATTTAAAAAGTGAAAGGAGCTCGTTCATACAATGAGCGGTATTACAAGGCATAGCATCAACGGGGAACTCGCCTTTTCGGAAATGGTGGAGGCCGGAGACTTTGTTTTTCTCACCTTCTGCGTGGGCAATGTAGGCCAAACTGTGGAAATGCAGGTACACGGCGCGCTTGATGATATGAGCCGCCGTCTTGATACCATCGGCCTGACATTGGACTCCGTAGTCAAGGTGGATGTTCTTTTAAAAGACCCCTGGAATATTCCTATCATGGAAAAGGTTTTCAAGGAGCGGTTTCAAGGCAATTACCCCGCACGCAAAACCATCGCCACCGAGTTTGCGCACAGGGGCGGCACGGATGGGCTGCAGGTTCAGATTGACGCCATCGCATACAAGAAGCAAAGCATATGATGACCTGGCAAGATGCCATGCAATGGCTGTTGGAAAACGGCAGCCCTGTCCTTTGCGAGCGTCAGCGGAAATCATGCCTCCAGGCAGCTCCGGTGAAGTCCGCCCGAAGTGCCGGAATCGCACTGGAATGAATCCTCCTTCCGCATGCTGCTGATCAAAAATCGGGCCGTGATGCCGGAAGGAACATTGAATAGACGGAGGCTCTCATGACACATCCTATCCACCCCGATAACCTCATCGGCCGCGGCGCGCAAGCCGACGTCTACCTGTGCGACGGCCAGGCCGTGAAGCTCTTTCACCAAGGTACGCCGGAAGACGCCGTTCTGTATGAAGCGGATATCCAGCAGCGGGTATATATTGCCGGGCTGTCCGCACCCCGGGTATACGGGGTGGTAACCATGGAGAACCGGTTTGCCATCCTCATGGAGCACGTGCCCGGCCCGTCTCTTGGCGAGCTGATGGAAAAGGACAGGTCTCGCGCGGCGGAATACCTCATGCAGGCGGTTGCCCTCCAAGTGCAAATGCACTTAACGCCGGGTTCGGGCCTGCCCTCCCAATCGGAAAAACTGCGCCAAAGGATCACCGCCGCATCCGCTCTGACGGACAGCGTAAAGCAGCGTTTGCTGTCGCTGCTTGAGTCCATGGCATCCGATCAGGTGGTCTGCCATGGGGATTTTCACCCGTTCAACCTCATTTATACTGACAACGGCCTTGCCATCATCGACTGGGTCGACGCTTCCTGCGGCAGCGCGCAGGCGGATGCCTGCCGCTCGTATTTGTTGTACCTGCTCCACGGGAAAGAGGCGGCGGAATATTATCTGGAATTTTATTGCCAGCAATCAGGCATAGAAGCGAAGGCCATCCTAAAGTGGCTCCCCATCCTTGCCGGGGCCAGGCTTATGGAGGCCGGGCGGGGGGATGATACAAGCCTGCTGCTCAAATTGGCGGCTGGCTGACCACTCATCCAATGGCAACAAAAAAACGGAGAAGGTTTTAATAATCCAGGCTTTCAAAGGTCCTTCGCTGCGATCAGGACGACGTGGCCGGGTTATGCCTACGCCTTGCGGCAAGCAAATGGCAGCTTGCCGAAGTACGGTTTGCATCAAACAGCTCAATACCTCTCTTCTACCACCTCGAACAGACAGGTTCGCCTCCCTGTCAAAAAAAAGCCGCTCCATAAGGCCGCGGATAAAATTCCTCACCATATAGCTGCCATCAAAAAGAGGGGAGTATTTTTGATGCCTACTTATACGTCCACGCATCCATGTTCGCCTTTTTGTTTTCCAGGTCATTTTTCTGTATCGATTCCACAATGCCGGTCACATACTTCTCATCTTCCCGAGGGAACACATACGCCGTAATGATCTTTAAAACCCCGATCACAGCGCCGATCAGCGTAGCGCACAATGTCACCAGCGCTATGATATCATTGACATCTTTATCTTTTTGTATGGTCCACCATACAATGGAAAACACGCAGGCCAGAAGCAGCATAAAGGTAATGGACGCACATCCCCAAAAAAGCACGGCCCTGTACCTTTTGCCATTTGACGATTTGATCCGGTAGTACTTTACATACTCTCTAAGAAGCGATGTGATCTCCAGATCGCGCCTTCTTTGCTGATCTGTCTGAAAGGGATCGCAGCCCAGCGCAGAATAGCTGTCCGTTGTCTCAAAATCCTTCTCGTACAGCGAACTTACCAGATCCAGATATGTTTGCTCGTCCGTTTTCTTCATCTGCCACACCTCACTACGTGGCCAAACCCACCTCTTCCATTCGCCTCTGTGCACGATCTACAGGCACATTAAACAGCTTGCTCAGCCTTGACGGCATCTCGCCAGGCAATATTCCCATCTCATTCAGTTCACCATGCTTTTTCCAAAGCGCATCGGCAGGCATCAACAGACATGCGGCAAAATAGTCCGCTTCGTTTTCATCGCCGTATCGGTCTTTCAGGCGCTCACGCCTGGCAAGAACGATATCGCCCCCCTTCCTTTTCTCCATATGGAAAAAGTAGTGCGCCAGCTCACAGGCAATGATAAAACGTTTGAAAGGCAGGTCACGCCTTGCGTTGACACCGATGAGCTTTTGGGTTTTTACACCCAGTATCTTTTCCTCTTTGGTGTTTACCAGGATGATCCCGTCCTCATCGTCGTCAAGGTTCGCGTTGCCGACGACAAAACCCGCGTTCTGCGCCAACTTTAGCACATCAATCTGGCCGTCGGTCTTCATGCCAAATTCACGCAGGATAACCTGCGATTTCGCTTCGATTCGCTTCTTTTCCATGGTTGTTAGTTCCTTCCAGAACGTAGGGCGTCACCTCTTGTGAAAGAGTATGCCCGGCCCATGTTGGGCATTATGGATTCTCTGGCTTTTGTAGCACATTGAACAGGACGATACATGAAAGAGGCATACGTGCATGAATAGCATTTTTGGTTGTTGTCAGGTAAGTTCAAAAGAGATGCATCCGGTCAATAACTCAGCACAGAAGGCAGCATACGGTTCTCGTCGATTTGTTGGGGAGGCTATCGGCCCATCATATTGATACCATTATATTCCATATTGTTCAAAAGTGCAATACGCTGCTTGCTCCTTTCGGAAGTATTTACAATCTTTGCAACAAAAGCATCACATCCCCGAAAAAAATGCTTGACCTTAAGCATGCTCCAGGCATTGTGCTCATTTTGGATGTATTGTCTTTTTTCGTTCTCCCGGCTGCCGCCGGATCAATTTCGATGAAAGGAAAAAACATGATCAAAACCATGCACAGCCCACGATCCATCATGCTGGGCTTGATGGCCAAAGATGGATATGTCAGCGCGCTTTATGAGCATGAAAGCCATCGCATAAAGCCGACAGCATGCCTGTATCTCCTGGGATCATTGGCCGTCCTCCTGGCGGTACTGCCATTGATTGCGCTGGCCCTGCTGCTCTGTACATAATCTTTTGGAGCCAGCAGAAGTACCCTTTGACCAAAGAAAGCACACATGGTATCATCATGAAAAGGATGTGCTTCCCATGACCATCGCGCAGGTAAGTCAAAAATTCGGCCTGTCCATCGACACCCTCCGCTACTATGAGCGGGTAGGGCTCATCCCCAGCGTGAACCGCAACCAAAGCGGCATCCGTGATTATACGGAAATGGACCTGAATTGGGTGGAATTTGTTAAGTGCATGCGCAGCGCGGGCATCCCCATCGAAGCGCTGATTGAATACATGGCCCTCGTCCATCAGGGAGAAGAAACGGCTGAGTTAAGAAAGGCGCTTCTGGTCCGCGAGCGGGATCAGTTGGCCGAACGTATGGCGCAAATGCAAAAGACGCTGGACCGTTTGAACATGAAAATTGAACACTACGATCAGACCATTGGCAGCAAGGAAGCAATTTTGATGCAAACGGAAGAATCTCCATTGGCAGAGGCTGCAGTCTGACAACCCTCTGAGCGGCCCTTTACCGGGCCGTTTTTCATTGGCATAGTGATATATTCCAAATAAATGAATATCCTTTCCATGAGCCGATCCGCTCGGCAAAGCAGTGCCCTGCTCTGTGACCAGTTTGAGCGGTACATCCCGCAAACAAGGTAATCCGGCGGCGGATCAAAGCGAATGGGAGTGATGCACTATGAAACGGATTCTCTTTACCACCATTTTTCTTTCCATGCTGTTGCTGTGTGTTTGCTATCCCCTGCTATCGATAGCGGAGGCTGCGGGCGTAGCCGATACGGGCATTGCAGATTACCTGACGCCAGAAGAATTCGCCTCCTTCGCCGGACAGGTGACGTTTGTCGTGCTGATGGTGCAGTTCATCAAGCTGCCCATAGACCAAAAGATCGTCAAGGTGAGAACCGAGTACATTGTATACGCCGTGGCGCTGATTGCCCAAGTGCTGGCGCAGGCATTATTTTATGGTTTCCAAAGCTTCACCTGGGCGTATGTCCCCAAATGCATTGCCTACGGCTTCCTGACGGCTGTCACGGCCAAGGAAGTGTATAACAAGGCCATCGGCAATGTGGAGGCAAAAAAGGCGGTACTGACAGCCAGTGTTTGGGATGACCATTCGGTTGGCAAGTAAAAACGATTTAGTCGATGACGGTCTGAACCCCCGGCCTGGCCGGGGGTTCTTCATACATGCCTGATTACAGAGACAAAACATCAGCTATTCTGTTTGTTCAAATCCCAGAACTTTTCCAAACTCTCCCCCTCAAACCGCCAATGCGGGGGGCACAGCGACAAATAATCATTCTGATAGTAACGTTGGTCAATCAAAAGCACCACGCCCCGGTCGGTTTCCGAGCGGATCACACGCCCTGCCGCTTGCAGCACCTTGTGCATGCCCGGATAACGGTAAGCGTAAGCAAAGCCATCACCCAGGGCTTTTTCATAATGGCGGCGCAGTACTTCCTGCTCAGGGCAGACCATGGGCAGCCCTACGCCTACCACCATCACGCCGAGCAGCCGCTCGCCGGGCAGATCAATGCCTTCGGCAAATACGCCTCCCAGCACCGCCAGGCCCAACAAGGGCTTGCTGTCAGCCGTGAACTGAGCAAGAAACGCGTCCCTGGCCGCCTCCTCCATGCCATTTTCCTGAATGAGCAGCGGCAATGCCGGGTCGGAATTTTGAAGCTCCGCCCCCACCAGCTTCAAATAGGCATAGCTGGGGAAAAAGGCGATATACTTGCCGGGCTTTACAGCAAAGGCCTTCAGCACCGCCTCCGCCACCTGATTGGCCGTCTCCCTTCTCAAGGCGTACCGGGTATTCACCCTATGGCGCAAAACCAGCAGGTTTTCGGGAGGAAAGGGCGATGGAAGCGCAAAGCATGCATCCTCCTCCCCGCCGCCCAAAAGCTTTTGCATGGCGGAAAGGGGCGACAGCGTAGCAGAAAAGCAGACCACGCCGGACAGCTTTTTCGTGACAAAAGCCAAGTGCTCCGCAACGGACAGGCACAATAGCCTGACAGCCCGTTCCTTGCCCTGGCGGCGGCATAGCAGCGCGTAATTTGATAGTCCCCGGTCCGCCGCAGCGCAGAAGCTGATCACAAGCTGATACAATTCCCCAAGGGCTTGCCCTGCTTCACCGGGAGGCGGGCTGCCGAAGGATTCCATGATTTGCTCCAACAGCGCTTGCATGGCAGCAATAAGCCCGTCCGGCAGGGAATCGATCTCCTTTTCCTGTGCATCTTCGTCAAAAGGGATAGACCGCAAAGGATTCAAAACCCCAGTCAGCGCTTTGTACAGCATTCCTTTCCTACCGGCGGATTTCCCGAGCATGGCGCGGTACTTTTGTAGATACTGCCCGTCGCAAAGCCCCGATAGCATATCCCGCGTCCTTGAAGCCAGGTTGTGGCTTTCGTCCGCCAGCAATGTCAAATCGGTACGCCATTCAAAAATGCGCTTGATTCTGGCTGCCGGGTCAAAGGCATAATTGTAATCACAGATCACCACATCGGCAATTTCGGAGAGCGACAGGGCGAATTCAAAGGGACAAAGCAGATGCTTGTCCGCCATATCGGTCACGGCCTGGCCGTTCCAGTCCGTTTGCTCCATCATCTCATACAGCGCATCAGGCAGCCTGAGAAAATGCCCTTTGGCCCGCACGCAATGGTCCGGGTGGCAGCGGGTCAGCGCGGGACACTGCTTTTCCTTGGCGTTTAACGTCAGGCTTCTGACATGCATGCCCTTTTCCCGCATCAGGCTGATGGCCTGCAAGGCCGCCTGCCGCGCGGTAGTGC
>JAEZLW010000145.1 GCA_023415145.1 Bacillota bacterium | reverse complement strand
GCCCCCCGCCGTGCCCCCCGCCATGTCCAAAGCCCTGCCCGCCGCCGTGCCCGCGCCCATGTCCGCCCAAGGAGCGCTGCAAGCATGAGCCGGAACCCACCCAGGTGTTGTTGCCCAAAATCATATGCAGCGGCCGGGAATGGCAGCGTCGTCTGTGCACCAAGCTATGTGTGAGTTGCCTGCCGGAATGCGCAAAGCCTCCGTTCCAGCTATTATCCGTACAGCAAAGCGGTGCGCAGCCCTGGTGGGAACCGGCCAAGAGCAATGCAGGATGGGGCCAGGCGATGTTCCATGTGTTCATCCCGGTCTGTGCCTGTGTACGGGATGCCGCCGGCTGTGAATATTTCTGTCCGGCAGTGGTTGAAATGGATGCCTGCCTGCGCCTGAAATGCGCTCCCTCAGAGTGCTGGCGCCATAACCTGATCATTGTGCCTTGTGTACGTCTTGTATGCGCGCCTGTTTGCTCGAACGACCTGTGCTTCGACGTTGAACTGGAAGTTGTGCTGGAGCTGTATTTGATCCATTGGGAGCCTTGCTTTACCAGGCCTCCCAAGCCCGTATGCAAAGAGAAGCCTTTATATCCTGAGCCTTGCCACCAGGGATGCCGTCCCTTATAACTCGTGAGCTACTATACCCAAGAGGCCAGGCCCTGTATGGATGGCAAGAACCGGGCTGACTGGGCTGATGCTGCTATCTTGAATATTGAGCAGCCCTTTCAGGCGGTCCAACAGTTTTTGCGCTTCGGCCGCTGCTGCGCCATGGACGACAGAGAGGCGGATTCTGCTTTTGCCAAAGCGGGATACCGCCTCTTTCACCATGGTATCCAGCGCGTTGGCATAGCCCCGGGCTTTGGCCAGCGTCTGGTATACACCCTCGGGGTTGACAAAGATCACTGGCTTTAGTTGCAGGATGGTGCCCACCATCCCTTCAACCAGACCGATACGGCCGCCTTTTCGCAGAAATTCCAGCGTTTTGATGATGAACATGGCAAGCTGCTTTTCCCGAACGGCCTTGATACGTTCCACAGCCGCATCCAATGATCCGGTAGCTTCCAAAGTCTCGGCCGCTTCCATCACCATCATCCCAAGGCCTGCAGATAAGGTGCAGCTGTCCAACAAAGTGATGTGAAGGCGGTTTTCGTATTCTTTGGCGATCGTACGTACCATATTGTAGGTACCGCTGAGGCTGGCGGATATGGACAAGTGCAACACATGGGTTATGCCTTCATTCGCAAGACGATCATAAAGCCCGCTTACATCTTCCGGCAGGGGAAGGCTTGTTTTTGGCAATTCATGTTCCATCAGCGCGTAAAGCTCAGCCTGATTGATTTCCACCCTGTCCCGGAATTCTCCTTTGGAGCAGATGATGCGCAGCGGAATCATATGGATGTGATGCGCATCCAATTGCTCTTGCGTCAAATCGCAAGATGAGTCTGTGACGATGGCAACCTTTTGAGCTATTTCCATCAAAATCTACTCCATTATTAATAGAATACTTGATATCAAGCAAAACGATTATAACATAGTCGGTGGGATAGTCAAGTTGGCTGAAGTCACGGTTAGCTATTTCATGGAATGTACAAGATTGCCGTATTTTTACATATCAGTCCGGGCGGGAATGGTTGACAAAGGGTATTGGGTGTTTTACTATTACATAGGGGAAGCCGGATGTTTTTTGGTCTGATCATGGATACGCAGTGAAATGCCTGTAACGCAGGCTTTTCTTTTGATGGAGGAGCACATATGAAGCGCTGGCAATCAGGCAGGGATTTCATCTCGCAAAGACTATGGCATATTTTCCTTGGAGGCGGCTTGATTCTGGCTGCCTTTTTAATGCTTGTGTCAGCCTCCGCATCATCAGGCGAGGAAATATCACTATCCGTCTCCTTCAGGGGGCTAAAGCTCAACACACTTTTGCAGTGGCAGACTGTACCCTTAAGCGGTACGTTTGAGGTGATGGCGGGTGATACAAAACTGGGAGAAATCACAGCCAACCGCACCCAGGAGCAGCAAAAGGCAGGGTTTCTTGAATCACTGCCTGTGAATAGGCAGGATGCCCAGCTGGGCCTTTCTTTACGGCCTGTAATGGAAAGCATGCCCGGCGCTTATGTCTGTCAGGATGTTATTCCTGTAGCTTGGAACGGGGAGGACAGCCTGCGGGCGGATGTGCTTGCTTACGCACGGGAGGGGCTGTTCCTGCTTGACAATACGCACTCAGAAAGTGGACATCCTTTGGGCGGCGCCAGCTTTGCCGTGCTTAATGCAGACGGGCAGGCGGTTCTTTCCTTTTCAATCGGGCAAGATGGCACTTACCGCTCATTGGCACCGTTGCCGGAAGGAGTATACACTCTGCGTCAGACGCTGTCTCCGGAGGGCACAGTACCGGCAGGAGATGTATCATTTGAGATTGTCCCTTACCTGGGTACGGAAGACAGTGTAACCGGAATAACGGTTCAAAATGTACCCGTTCCTTTGTTTAGCCGCCTGTCGGGAGCCATGGTGATTGAAACCAAACCAACCGGTGATTTGTATGCCGAAGACCAAACGGCGGAGTTCCGTCTTTCAAGCCCGGATATACAAGAGAATACGATTCCGCTTCAACACTACGCGGTGGATATCGGAAACCTTGTACTGCTGGATCATGCCGGTGTGCCTCATCCGGATCAAACGGGAAAAGAGTTAAGGAGCATATCTGTCACGCCGGGCATGGAAGGGATGCAGGCCAAAGTCCGGGTATTTGATGAAAATGGGCAAATGATCGGCAACGAAAGAAATCTTGCTTCCGGTCAAAAGCTGTCTCTTGATGGGCTGAAGGCTGTTTCTGCCAGAATTGTTTACTATACGGATGACGGACAACCGTTTGTACCCGAAAGGTTTGTGCTGGGGGATATCAGCCTTCAGGTTGGACTTGCACGCCGTATGCCCGAAGCTGGGAAGGCCAGCGTAGCCAGGATTGGCATCACCGTAAAGCAGGCATGGCAATACCAATACCCGGACCGTGACGGAACTCCGGTTACAGCATACGGGGAAGGCGGCAGTATCGACCTTGGAGTAAGGGTGCTTGACAGCCGGGCCGTTATGCATGTATCCGCAGTGGCCAATGCGCAGGGCCGTGTGATGCTGACGGTGGATCATGAGGGAGGGCCTCAAGTAGACAATCCCAGGCTGGCGGTAAGGCTGCCCGATGGCTGGCGGATACAGGACAATGGTTTTGCTGCGCCTGTTGTGGCGGTCAGCCATGGAGAACAGGCTGATATAGCTGTACTGACTTTCTCGGGGTCGTTCATAGCGGGACAGACAATGTCTGTGGAATTTGCCGCATCCTTCGGGGCGGGGGATGGAGCAGGCGCTGTCTGGATTATGAACGAGACCGGCGTAGTACCGACATTGGATAATCCCGATGGTTTACTTCTTTGGGGTGAGCGGCAGGAAGGATGTCCGGTAGCGGATGCTGCATTGGGCCTTTCACAACCGGCAACATATGCCTATGACATATTAAAAGCTGAAAACAAATCTGGCAAGGCTTTATCGCTGCAGCCGCTGGGCTTTGCGTCCGGCAGCGGCGAGGCTGCCCTTAACGAAAATGGCTACGGGGAACTTCTTTTCAAAACAGGAGATGTTCCTTCCGTATTGCACATGGTTATCCTTCCTCAGGGCATTAAGTTGAGGGGAATGCCCCAAGGGCAGGTCTTTATCACCACGGATCAAGCGCCGCAGCCCGCGTCGGTATGGGTAGATGCGGAGTTGTTTGCCGGTGATTGGACACAGGTAACGGCTCTGAGCATGAAGGCGGGTGCAGAGGCCATACTCCCTGTTCATGTGTCAAGGAAATCAGGAACGGTGCAGGTTCCAACGCTGGTCCAAACCCCTCAATGGGCGGGGGAAAGCGCATATCTTGCGGATGAAGAAGGTTCATTGTCTTTGAAAATAGGCAAGGCTGCCGCCTTATCCGGACGGATGTTTGATGACGCTAATGGTAATGGGCGTATGGATGATTACGAAAGCGGCGCAGCGGGACAGCTTGTGCTGTGGCGCGGCTTAACCAACATCAGTTATCACTGTATTACGAATGTTCAGGGAGCTTTTGACTTTTCCGGCGTATCCATTGGCAGCCAGATGGGAGAGCTGTATGCCAAGCTTCCCGACAATACGGCTATTGCCGGACAGCCTGGCTTGGGCGGAATGTATCTGGCAGCGCAAACAGACTTACATAAACGCAAAGATGTTCAAATAGCGTTTACCAAGATGTGTTCGCTGTATGGCCGCGTATATGAACAGGAGAATCAGGTGGGTGTTGTAGGGGCTGAGATCGCGCTTTTGCAAAAAGGCCAGGCGGTGGCGTCCGCCGTGACAGATGCACAGGGGCAGTACAGCTTTAACGGGCTTATTGCTGGGGATTATCAGGTGATGCTGAAGCTGCTTGATACACTATCCTCTCAAGCCGGCTTTTATCCGGGTGACGGGTATGTGCAGGCAGAGGGCTTGACAGCTTTGCTTCCGGCCATAACGATGCCGTACGGCGGAGAAATATCGCAAAATGCGCCAGTGCGCAGGCTAGGCTCACTTAAGGTGAAACTGCTTGGCTACACTTATCCCCTGGGTACCGCATCGCTGTATCTGGATGGCGCTCTTATTGCCGATTCCGCCCCTGATGATACTGGTTCTTACTACTTTGATAAGTTGTTCAACGGCGCGTATACGCTGTCTTTTCAAGTGCCTCAGGGGCTAGCCATTAAAACGGAGGGCATGCAGGCCTGGCAAAAAGGGCTTGTTGAGCTTGTTGTCCAGGTTCCGGCGGGAGAAGCCAGACAGCTTGCGGTGGAAGAGACTGTAACAGGGAAGCTATTGATACAATTCAACGGCAGCGGGCTTACAGACATCCCGGTGACAATGACGGGGCCGGAGGACAGGCAGGGCTTGATGGATGAAAACGGCCAGTGCCTTTTTGCCGACTTGATCCCAGGGTTATATCAAGTGAACGTCATACTGCCCCGGTCAGTACTGGCTGATCAATCAGGCGTGTGGCAGATGGAGTTGTTGCACGGAAGCGTAACTGCATCCCTCTCGGTTGATATTTTGCCGGGCCAGGATACAATGCCGCAAGCCGCCATGCTTTTGCAAACTGCCGCTGTCTTAGGGTATGTGTTTGATGATCCTGACAGGGACGGCGATTTGGGAGCAGGGGAAGCCCCCCTTGACGGTGTGATGGTGAGCCTTTTGGCAGAGCAAAACGGGACCTGGGCACAGGTTCAATCGGTTCAAACGGGCGTAGATGGGCAATACCGGTTCGATTATTTGACGCCTGGGCAATACCGCCTGTCCATTACATTGCCAATTGGAAAAGCACTTGCAGACTTGCGGGCGGAGGAACCCTTCCTGTTGGAAAGCGGCCAAAACCTACAGGTTTTAGCAGGCGCGGTGTCACCCGGTACTTTGGTAGCCAATGCTTTCTGGGACAGCAATAATGACGGATTGCAGGGCATATATGAGCGGGCTATCGAGGGCACACTGGTGGAAGTGTACCCCATGGAGGGCGGCAATGCTGTCGCAGAGGGGGAAACCAACAGGAACGGCCAGGTCTCATTTGGCGGCATTACACCAGGCAGTTACTACATCCGCTTCACGCTGCCGGAGGGATATTGGCTCTCCCAACAGGGGGATGTCAGCGGCTTAAAGCGGAATACCGTACCTATGGCTGACAGCCGCCAGGGGACTACGGAACCTTTTACCTTGTTGGAAGGTCAGACGGAGGAGTTCGGCGTTGGAGGCATAAAAACCGGTTTGATCAGAGGCCGAATCTGGAGAGATACCAATGAGGACGGCATCATGGATGATGATGAGCCGGGCCTTGCCGGTTGCGAGATTACACTGTTGGGCAGCCGCGGCGGAAAAAGCTATGCATATACCACAGATGATACGGGCCGATATGAGGTCATTGTAAGGACTGATTCGTACCTGTTTACAGTAAAAGGTCCAAGCGGTATGAGCTTTACGCGCTTCAGCTTAACGGGCGGGGTGAACCGCTCGATTATTACCACCGAAGGTGTTGGTGCAGGAGAACGCAGGTATACATTTGAATCCGGCACACGGGAGGAAAATCAAAACATCGGCTTTGTACCGGGGGTGATCCTGGAAGGCGTGGCTTTCCTGGATAGCAATTATAACGGCATATGGGATGATGGTGAACAGCTATTGAGCGGCGTTACCCTGGAACTGACAAGATCGGCCAATGCTAAGGCACTGGGCAGCATTGTGACAGGGCAGGAGGGGGCATTCCGCTTTGACAGCCTGCGGGGCGGCGAATACAGTTTGCGTGCTGTTCTGCCGGACACAGGTGTCGTGTTTACACGCGTTCCAGTAAGTGATTCGGACTATAAAAACCTTTTTGACCAGCGTACCGGCAGGCGGGAGACGACTGTTTCATTGACGATGTCCAGCGGGGAGCGCCGGGCTGTTGGCGTTGGCGCTGTCGTCCCCGGCAGCTTATCCGGCAGCGTATTTGCGGATATTAACTATAACGGGCTCTACGACTCTGGGGAGAAGCCTGTTGCCGGTGTGCTTTTGAGGCTGCTGGATCAGGAAGGGAATATGGTGGCAGGTGTGGAAACAGATGCCACCGGCCAGTATACCTTTGGTGGGCTGATGCCCATGGCCTATACCCTTGCAGTGGAAAAGCCGGCGGGATATATGTTTACCAAACTGAGCGATGGGGAGTACAGAAGCCGCGTACAGGTCATGAAGAAAAATGAAGGGTTTACCGAAGTCATTTCCGTGGCTTTGGGTGAACGGGTCACCGGGGTATACGCCGGAGTCATATTGCCGGCAGGTGTTCAGGGTCAGGTATTTGCCGACGCCAACGATGACGGACTTCTCTCCCCGGGAGAAAGTGGCTTTGAAAATGTGCTGGTGAGCCTGCTAAACGAATCCCGGCAGGAAGTTAAGAGCTTTACAACTGGTGCGGATGGGAGTTTTACCTTTGCAGATTTGCATCCAGGCCGTTACATACTGTCCTATCTTCTGCCGGAAGATACCGTATATGCCGCAAAAGCAGCGGGAGGCAGCGATGTATACAGTGAGGATTTGACGGCCTTTAGCGATGCGTTTGATCTTTCGATTGGGGAGACAAAGCGCGTTCCTTTGTGCGGGGCGGTGGCCCTGGGAAGGTTGTCCGGCACAGCCTTCCATGATGGCAACGCTAACGGGATCAAGGAAGAGGGGGAAGGAACATTATCCGGTGTGCGAATCATCCTAATAAGCCGGCGTACCGGCCAGGAAGCTGCAAGTATGCTCACAGGGATGGACGGCGTATTTATGCTTGACCGTCTCCGCCCCGGCATGTACACGCTGAACGTATCACTGCCCCCGGCCATGGTATTTACAAGAGCGGGAGCAAATATTCTGATGCAACCATCCCTTGAAGCAAAAGGAAGCCTGGACATCGATATACCGATGGGGGAAAGGCTGGATGGATGCATGGTAGGCGGTACGCTGCCCGCTTCCTTGCAGGGGCATGTATGGCTGGACGAAAACAACAACGGCCTCCAGGAGCCAGAGGAAGCGCTTTTAAGCGGGCTCAGCGTGCAGGTATTGGATACATTGACCGGCAGCGTCTTTACGGAACTTACCACTGATGAAAACGGATCGTATCATGTGCCGGTTATTCAACCGGGTACGTATAAGCTAACTGTGAGCCTGCCGCAAAACAGCATCGCAGCGGACACCGGCGCCGGGGAGAACATGTTCCATGATGGTGCTCCTGGCTATATGATCCTGCATGGCCTGACGCTCCTGGAAGGCGAGGAGATTTCGGAGATACGGGCAGGGGTGAAGCAGTATACTTCTGTTGAGGGGACGGTCTGGGCAGATGAGCAAGGCAGCATCATACAGCTTGCAGGCACGCAGGTATCGCTATATAGTGCTGATGACACGATGACGCCGCTTAAGATGGTGACAACAGGCGAGGATGGCGCATACCGCTTCGATCAGTTGATGCCGGGTGAATACAGGATTGGCGCTGAGCTGCCGCAAGGATATCTGTTTGTGAAGCCTGATGATGCGCGGCTTACTTCCAAAGAGGTTGTAAGCGTTATCGAAGATACCGCTTCAGGCTTAAGCTACAATTTCCTTCTGAACATGGGGGAGGATCAGGCAATGCTGGATATCGGCGCTGTCAAAACCGGAAAGCTGGGGGACTATGCCTGGCTGGATGAGAACGGAAATGGATTGCAGGATGCCGGCGAACCCGGTATTCCCGGCCTCATTGTAATACTCGTCCAGGATGGGCAGCAGGTGGCATCGGCAAAGACAGATGCCCATGGCTATTACCTGTTTGACAATGTGTACCCCATGGTAAGCCAGGTGCAGGTTTCGATGTATCCTGAGCTTGTTCCGGCAGTGCAGCGGATTGATTACCCCTTGCTTGTGAGCGCGCTTACCGGCAGCCAGGGCGATACAGCCTATACAGGTGATGTGATGGTGACAAGCGGAGGCCGGAATTTTGACTGTGACTTGGGCTTTGTGCTCAAATCGGGAAGCAAGCGCCCGGGTGCTATCGTTCCTCCTCCTGCACAGAAGTGGGATTGAGCTGGCTTTGTGAATATAAAGGCGGAAAGCATCAATTGCTTCCGCCTTTATATTATCAACAAATTTGCAAAGTCTTTTGGGGATGCAATGAAGGGGCGTTGCCCCTTCATTTGAAATCGTCTCGATCGGCTTTGCCGGTCGGGCGGGGCGCTTGCGGAGCAAGCATTCCTTACGCTTTTCGCCGACAGTGAGCAAAGCTCACAGGCGAAAAGCGCAGAATCGAGAAAATGGCAGCGCCATTTTCTCGAAGAAAAAAAGAACCCTCCTTCATAATGGAAAGGGGTTCTTGGGGATATATGTTCTCTATCCTGCAAATCACTGGGCCACCGCTTTGGAAAGACTGCGGGCCAGACGGGCCTTTTTTCTGTTGGCCGTATTCTTATGCAGAATGCCCTTGGAAGCCGCTTTATCGATGGCGGAGGTGGTTGCGCTTAACTGCACGTTGGCAGCACTGGGGCTCACAGCCAACTCAACCTGGAATTTCTTGATGGCGGTTTTCACCCCGCTCTTGATCATCCGGTTGCGCAGATTCTTCTTTTCACTGACCTTGACGCGCTTGATAGCAGACTTGATGTTCGGCAATTTCGTTCACCTCCTTGAATCAGCGTGAATCAGCAAAAACTATTTTACCATGCATTGACTCGTATTGCAAGCATTTTGTTAAAAAACTATATTTGTGCAAAGGCAGGTTTTGCTTTGTATCATTTCTGCAATCTTTTAGCAAGATAGACAGACATGATGGAAGGAGGTACGCGATGGAAATTGCATTTTACATATTGCTCTTTTTGTTTGTCGCCGCTGAGGTCTTTACCATTATACGGTATGTGAAAAAGAAGGAATCAAAATGCGTAAAATTTACGGCAGTTCCTGCCGGATTTTTTTTAGCTTATCTGTTGGCGCTTTGCATCTTTAGAATCAGCATCCCCTATCTTGTACTGACGCTTGCTGCGATCACTGTCTTCTTGCACACTGTTATGGGGTTATATCTGGACATGTATCATCGGGTGAAGTATTTTGACAGATGTCTGCACGCGTTTGGCAGTTTTTCCTTTGCGCTGCTGATTTACCTGACGTTGTCAAGCATAACGGCTCCGGGCGGATCAATGCTCTTCCGTGCTGTCTTTATTGCAGCTCTGGGTATTGCAGCGGGCGCAGTATTTGAAATCATCGAATTTCTGAATGACCAAAAGAATAAAACAAAGATGCAGCGGGGCCTGAAGGATACGGATTTTGATATCATTTTCGATGTGGTAGGTTCGGTTGCTGCAGCCATTTTGGCAGCCTTAGTATATTTGTAAACATTACTGATTCATCACACATAACAAAACCGCCCAAGCGTTCTGCTTCGGCGGTTTTACGGGATGCCAGACAGATTTCATGGATTAAAAGATGGCGCGCAAGGCCAGACCTACAGCAAACAGGATTAACGGAATACCGATCACAGCGCCGATGATGGTCATACATAAAGCCACGCCGACAGCGCCCAGAATCAAGGCAAAAACCAGCGAAAACAGGCCGCCAATGGCGCCCAGTATGAAGCCGATGATCTTCCCGGCAAGGCCCAGCGCACCGCCTACAATGCCAATAACCGCAGCGAAAGGCCACAACAGACAACCCATACCAATCACCTCCTACGGGAAAAGTATACGTCTTTCATTTGGGAAAATCAAAAAGACCAGCATTAATTTCCCATGAGAATTTTCTCATTTTCATGGCAATAAAAAAGCCCCGGAAAGGGGCGAAAGGATCAAACAGCGCTTCTGCCAGGTGCAGTACGTTTTCTTTTTTGCGGCATGGGCCGCATCCACTGAAAAATCAGCCAGCCTACGCCTATGCCCAGGAATATATCCCCGATGCTGGCCAAACCCGAATGCATGAAGGGGAGCATAATGGCGTCTCCCAGGAACAGAAACGGATCACCTTTCTTTGCCAGTACATACTCAAACAGCTCGCCGGATTGTATGCGGGCAACCATTGGGGCCATCTCCGGAAACTCATGGAT
>JAEZLW010000115.1 GCA_023415145.1 Bacillota bacterium | reverse complement strand
CACATCCGCTGCTGCTATGCCACGGCCATCAATAAACTAAGTACAGCCTTGGAAAGAATCGAAGCCTTCATCAAAGAGCTGTAATGCAAGATTTTGGTTTTGTCCATCGTTCCATTGGTTAAAATACCCTTGTTTTCGGAGGTGCTGTTCATGCGTCGTGTCCTTTCCGGGCTCCTGGTCCTTTTGATGTTCCTCACCCTTGGTGCATTGGCGGAGGATGAGGAGATTTCCATTTGGGACCTGACGGGTGGAACGCAAAATCCGGCCGCATCACAAGGTCCCTCAGCATCACAGGATCCGGCCATTCCAACGCCAACACCTACGGCTGTGCCCTCCGCGGATGGCTCCGTTCTCCTGACCATGAGCTTCACCGGGGATGTGACCATCGGTGGTGACGTGCGCAAAAGCGGCAAATCCATATTTGACAAAGAATTAAGCAAGCAAAAGGGTGATTTGACATTCCCCTTCCGAAACGTAAAAGACATTTTCGCACAGGACGACATGACCCTTATCAACTTTGAGGGCACGCTGACCACCGCCCCCATCAATTCCGACAAACGGGAAAACTCCTTTTTGTTTTCCGCTCCGCCCGAGTATGTACAAATCCTGACTTCCGGCAATATCGAGGCCGTTTCCCTGGAGAACAACCATGTGTATGACCATGGTTCGGCAGGCTATGAGGAAACGCGGGAAACGCTGAAATCCGCCGGCATCGTCTATTCCGGCGGCGGCGAGCTGGGCGTATATGAAGCCCAGGGCATTAAAATCGCCATGCTCTCCTATCAGACCTTTGACCAGTACCCCACACTGTTTGAGCAGGTACCCAAAGATGTGGCCGCCGCCAAGGCACAGTACCCCATCGTGATCGTCAGCTTCCACTGGGGCAATGAGCTGGATTACAGGCCAAACGACAACCAGCAGAAGCTTGGCAAAATGACCATCGATGCCGGGGCCGACCTGGTCGTCGGCCACCACAGCCACCGCATCAACCCCATCGAACTATACAAAGGCAAGTACATCTGCTATTCCCTTGGCAACTTTTCCTTTGCCGGCAACGTAAAGCCCAGTGATATGAGCACTTACATCTTTCAAACGCGCTTTAGAGTATTTAACGGTGCGGCCACCCCGGAGGGATTCCGCATCATCCCCTGCCGAATCTCCTCCCGCACAGATTACAACGACTTTGCCCCTACGCCTTATACCAGTGACAGCAGCATTCAAAGCGTGCTGAACGTGCTCAAGGACAATGGCAGATTTCTTGATAACCCCGTGCCAGGCTATCCGCTGGATTGGGAATAAGGCATACGGCATACACCGCCCGGACCTTGCAGGATATGGCAAGCATCCGGGCGAATGATTTCTTCTGTAATGATATCTTCCAAAGATGACAGGAGGTGCGCCATGAGAGCAAGAATCGTCTGCCTGCCGGGGGACGGCATCGGCCCCGAGGTGATGAAGGAGGCGGTGCGGGTATTGACCAGCGTGGCCTGCGCCTTTGACCACAGCTTTACCTTTGTGGAGGACAAACTGGGCAGCACCGCCATCCAGGTGCATGGCACGCCCCTTACCGAAAAGACGCTGGAATCCTGCCGCATGGCCGACGCGGTTCTGGTAGGCGCAGCATCAAGCCTCGCCTTAAACAAGCCCCCGCAGGATATGCCTTCAAAGTCCGGCTCTCATCTGCTTATAAGCGGGCTTCAACTGTATGCCGGGTTGCAGTACTGCGCCATTCCCCCGGCACCTTATAATGCCTCCTCCCTGCGGGAAAGCCTTCTTGGCGGCATGGATACGGTGCTTGTATGGCCCCTTGATGGTGAAGCCTGCGATTCCTTCATGGAAGAGGAAGGACAAAGGCCTGTGGATACGGTATCCACCACGGCCAACCATGCGGACCAGGTGACACGGCTTACCTTCCGCCTGGCCAGAGAGCGGCGCAAATACGTCTGCGGTGCGTTCCTGCCTGATCTTGATGCCACCACCCGCATGTGGCGGGATGTGATTCAACGCGTTTCAAGGGATTATCCCGACGTAGCCGCAAAATGGCTGGAGCCGGACCGGCTCGCATTGGAGCTTTTGAAGCACCCGTCAAGGTTTGATGTCCTGCTGGCGGGTCCAATGCTGCACCACCCGCTTTCCGGCATCACGGCGGGAATCACCGGCAGCCTGGGCCTTGCGTCATGCGTTCTCATGGGCGATCACAAGCCCTATGTGTATCTGCCGGCCCAGGGGGAGGAATCCGCCCTGGCAGGGCAGGACATGGTCAATCCCATCGGGATGATCCTGTGTGCCGCCATGATGCTACGCAAATCGCTCCATCTTGGCAGCGAAGCGGACTGTGTTGAAATGGCCGTGAAAAACGTGCTGGATTCCGGATGGCGCACTTTGGACATGGTCAGCGGCAATGAACCAAGGGTAGGCACCCAGGCCATCGGCAAACTGATCGCGGAGCAGGTTGATACGGCAGGCGCCGTTATGGGCGCGTTTCGAAGATGAAAGAATCAGCTTTCCACTTCCAGACCCGGAAAAAAATCCTCCAGCTTTTTGAGAATCCGCAAATCGCCTTTTGTCTTGACCTGGCCCTTTATAAGCGCTATGGCCGGGCTCTTCCTGCCTTTGGCCATATCCTCAAAAACGGGAAACGTGGCCTCTGCCCTGGCGGCATATGGACGAAACCCTTCCTTCAGCACCGCGCAGCTTTGTTTCCCCAGTACCATTTGATAGGTCTTTTGAATATCCGTAAAGCAAATTTCCAGAACGATATCCTCGTAGCCTGCGCGCGGTTTGTATACCGACGCCGCCTTGTTTAAAAAAGCCAGGGCGGCGTTTTCCTTATCAGCATATTGTGAATGATTTGTATCCATGCAAACCTTGTCTCCTCTGTCATTATTCCTGCTTAAAGCTTTTCCAACGTCAATGCTTGTCATCCAGCCGGATATGGGGCAGTATGCTTTCCAGTTTCTTTGCTCCGATTCCTTTTACAGCAAGCAGGTCCTCCGGGAAATGGAATGGACCGTTTGATTTCCGCTCTATGATGATCTCCATGGCAATCGTCTCACCAATGCCCGGCAGCAGCATCAGCATATCCAAATCAGCCGTATTCACGTTGATCTCACCATCGGGCATGGATGGTTGCATAACCGAAAGCACGCCGTGCTGTGACCAATACGTGTCAATGGCAATATGACTGCCGCCAAAGATGGCAACGGATGCAACCGCCAGCAAGGTAAGGCCCAGCAATATCAAAAGAACCATTCCACAGCGGGAAGAAGCGTTTTTCATGCGCATTCCTCCTTTCGTGAAACGGCTTTGGGGAAGCAATGAGGGGTGCTGAAGCCCCTTCATTTGCAATCGTGTCGCACGGTTTTGCCGGGCTCCTCCACCCCGCTCCCGCCTGTGGCGGAAAGGAGTGGGGTGGAGGAGGCTGGCGAAACGGGTTCCAGAGCCCGGCCGCCCCCAGTGGGGGTAATAAACCGGGCGGAGGAAGCGGTCGAAACAGAGCGATGCAAGCGGCAGCGTAGCAGCGCGACAATTGAGACCGCCGGGCTGTCAGCGGCAGTGAACCAGCGCGACGATTGCGCCAGATGAGAAGCGGGGCGTTTGCAAAGCAAACCTTTCTTGCACTTTTCATCGGCTGCGTGTAAAGCTCGCAGATGAAAAGTGCAAACTCGAGAAAATGATGGAATCATTTTCTCGTAACACATTATTATACGCCTTTTCTGACCTTTTGCCCCTGGGGCGTATCCTCCAGAATAAAGCCCAGCGCTTTGATTTCATCCCGCAAGGTGTCGCTCAGCTTCCAGTCCTTGTTTTTGCGGGCGGCGGCACGCCTGTCAACAAGCTGCTGCACCTCATCGGGCAGGCCATCCTCTTTCTTCATAAGCAGGCCCAGCACATCCGTAAGCCCCAGCAGCATATCATAGGCGGCCTTCACAGCACCCTTGGTACTTCCCGCATTCAGCGTCACGTTCCCGTCCCGCACCAGCTCAAAAAGCGCACCAATGGCATCCGCCGTGTTCAGGTCATCGTCCATCGCCTGGTCAAAGCGCTCCTGCGCTTTTTTCACCCGCTGTACAAAATCGCTTTCTTCCTGATTCAGTTCCCGCTCAGTCGCAGTTTGCAAAAGGAAAGCAAACTGATCCCTGGCGGTGTACAGCCGAGTCAGGGAGGCGTGGGCCTGGGCGATCATATCCTTGCTGAAGTTGACAGGGCTGCGGTAATGGGCCGATAGCATGAACATGCGTACGGCTTCCAAATCATACAGCTTGGCGATATCCCGAACGGTAAAGAAATTGTCCAGTGATTTGCTCATCTTTTCATTGTCGACATTGATAAAACCGTTGTGCATCCAATAGCGTACATACGGCTTCCCGGTAGCGCCCACCGACTGGGCAATCTCATTCTCATGATGCGGGAAAAGCAAATCCTTACCGCCGGTATGGATGTCAAAGGTTTCCCCAAGGTATGTCATGGACATGGCGGAGCACTCGATGTGCCAGCCAGGCCGGCCCGGGCCCCAGGGGCTTTCCCAGGAGGGCTCGCCGGGCTTTTGGGCCTTCCACAGCGCAAAATCCATGGGGTCTTCCTTATCGGTCTCCACATCCAGCCGCTGGGAAGCCCCGGTTTCCAGGTCAGATAGGTCCTGCCCGCACAGGCAGCCGTAATCAGCGAAGGCCTTGACTCTGTAATACACATCCCCGTTTACCGCATAGGCGTAGCCCTTGGATATCAGTTTTTCGATGATGGAAATGATTTGAGGTATATGATCCGTGGCTTTTGGATGAAACGTAGCAGGACGGATGCCAAGCGCTTTGGCATCCTCAAAATAAGCGGCGATATAGCGGTCTGCCACTTCTTTTACGGTGATGCCTTCCTCATTGGCCTTTTTGATCATCTTGTCATCGATATCGGTCAGATTCTGAACGAAGGTCACCTCATATCCCTTGTGTTCAAAGTACCGGCGAAGAACGTCAAAGAGAATGAAAGGCCTGGCGTTTCCAATATGGAAATAGTTATATACCGTAGGGCCGCAAGCATATATGCCCACCTTGCCCTCCTGAAGAGGGATGAAAGTTTCTTTTTTTCTGGATTGACTGTTGTAAATCTGCATACGTTCCTCCTTGAGCGGTATCATTCATCATTTCGGCAGCAAGTCGTCGGTTTCCTCCCGACATCGGCCTGATTCCGCGGGACATTCGGGTGTATTTCTGTTCATACAGTCGTCACAGCCCAATGTTTTGGCGTGCTCCCGCAAACACTTTTCCAAATGGGAGAGTCTTGCGATCAACGCTTCCATCCGCTCCTGCACTGGGTCGGGCAGGTTCACCTGGTCCAGGTCCACCTCGCCCACTATCAGCGGCTGCTTCTTTTTCACTACCCGGCCCGGATTGCCCACCACCGTGCAATTGGGGGGGACATCCTTCAATACAATGGCGCCGGCGCCAACCTTGCTGTTGTCACCAATGGTAATGGGACCCAGTATCTTTGCCCCCGCGCCAATGGTGACACCGTTTCCGATGTTGGGGTGGCGCTTTCCCGTTTCCTTTCCGGTGCCGCCCAATGTGACGCCCTGGTAAATCGTCACATTATCGCCGATTTCCGCGGTCTCACCGATGACCACGCCATCCCCATGATCGATGAACAGGCCATCGCCGATCCTGGCTCCCGGATGGATCTCTATCCCCGTCCTGTTCCTGGAATGCTGGCTGATCAGCCTGGCAAGCAGCAAGCGTCCCTTCAGGTAATGCTTGTGGGCTCTGCGGTGGGCGCGTATCGCCTGCAGCCCGGGGTAGCACAGAATCACTTCCAGACGGCTCTTTGCCGCCGGGTCCCGTGTCAATACCGCGTCAATATCCTTCTTCCACTGCCCAAACATAAAAGCCACCGGGGCTACCGCCCCTTCTCCTTATGCTCCGTCGTTTGCTTACTTATATACGCACGTAAGCCAGGAACTTTCCTAACTTTCTCCGCGAAGAAGGGCTTCCTGGCTGTTGAAACACTCCGCCCCTTCCTTTTCTTGAATGCGCTCATACACGCCATCGGGGTTTAAAAGCCAGGCTTTGGCCGTATCCCGTTTCTGCAGCGCCATGATGCGCAGGATACGCTCCTGAATTCGTTCATCCCTGACAGGAAACAAAAGCTCGATGCGCCTGTCCAGGTTACGCGGCATCCAGTCTGCGGAACTGAGATACAATTCCGGCTCACCCGCGTTCTCAAAGCGAAAGATGCGGGAATGCTCCAAGAGCCTGCCCACAATGGAACGAACGGTTATTCGCTGGCTCACATCCTTGATGCCCGGCCTTAAACAGCACACGCCCCGTACGGTAAGGTCGATCTCCACACCGGCACAGCTCGCTTCATACAGCGCATGGATCATCACAGGGTCCACAAGGGAGTTCATCTTGGCGTCGATGCGGGCGGGCAAGCCTTTTTCAGCGTTGTCCCGCTCCCTTTTGATCAGCCGCAAAAACTCCGTGCGCAGCTTGCTGGGGGCTGGGGTCAGCACATGCATCGGCATCGTCTCGGAAAAACCGGTAACCAGGTTGAAAAACCGGCTGGCATCCTCCCCCACATCAGGATCGGCGGTCAACAGCCCCATGTCAGTATACAGCCGGGCTGTGACATCATTGTAATTCCCGGTGCCAAGATGCACATACCGGCGGATTTTGCCCGATTCACGCCTTACCACCAGCAGTATCTTGCTGTGGGTCTTCAGTTTGGGCAGGCCGTATACCACATGGCACCCGGCCTTTTCCAGGTATTTGCCCCATTGGATGTTGTTTTCCTCGTCAAAGCGGGCCTTCACTTCAAACAGCGCTGTCACCTGCTTGCCGCTCTGTGCGGCCTTGGCCAGTGATTCCACAATGGCGGAATGGCCACTGACACGGTACAGCGTCTGCTTGATGGCCAGTACGTTTTCATCCTGCGCAGCCTCCTCCACAAAGCGCTGTACAGGATCAAAGCTGTCGTAAGGATGATGCAAAAAAACATCGCCGCGGCTTACAGCGTCAAACACCGAAGAATCTTTCAGCTCGTCCGGCTCGCTCTGCTCAAAAGGCGCGTATTTCCATTGCTCAAACCCAGGCAGCAAGTAAAGCTGCTTGAGCAGAAAATCAAAATTGATGGGCCCCGGAATACGGTAGATTTCCATTTCGCCCACCTCAAAGGCATCCTGCAAAAGCGCCAGCATCCGCTCATCCACTTGGGGGTCAATCTCCAGTCGGATTACTGCGCCCCATTTACGCTTTTTCAGGCTCTGTTCAATGGAGGCCAGCAAGTCGCAGGCTTCTTCCTCGTCATATTCCAGATCCGCGTTTCGGGTGATACGGTAAGGATGGCAAGCAATGATCTGCTGTCCAGAAAACACCTTTGGCAGAAAATGACAAATAACATCTTCCAGCAGTATCATGGAAGCTCCGGAATCATCTCCAGGAAGCAGCAGTGCCCGTGGAATAACGGTTGGCACCTGCACCGTTACAAACTCCGCTTTCTTGCTTCCGTAGCTTTTTACAAGCACGCCCAGGTTCAGGCTCCGGCTTGATAGCAGAGGAAATTTTTTGCTGCCTTCCACCTTCACCAGCGTCAGCACCGGGTATATATCACTTTGAAAATATCTCTCAGCCCACGCTGCCTGCTCATCGTTCAAATCATTCCAGGATAAAACGGAAAGGCCGGCTTTCAAAAGGTCCGGCAAAAGCTCCTCCGACCAGACGCGGTACTGCTCCTGCACCATCAGCCTTGTTTTCAGGGCAATCTGTCGCAATTGCTCCCGCGGCTTGAGTCCTGCGGAATCAGGCAACTTCCAGCCTGCCCGCACCTGATCGCGGATAGATGCAACCCGGATCATGAAAAACTCATCCAGGTTGGTGGATACGATGGACAAAAACTTCATCCGCTCGAAAACGGGATTGTCCGGATGCTTGGCCTCCGCCAGCACACGGTTGTTGAAGCTAAGCCAACTCAGTTCACGGTTAATGTACAATTCCGGCGAATCCAGCGTTCGCCCTCCATATGCCATGGTGTCTATCCCTTCCTGCACATTTGCAATAGTATATCATATTTCGATCAATTTCGCACGGTGTTTGAAGGCCCTTTATGCAAAGCGTAATGAAAAACGGGCGGGAAGCAACCTCCCCGCCCGGCCTTACAGATCCTGTCAGTACGAGGATTTACCCTCCACCCGGATCATGCGGTAATACTCCACAATGGCGGGGTCCAGTTCCTTCAAGGAGGCTAGCATGGCCTGCTCCCGGGCTCTGTGGGTAATAAAAATCAAAGGTACATGGCCTGACTCCACCGACTCTTTTTGAAGCATGGAAGCTATGGAAACGCCATGCCTTGCAAAACAGCCGGATACCTGGCTTAAGACACCAGGCGCGTCAATGGCCGACATGCGAATGAAATACTCGCTCTCCCAATCGTCGCTGAAACACAGATCCCTGGGTGCCGCAGCTTCATTGACGAAGGTGGGATGCGAATGGATGCCATGTGTGGCGGCATGGATCAGGTCGCTGACCACGGCACTGGCGGTAGGCAAATCCCCGGCTCCCCGGCCCTGGAGCATCATCTCCCGGCAGGCATGGCCGTACAGGTACACGGCATTGAAAGAGCCGCTCACGGAGGCCAGCGGATGGGATTGCGGAATAAAGGTGGGATGCACCCTGGCCTCCACCGTCATGCCCTCCTTCTTGGCAATGGCCAGAAGCTTCAATGTAAGCCCCATCTCCTTGCCGCAGGCAATGTCCATGGCAGTGATTTCGGTAATGCCCTGACAGTATACTTTGTCAAAAGGCACACGGGCATGGAAAGCAAGGGAAGCCATAATGGACAGCTTGTACGCCGCGTCCAGCCCTTCCACGTCGGAAGCGGGATCCGGTTCCGCCAACCCCAGGCGTTGGGCATCGTACAGCACGGCTTCATAGTTCTCCCCGTTTTGCGTCATACGGCTCAAAATATAGTTGGTGGTGCCGTTGATGATGCCCATCAGTTTTGTGATGCGGTTGGCCTGCAGCGATTCGGTAAGGGTATGAATGATGGGAATGGCCCCGCAGACGCTGGCCTCATAATACAGCCCCATGCCGTTTTCCTGGGCTGCCTTTTGCAGTTCCGGCCAATGCAGCGCCACGGCCACCTTGTTGGCGGTGACCACAGTCTTTTTGTTTTGAAGCGCGCGGATCATATAGCCTGTAGCCGGCTGCTCGCCGCCCATAAATTCCACCACGATGCTGATGTCAGGGTCGCATAATACCGCATCCGGGTCACTGGTCAGCAGATCCCTGGGCACGCTGGCATTCCGGGATTTGTTGATATCCCGAACCAAAACCTTCTTGATAATAATCTTCAGATCATTCCGGTGGGCAAGCTCCTGCGCAAAGCCGGATAGCAGTTCCCACACGCCGCAGCCAACATTACCGCAGCCCAAAAATCCCACCGAAACGGTTTTCATGGCGTTTATCCCCTATACGTTTCTTTCATAAATCAGGCGCAGGCCCTTGAGTGTCAAAAGCCCATCCAGCTTGTCAATCTCCTTGGATTCCGGGGAGATGAGCCTTGCCAGGCCGCCGGTCGCCACAACAAAGGCCTTATCGTTGCCGATTTCCTGCTTCATCTTGTTGATAATATAGTTCACCTGGCCCACATAACCGTAAAACAGGCCTGCCTGCAAGCCATGCACGGTGTTTCGGCCAATAACGGCGTCCGGCCGTACAAGCTCAAACCTCGGCAGCTTGGCAGCGCCGGATACCAGCGCTTCGCTGGCCAGCTTGATGCCCGGGCAGATGCAGCCGCCCAGGAAAGCACCCTTTTCGTTTACCACACCAAAGGAGGTGGCGGTGCCAAAATCAATAAAAATACACGGCCCGCCATACTGGTCGTAGGCGGCGACCGCATTGGCAATACGGTCGCTGCCCAGTTCCCTTGGGTTTTCATACTTGATGTTGATCCCCGTGCGTATGCCGGGCACAACGGTCATGGGCTCCTTGTGAAAATAGTTCTGGCACATGTGCTCCAGCGTGAAATTGATGGTTGGTACCACGCTGGATATGATGACACCCTCCACATCCTCCATACGAAGCCCGGCATGGGCAAACAGGTTATGGAGCAATATGCCGTACTCGTCGCTGGTATACGTCTTGTTGGTAGAGACGCGCCAATATTTCACCAATTCCGCCTTGTCAAACAAAGCGGTCTTGATGTTGGTATTGCCGACGTCCATGGTAAAAATCATGATTGGAAGACCCCTTTACCTTCTCTTTTTCACGGCTGTCACCGCCGCCATGATTGCGGGAATCAGAATCATGGTGACGATAGCCTCGGGTATACCGTTGGGCAAAGCTACGCCGAAAAACAGAAACTTGCCGGCAGCGTTGGCATACGTTGCAAGGTCAGGCACTTGACTTATGATCTCCTCCACCTTTTTTCCGTACCACAGGTAGATGGACAGCAGTACAAATACCGTGTTCGTGAGGCTTCCCGCCAGGCCCGCCGCACCCCAGGCGATTGAGGCCATGGGCTTTGATTTTGGCAAGAGTCCGCTCACAAGCTTGTATACACCCCATGCCCCCAGGGGAATGAGCAGACGGGGCAATATGGAAACCGCAGGGTTCAGGAAGAAAACGTCAAAGGGCCCGGCAGGGGCGATCAATGCCCTAAGAAGCGTACCTGCGCCAAACACAAATGCCAGAATGAGACCCACAATGGGGCCTTCTGCAAGCAAGCCTATTAATACCGGCAAGTGGATGGTGGTGATGGCGATGCTGCCTATGGGAATCAGACCCAGATTGGTGAAGGTCAGCAGGATGATGATGGCGGTGAGCATGCCGGTAATTGTCAGCCGGCGGATTTGGTCTCTGGAGATACTTCCCTTGGTGGCTGTCATGAAAATTCCCTCCGTTCAAGTTCGCTTTGGATACCTGACGAAATCAGAGCATTCCACCGGGCTCAGGGCCAGTCCGCCTCCGTAGATGACGGCTTAGTGGGCCTTGTACCGATGGTATATGCCATTATACGAAAGATTTGGCCTCTTGTAAAGGCAAGCAGGAAAAAAATAACGGAACGGCAAACAGTATAAAGAGGTCATCCTGCGCCTCGGAAAGGGGCAACGGCATGGCATATGGATAAGGAGACCGCGAAAGATGATATTGGAAACAAAGAGGCTTAGATTAAGGGAAATGTCACAAGCTGATTTCCCCTCGCTTTGCGAATTGATGCAGGACGATGATGTAATGTATGCCTATGAAGGTGCTTTCAGCAAAAACGAGGTTCAATCATGGCTGGACAAGCAGATTGAACGTTACAAAAATGATGGCTTTGGCTTGTGGGCGGTCATATTGAAAGAAAATGGCCTCATGATCGGGCAGTGCGGGTTATCGATGCAGACATATAACGATAAAGCAGTCCTGGAAATAGGCTACCTGATTCAAAAGGAATACTGGCATAGGGGATATGCCACCGAAGCCGCAATCGCCTGCAAGTATTATGCTTTTCAAAAATTGAACGCATCGGAAGTATACTCAATCATCCGTGATACGAATCTTCCTTCGCAAAATGTGGCCATTCGAAATGGCATGACCTGTGTCGACAAGTTTGTCAAGCAATACCGCGGCGTTGATATGCCTCATTTTGCATATTGCGTCAAGCGGGATTCCTGAGCAAGGAGGATCGCATCATAATGCAAAGCGGAGCGGGATCATTCCCGCTCCGCAAGCATATACAAAGTTTTACTCCTCGTCGTCCTCGTCGTCATCGTCATCGTCTCCCGGCTCGTATTCCGGGAACACTGGCTTTTTGCACGCGGGGCAAAGTACATCCTCGTCAAAGTCCACGTCGCCGGCATTGAACTCCATCTCGTGGCCGCAGTGGGGACAGGCATAGGAAATGGTTTCACCCTCGCCATCCTCATCGTCATGGCATACGCAGCCCTCGCCGCACCCGTCTTCGCCGTCCTCGTCTTCGTCGCCGAAAATCACTTCTTCCATATCGGCCAGGTCGTCATCGATGCTCTCCACGTATTCGTTCAGCTCGTCATACGTTTCCTGCAATTTCTCCATCTCCTTGGCCATTTCGCCAAGCACATCGATGATCTCCGAAAGAAGCTTGCCTTCGTTGGTCTCCTTGTTCAGTTGCATGCCTTGTGCCAAGCCCTTCAAAAAAGAAGCCCGGTCCGTCAGATTGCTCATGTTTTTCTCCCTTTCCCGCTTTAAGCGGCTGAACGTCAGGCGCGTTCCATGTATTCGCCAATCCGGGTATCGATGCGGATGCGGTCACCGGTGTTGATAAACAGCGGAACCTGCAGCGTGTAGCCGGTTTCCACAGTAGCGGGCTTGTAGGTGTTGGATGCGGTGTCGCCCTTGAAGCCGGGCTCGGTGTCGGTGACCAGCAGCTCCACAAAATTGGGCGCTTCCACTGAGAAGGCCGCACCCTTGAAAAAGCGTACGGTGACGTTGGTGTTTTCCTTCACATAGGGGATGGAATCCTCCACCTGATCCTTGTTGATAGGAAGCTGCTCGTAGGTTTCCAGGTCCATGAAGTAGTACAAGCCGCCATCGTTGTACAGATACTGCATTTCCTTTGTTTCAATAATGGCCCTGGGCATTTTGTCGGTAGGGGTGAAGGTGCGCTCCACCACGGCGCCGGTCATGACATTCTTGATCTTGACACGGACAAAGGCGGCACCCTTGCCAGGCTTCACGTGCTGGAAATCCACAATGTTCCACACGCCTCCGTCCCACTCAATGGTAATGTTCTTGCGGAATTCGCCGGCAGTAATCATATTTCATTCCTCCATCTTAAGTTGCATAAGGTTATCATGCGAAAGTTTGACCAGCCATATTACAGGATAATCAATTCTTTGGGCGCCAAAGTCAGGGAATAACAGCCATCCTTCGTTACGACGCAACTGTTTTCAATGCGAACACCGCCGATGCCCGGCAGATATACGCCGGGTTCCACGGTAAGCACATGATTTTCCTTTGTTACATCGGTGCACAGCATGGAAAGCCTTGGGGATTCGTGGATGTCAATACCAAGGGAATGGCCCAGCCCATGGCCGAAGTTTTCAGAAAATCCCTGGGCGGCAATATAGTCCCTGGCTACGGCGTCCACGTCGCGGCAAACCCTGCCGGCTTTTAATGCATCCTGTGCCATCTGCTGGGCGGTAAACACCACATCATACACATGGCGCATCTGCTTACTGGGCTCACCCAGCGCAACGGTACGGGTCATGTCGGCACAGTAGCCGTCGACTTTCGCTCCAAAATCCAGGGTGATCATGTCGCCCTTGCGAACCTTGCGCTCACAGGGAATGGCGTGAGGCAGCGAGCCGTTTTCACCGGAGGCCACAATCGTATGGAAGGCGATATCCTGCGCACCGTGAGACACCATGTAGTTTTCCAGTGCCCTTGCGATTTCCCGCTCCGTCATCCCTTCTTTGATGACGCCCAGGATGTAATCAAACGCCTCGCTGGTAATGCTGCAGGCTTTGGCCATTTTTTCAATCTCGGACTCGTCCTTCAGTTCACGAAGCTTTTCCGGCGCTTTGTTTACCGGGTAAAAGGACATTCCCTCCATCACCTTTTCCATATCGCGGAAATCCTTTACGGTGATGTGGTCGTCCTCATAATATACCGTCTGGATCTTTTGCTCCTTCAAAATCTTCAAGGTGGTCTGGTTCTGATCGCGATCCCTGTTGGTCATATATACAGAAAAGCCCGGTGCCTGTTTACCCGCCTGCTCAGTGTAGCGGAAATCCGTTACAATGGCCTTTGTGCCGGCTGTTAAAAGCACCAGCCCTTCGCCCGTGTACCCGCTGATATAAAACATATTGGAGGGGTTATGCAAAAGCACCGCTTCCCCTGCCCCTACATGCATGGCGTCAAGCAGCTTATTCGCGCGGTCCAAAGTATGGTTCACGTCCTTCCTGAAATGCCCATGGAGAAACAAGGCATATCCTTTGGTATTTTACCACAAGCTTGGAATTGTTTCCACTGTTTTTTTTCGTTTCCACAAAAAGAAGAATGAAAACAGTAGAAGATATGGAGATAAAAAAAGCAGATCAAACACTGTACGTTTGACCTGCTTTGGTTGAGTCTCCCGGCACGTAATGCCGGCTGATATGATTGTCAACGGGGTACCGAAGCTCCCAACGTTACTCTTGCTTGGGATTTATGGATAATAAGATGCTTTATTCATCTTCCGCCCTTGTCGTATGGCACACCCGCAGCCCTGGGTGACTGGGAGTTTTTGCTGCTGAACGCAAGTACAATGAGTGTGGCAATAAAGGGAATCATTTTGTATACGTCGCTGGGAATGCCCAGTTGCCTGAGCAAGGCAATGCCGGAATACGCGGAGGCGATGGTTTTCATCAATCCAAAGAACAGCGCCGCCAGAAATATGCGCATGGGCTTCCATTGCCCGAAAATCAGCACTGCCAGCGCAAGAAAGCCGTAACCTGACACCGTAGCGTTGAAGTTGGTAGAAGTGGGCACCACAAAGATCAGCCCGCCCAGGCCCGCCAGCGCCCCGGAAATCATGACCCCGGCGTAGCGGATGCGGTACACGTTCACGCCTACGCTGTCCGCCGCCTGGGGATGCTCGCCGCAGGCCCGAAGGCGGAGGCCAAATTTCGTTTTGTACAGCACAAAGGTGGCCATAATCAGTATGACAAGCCCCAGATAGGTGATGATGTATGTATTCTGGAACAAGAGCGGCCCCAATACGGGAATGTCACTAAGAAGCGGCACCTTTTCAATGCGGAAGGTGTTTGTAAACTGCACCTGTTGTACGCCGTTGTCCTGGAGCATGCGCGCGGCATAGATGGCTATGGCGGGTGCGAACATGTTCAGCGCCGTGCCGCTGATGGTTTGATCCGCTTTGAGATTCACCGCCGCATAGGCATGAAGCAGGGAAAACAAAAGCCCGGACCCGGCCGAAATGAGGATGGCCAGCAGCAACAAAGTCTGACCGCTCATGACGCTTTGCATCTTGTTGATAAAGAAGATGCTGCAAAACGCACCGATGACCATGATGCCCTCCAGTGCAATGTTCACAACGCCGCTGCGCTCGGAAAACATACCGCCCAAGGCCACCACCAGCAGGGGGATGGAGAAGAACATCATCTGCTGTACGAGAAAGTAAATAGGCTCCATATTACACCTGCCCCCCCTCTTTCAGGTCTCCTACATCCGGGGACGCCTTTGCATCATCCCTATGCTTATGGCGTCCGGACAAACGGCCCAGCATATCCTTGACAAACAGCGAGAAAGCGCTGAAGTAGATGATGGTGCCGATAATGATGTCAATGATTTCCTTCATATACTTCAAACTTTGCAAAAAGGAACCGCCTACGGTGATATAGGCCACAAAGAGGCCGGAAAAGATGATGCCGATTGGGTTGGAAAGTCCCAGGAGCGCTACCGGGATGCCATTGAAGCCCTGGACAGCCAGTATTTCCTCCACACGCAAGTGCAGGCCCTGGGGCGGCGCCAGGTACATGAGTCCGCCGGCGGCTCCGGCCAGTGCCCCGGCAATCGCCATGGAAAGAACGATGGAACGCTTTTCATTGATTCCGGCATAACGGCTGGCGTTGCGGTTGTGGCCGCATGCCTTTAACTCATAGCCGAAGGTGGTACGGTTGAGCACCACATACATGACAATGGCCAGGAAGACGGCGATGAGGATACCTCCGTTGACGCTGGAACTATCCTTGTATTCGCCAACCATGGTATAGAAGATATCCGTCAGCCCCCAGGAGGGGATCACAGCGGCCTGGTCCACATTGACGGTCAGGTTCCTCATCTTGTCATAGACAAGCAAAACGTTCCGGCCTCTGCCCGCGTCAAAATACATCAGGTTTTTGATGAGGTAGTTGATGCCGTACATGCCGATGTAGTTCATCATGATGGAGGATATAACCTCATTCACGTTCAAAAACGCCTTGAACAACCCCGGCAGCATGCCCCAGACAGCTCCGGCAAGTATGCCGCAGACAAGCGCTGCCAGCCATTGTGCCGGACCAAAGAAATCGCCCGCCACGCCAACGACCACCGCCGCAAAGCCTCCCACCATCAACTGTCCCTCGCCGCCGATGTTGAAAAGCCCCGTCTTGAAGGCAAAGCCGACAGAAAGGCCGGTGACAATGATGGGCGTGGCGTAGTAGAGTACCTCACCAAGGCCCTTCATGCCGTTGTTAAAGCCACCGGCCAGAATGACGCCAAGGCCACGCACCGCATTTTGAGGATTGCTGACAAACAAAATCACAAGGCCGGCCGCCAAACCCACGATGATGGCAATGAGGGAAGAAGCGAAGCTGGACATGCCTTTTTTTCGAAAGCTGGTCTTTTTCATACCACTTCACTCCTTCTGGAACCGGCCATATACAGCCCAAGCTCCTGCTGGGTAACACCCTGAGCGGGAAGATCGGCCACGATTTCTCCTTCGTACATCACCAGAATCCGGTCGGAGACATTCATCACCTCATCCAGTTCCAACGAGACCATCAATACCGCCCGGCCCGCATCCCGCTGCTCGATGAGCTGGCGGTGGATGTACTCAATAGCGCCCACGTCCAGGCCACGAGTCGGCTGCACGGCAATGAGCAACTCCGGCGAAAGGCTGATCTCCCTGGCTACGATGGCCTTTTGCTGATTGCCGCCGGACATGCTGCGGGCGGTTGTAGAAGCGCCCTGTCCGGAACGGATATCAAACTTTTCAATCAAATTCCGGGCATGGCGGTCAATCTCTCCAAAGCGAAGAAATCCTTTCCTTTGAAAGGCTGGCTTATGATAGCTCTTCAGCACCAAGTTTTCACCCAGGGAATAATCCAGCACCAGGCCGTGCTTGTGCCGGTCCTCGGGAATGTGGCTCATCCCCAGATCATTGCGCATGCGGATGGAATCGAAAGTTACCTCCCTTTCCTTGAGGAACACCTTGCCACCGTCGGGGCGCATGAGGCCGGTAAGGGCGTAGACCAGCTCGCTCTGGCCGTTGCCGTCGATCCCCGCCACACACACGATCTCCCCGCGGCGCACACAGAAGGATACGTTGTTCACCAGTTTCTTGCCATGGGTACGGCTGAACACCGTCAGGTTCTGTACGGTGAGCGCAGGAGCACCGGGTTTTGCCTCCTGCTTTTCTACCACAAAGCTCACCTTGCGGCCCACCATCATCTCCGCCAATTGCTCAGAGGATGTGTCCTTCACTTCCACCGTGCCGATATACCGGCCCTTTCTCAGCACCGTGCAGCGGTCGGCCGCTTCCATGATCTCATTCAGCTTATGGGTGATGAAGAGAATGGACTTTCCCTCCGCCGTGAGCCCTCGCATGATCTTCATCAGCTCGCCGATTTCCTGGGGGGTTAAAACCGCCGTCGGCTCGTCAAAGATCAGTACTTCGTTATCGCGGTAGAGCATTTTCAAAATCTCCACCCGCTGCTGCATACCCACCGTAATATCGGATATGCGGGCATCCGGATCCACCATCAGGCCATACTGCTTGGACAAAGCCACAACCTTCCTGCGAGCTTCCTCCATGCGCAATACGCCATGGTGCGTGGTTTCCACACCCATCACAATGTTCTCAAGGACGGTGAAGTTGTGAACAAGCTTGAAGTGCTGATGCACCATGCCGATGCCAAGCGCGTTGGCATCATTGGGGTTGCTGATGCGCACTTCCTTCCCGTTTTTGCGTATGGTTCCCCTCTCCGGCTGATACAGGCCGAACAGCACGCTCATCAGCGTTGATTTACCCGCACCGTTCTCTCCCAGCAGCGCATGAATCTCGCCCCGCCCAAGCTGGATGGTCACATCGTCATTTGCTCGGATGCCAGGGAAATCCTTGGTGATGTGAAGCATTTCAATGACGTAATCCATTGCGCCACTCCTTCGGCCTGTATGATTTCTTTTCAATAAAATGGGGACAGGCAGTTTTTCTGCCTGCCCCCCTGTGTAACAAGATACTATGGGAGATTATTCAATGATGGAAACCGCGACAGCCGTTACACCCAGCTCGCTGGCATCAGCAACGTCGGTGTCCTTCAGCAGGGTGATTTCTCCGGCAGCCAGCTTGGCAAACAGCGCGTCATAATCAGCCTGGGAGAAGGTATTGAAGCGGGAAGTAGCCATGGGCAGGCCCACGCCATCCTTGTCCGCACCAAGCACCACGGTCTGGGTGCCGGGGAATTCTCCGGCATAGAAGGCGGTCAGAGCCTGCTGTACAGCAGCGCCCAGGCCCTTCATGGCGGAGGTGATCACGCGCTCGGATTCAAAGCTCTGATCCTTGTCAACACCAATGACAACGCCTTTTTCCGTGGCTTCGGCAGCGGCCATGACGGAGTTGCCCACAGCACCGCCGCAGGCGAAGATCACTTCGATGCCGTCGTTATACCAGGAAGCGGCCAGCGTCTGCACTTCGGGGGTGGCCTTGAAGTCGCCGGTGTAGTGGTAGTTCAGCACGAGATCGGAAAGGCCCAGTTCCTTTGCGGCGGCATCCACGCCCTGCACAAAGCCGTAGCCAAAGCGAACCACGGCGGGAACCGCCATGCCGCCCATGAAGCCAAGCTTCGTGTAGCCATCCTTCACCGCGGCATAGCCGGCCAGATAGCCAGCCTGCTCCTCGGCAAAGAGAATGCCAACGGTGTTTTTGTCAGTGCGGAATTCGCTGTAGGTGGCATCGTGAGGCACGCCGTCGATGAGCACGAAGCTCACTTCGGGATACTTGCTCTGGGCGATGAAGATGGGCTCTTCGAACAGGAAGCCGGGGGTCACGATGACCTTTGCACCGGCTTTCACAGCCTTGTCGATTTCATCCAGGTATGCGTTGGTGGACTGTTCGGCAGGCTGGTAGTAGATGTAGGACTTGCTGTTGGCGTCGCCATAGGCCACAATGCCTTCCCAGGTGCCCTGGTTGAAGGATTTGTCATCGATGGTGCCGATGTCGGTAACCATTGCGATTTCATAGGTGGCTTCGGCAAGGGCGGTGAGGCCCAGGCCCAGGGTAAGAACCATTGCCAAAAGAAGTGCCAGTGCCTTTTTCATGTATGGTATCCTCCTCGTATGATACCCCGCAACCGCATGCGGGGCAATATCATATGTATTATAACAGAATGCTTAAGGTAAGAAAAGAGCATTTGTCCATTTCCAAAAAAAAGATATACATCCCTGTATAATCACAGTGCTTCATTCACCAGTCAGCTTGGCGAACCCCTCACCCAGCGCTTCATGGGCCTCGGTGATGAACATAAACGCCTTTTCGTCCTCCTGGCGCACGATCTCCTTTACCCTGTGCACCTCCTGCCGGCCGGTTACGCACAAAATGACCGGGCGCTCCCGGCCTGAATAGGCCCCGGTGGCTGTGAGCAGTGTCACGCCGCGATCCAGTTCCTCCATGATGCGGTTGGTTACTGATACCGTTTTTTCTGTAATGACAAAGCAGGCCTTTTGCGCATTGAAACCGTCCAGCACCACATCCAGCAGCTTGGAGGTCACAAAGATGCAAATCAGCGCATACAAGGCGTGCTGAGCGCCGATCACAAAGCCGGCTGCCACAATGACCAGAAAATCAATGGCGAACAAAAACGCACCTACAGAAATGAAGGAGAATTTCCTGTGTACCATCCTGGCGACCATGTCCGAGCCTCCGGTGGTAGCTTCACCCCGCAAGATGATCCCCAACCCCAACCCCAAAAGGCCGCCCCCGTATACAGCGCCAAGAAGCACATCATTGGTCATGGGCGGCACGTGGATCAGGTCGATGGCCAGAGAAAAGATAACGGTAGCCACCAGTGACCGCCACACAAACACGCGTCCCATGGCCCGAAAACCGATCATAAACAGGGGAAGGTTCATGACCATACTGGTCAGGCCCACGGGAACACCGAAAAGATGGTTCAGGATGGTGGCAATGCCCGTCAGCCCACCGGGAGCGATGCTGTTGGGTACCAGAAACAGCGGGTAGGCCACGCCGCCCAGGGCACAGCCCGCCACAATCAGCGCATAGCTGCGTATCTTCTCCATACGGATCATTTTGCCCAGGTTGTCCACCGTCTGTTTCAGAAAAACCCCTCCCTTTTCTTTTGTGACAGGGAAAACGCCGCTTTCCCCGCGAAAGCAGCGCCTTCCTGATACCATTGAAAACATAAATGCATCAAAACTGCGAGAAATAATCGTACAGACGGAGCGACACGTAGCTGCGCCGCGTGGAGCGGAAGATGTCCAAGACCTGTGCGAAAAGGTCCGCAGTGACGATGCAGTAAGGTTTTGAAATGGTATGATAATCATTCAGTTTGCCGGGAGCCGGTCCGCATGCAAAAGCCGGATTAATTGTCACCGCGGTCCGCTTCCATAGCCTGCCACCCGGCATCCTCATTTGGCGTGCTGCTGCGCTGCCGCTTGCATCGCTCTGTCTCGGGCGCTTCCTCCGCCCGGCTTATTGCCCCCACAGGGGGCAGCCCGGCTCCGGAACCCAGGGAGATGGCCAGGGCCCGATCCACCTTCGCCATCACTTCCTCGTCCACCCGGCCCAGCTTTTCCATGAGCCGTTTCTTTTCCAGGGTACGCACCTGCTCGGCCAGGATCACGGAGTCCTTTTTCAGACCGCTTTGCCGGCTGGATATGGCCACATGGGTGGGCAGTTTGGGCTTGTTCAGCCGGGATGTGAT
>JAEZLW010000063.1 GCA_023415145.1 Bacillota bacterium | reverse complement strand
TCATCCCAAAGCTATTACACCTTTTTGGGGGGGTGCTGGGCCCGCCCCCCCGCTACAGCAATCTTATCAGCCGCACGTAAAACCGCACCAGATCGTACAGCTTTTCCAGCGGTATCCGCTCGTTGTTGGCGTGAATGGTACGCCTCTCCTCCAGGCTCATGGCCAGGGGTGAGAAGCGGTACACATATTTGCTGATGGCGGCATAATGGCGTGAATCGGTAGCGGCCACCATCAGGTACGGCGAGACGACGGCACCGGGCCAGGTCTGCCCGATGGCAGTCTTTATTAGCTCCCAGGCTTCTCCCTCTGATGGCGAGCAGGGGGATGGGTTGGTTCCGTTGGCAACGGTTACGGATACACTGCTGTCACGAACCGCCTTTTGTACATACGCCCTGGCGCTTTCCACCGTATCGCCGCCCATGAGCCGGATGTTGGCCCCCGCCATAGCCTTGGGCGGCAGCACATTGTGCGCGGGGCTGCCGGACAAAAGCGTAAAGGCGCAGGTGGTGCGCACCAGGGCGTTCAACTCCCCGCCCTTTTTTTTGCACATCAGATTCAATACAGGCCAGAAGCACCACAAATTGGCGAATATCATCCGGTACAAAAAGCCGGAACGGCGGCCCAGGGCATCAAACATCGCCTTCACAGCAGGGGTCAGTTGAAAGGGGAAGGGCTTTTTTTCCACCCGCGTGACCGCCTTAGCCACAACGCCTGCCGCGGTATGGGGCGGAGGCGTGGAAGCGTGGCCGCCGGAGGACACCGCCTCCAATGTGATGTTCATAAGGCCCTTTTCACCAAGACCGATCAGCGCGCAGGGTTCCTTGACGCCGGGGAATACATTCTTCACCACGGCGCCGCCCTCATCCAGCACAAAGGCAGGGGTGATGTTCCTTTTTTTCAGCTCCGCCACTATGTCCGGCGCACCATGGCCGAAAATTTCCTCATCGCCGGCAAAGGCCAGATACAGGTCGTTTTCCGGTACAAAGCCTTCAGCAATCAGGGTCTCCGCCGCCTCCATCACGCCCAACAGCGTACATTTGGTATCCAGGGTGCCCCGGCCCCACAATACGCCGTTTTCAATTTCGCCGGAAAAGGGAGGCTTGTCCCAGGTTGCTTCCTGCACGGGCACCACATCGTAATGGGCCATCAGTACGCCGGGCTTGTCGCTTTTCTTGCCCGGCCAGCGGTACAAAATGCCCCGGTCGCCAATGCGCTCCTGCGTTAGCGTTTCATGCAGACGGGGATACAGCTCCTTGAGCAGATTGGGAAACTCCGCAAATGCATTTTCGTCCTCCAGGGATTTGTCCAGATAGGACACGGTTTTCATGCGGATGATGGCCTGCATGTCCCGCGCTGCCCTTTTTTCATCGATTTGAACATCCAAAGAGGCGGTACCCGATTCCGGCTTGGGCCGAAAAGCTAGCGTCCGTGCAAGAATCACGGCGAAAAAGACGGCAACAAGGGCAAGGATCCATAACAAGGTCATACGTACACTTCCTTACAGCAGTTTCTTTTTGTACAGCACCCGGGCAGCGCCAATGGCGGCCAATGCGCCTACCGGCACCAGTATGCCCACCGCGGAAGATAAGCCCGGCGCGATGAGGAATAACGCGATCATCAAAGCAAGGGGCGTAATGGCAAGCTTCCAGTTTTTCGATACATATACCACCGCCAGCGCACCAAAAAGCGAGGGCAGGATGTTGGCAAAGGCAGGCTTCAATGATTCCGACTCCAGCACCGGCCGCAAATAGGATAAAAGCAGCACACCGACAGCTAGAATGAGCGTATTGACAATGGCGGAGGATGCCACCGCGACGGTGGAGATTACATCCCCTTCCTCCGTGCCGGGCTTGACCTTGGCGGCTTCCATGGCATTGAGGGCGCAGGGCACCTTCAAATTGGTCAGGTTGCCTGTGATAAAGCCCAGGTAGGAGCCGCCGGAGCCCAGCATGGGCGTAAAGGTGAACACCTCAATGATGCCCACCGTCCAGAAGATGGGCGCCACGCTCAAAAGGCCCTTGAATACGTACGTCATGGACGGCCATGCGTCATAATACACGCAGATGGCCGCTGGCGCCAGCAGCATGAGCAGGATGCCCCCGGCGACCCAGATGCGGCCGTAAAAATGAACAGCTTCGCTATAGGGTTTTTTCATTTGTGTTCCTCCTTATCGCAAAAAGGCGGTGATGGGGATCGATAGGGCCATGGCCCCCAGCATGCTGATGGGCAATGCATACTGCTCCAGCCAGGTCATCCTTCCCTTTTTGATGAGCAGTCCGCATATGCCCATCATAAGCGCCGAAACAAGGGCCACCGCCAGGGGAACAAAGCCGGGCAGCCCCTTGCGCACATCGGCAAAGAGCATTCCCAGAAATGCCGAGATCATGCCAAGGAACAGGCTGGTCAACACCGCATCGCCCCATTTTTGATCCCTGGCTTTCAAATTGAGGACCCCCGACTGTATCTTTTTCAGCCCAAAGAGGATCACAAAGATACCGGGGATAATGCCCAGGGTCATCACCCATATGATAGCGGAAAAGGCTTTGGGATCGGTGATGGTTTGCGTAAGATCCAGCAGCATGCCCTTTGCTGTTCCGGTGGCGGCGGGAAGCTCGTAGGTAACGGCCCCCAATACGCTCAGGCGCAGCCAGGGCCAGGGCAGCCCCAGAAAGGAGGACAACGAAATGACTCCGATCAAAATGGCCGCCGCGGGAGCAATGGTGAACACCGCGCTGGAGGCAATGGTCTTCTTGAGCACGGCAGCGGATATGTTCAGCTCCCTGGCCCGCTTATAGGCACGGCTGAGAAAATAGCCCGATTGGGCCAACACAAAGAGAACCACAACAGCCG
>JAEZLW010000001.1 GCA_023415145.1 Bacillota bacterium | reverse complement strand
ACGGGGGCATGACATCCATGCACGAACCCGGGCTCCGAATGTGGAGATGTGGGTAAAACCAAAGCGCTGGCGCACACTTCAGGAGCATGCTGCTGCAATCATTATATGCCGGAAACGGAGCCAATGTCAAGGGTCATTGAGCATCCGGAACCATGCCATTTTCCTCCTTTTTGGCTTCCTTTTTGGTCATTTTGGCTATACGGCCAACATAATGGGTGCATAGCTCGCTGGCAAACTCCGCATCAAAGGATTCGGTCTGCACGCGGAAAGCATCCCTGTCCTGGAAGGGCGAAAGCCATACGGAGCCGTTGCCGTGACGGATGCGAAGGCCTTCCCCCAATTCCTTTTCCTTGGCATTTTCGCACAGCAGCCGAAGGACGCGCCCTTTTTCTCCCGTAGGGCAGGGGACGTCCTTCCGTACCCGGTGGGTTTTGGGCAATTGATCCATGAGGCTTGCTAGGCTGCGGTCGGCAAGCGTGACAAGGAGAGACAGCATGCGTAAAATCCCGTCGTGCATCAGGTCATATTGGCGCAGCAGCGATGCCTGTTCACTTGCAGCCAGAGTGGAAATGTCATACTTCCAGCGCACAGACCCCATCTCCTCCACCACTCTTGGTGTATCCGGGGAGGCAAACAGCGGCAGGCTGCCCTCCGTGGCGAGCAGGTGCCAAGCAAGCAGTTGCTGGGTTGTTTCATCCGGCAAAGAGGTTTTGTCCATGACATACGCTACCTTGCCGTCAGGCTCAAGCAAAAAACCTGTTTCCCAAGCTTGCAGCGTCCTGTTCTTTGCGGATTGACCACGTACTTTTTTCAGCCCTGCCTTGCCTAAAGCCCGCAGGGCAAGAGAAAGCAATGATTCATCATCGCAAAATACCGCCACATGCAGGCCACTTTTTTCAAAGGCATTGCTGACAAAACCCTTGGTAAGGTTTGAAAGGTACAACTCTTTCATACCAGATACTGGTGTCAGTGAGGCTGTCAGTGTAAACGCTGGCGGGTACTCCTGCTTTAGGGCGGAACTTTCAATGGCCTGTATTTGGCTTTTTTTCAAAAGCATGCCGTATTCGCCGAGGACGATTGCCTGCTGTCCATCCACCATCACACCCAGGGGAAGTTGCATCATGCGCATGGCCGCAACAAGGATAGGCTCATACCCATACCCCAGCATCAGCGTTTGTGCGCCTCGGGCGGCAAACGATCCCGCCAGGATGGTGTACAGTGCCTCACCATCACCTCGGTAGCAGAGCGCTACAGAGCCGGCATGCAGCCCCTGGAGTGATGCTGCCGCCAGTTGGTCAGCCCGGGCGGGGGAATCAAGGGTGATGGAGCCGCATTCATTCAGATGCAGCCGCCTCATATCACCCCAGACCACATTTTCAGAGACGATGACTTCACTTCCAATCTCCTTTTGCGGCCATACCTTTGTGCCGCTGTTCAGCCGTGCATGAGAACCTAGAATCGCGTTGGCGCCCATTGCGCTGCCTTCCATCATCCACCCTCCCGGCCGAACCTGTGCCGCCCGGCAAAGGACAGCGCCCTCCACATGGGCGCAGCGGCCTACACGGCTATGATCCCAAAGGCATGACCTTGTGATATGTGCGCCTTCTTCAATCATAACGCCGGGGCCGATGACCGCTCCTTCCGACAAGACAGCGCCTTGCTTGATATGAGCGCCTTCGCCTATATAACAAAGTCCATCCAATGTAACACCAGGCTCCAGGGTACACGCACCTTCCAAGATGGCATGGCCTGAGGGGCGGCCCGGTATCTCAAAATCGGCTTCGCCCCGCAATAGGTCCAGTTGGGCTTGCAGATACGCCCCCTGATCGCCGATATCGCACCAATAGCCTGTCATGGGGTATCCGTAGACTGCCATTCCCTCCTGTACCATCCGTGGAAAAAGGTCTTTGCCAAAGTCGTAAGCACCATCCTCAGGGATAAGGTCGAGTACTTCTTTTTCCAAAATATAGATGCCCGTATTCACCTGGTCGCTGAATACACCCGACCAGTCGGGCTTTTCCACAAAACGTTGTACTCGGCCTGTGTCATCGGTGATCACCACGCCATAGCTTAGCGGAATCGGCACCGACTTTAACACCAGGGTGGCCTGAGCCTTTCTGGATTTGTGGAATGCGATTGCTTCGGTCAGATCGCAGTCCGTCAAACCATCGCCGGACAATATTACAAACGAATCTGCCACCATGCCCCTGGCCAAGCGCATACTGCCGGCGGTTCCCATGGGATGAGCTTCTTCCAGATAATGCATCTGCACACCGTATTTTTCACCCTTGCCGAATGCTTCCCTGATGGCGTAGGGCATATACAGCACCGTGGCGGCTACGTTTACAAGCCCGTGGCGCTTGAGAAGCTTCAGGGAATAACCCATCACTGGTTCACCGAGCACAGGTACCAGCGGCTTGGGCTTATCCAGTGTTAAAGGACGCAGGCGGACGCCCTCTCCGCCTGCCATGATGATTGCCTGTAACGCCATATCTTACGCTCCTTCTGACAGTCTGGCAGTATTGTTTGCAGGCTCGTTCCAATTTATGACGAACTTGGAGCACTCAAGGAGAAAACCTCTTGTTCCATGATAGGGGTTCTTGTATAATGGACGGGAGGGCAATACGCATCCCGCCCAAAGAAAGGTGATTCTTGTGCAGCAGTTGGAAATCGGCAGCCGGGAAGTGGCCCGGGCAGCCATATTGCTTAGCCTTAGCCGCAGCCGGGAGGAAGAAAGCGCTCTGCGCAGCCAGATGGCTGCCGATGGGGTACTCACCGCGGCGGTAGACTATGGTGGGGAGTTTGTGACCTCCGTGATGCGTATTGTGGAGCGGGCGGTGATTGCCGCCAAACGAGAGAAGGTCATTAACGAAACACACCATGAGGAAGGAGCGGTAGCCGGAGCAGCCAGAGAAGCCATTGCCCAGGTGACCACCAAGGCCTTGGGTTTCTCTGTAGGCGGTAAAATCGGCATCGCCCGGTGGGGTGAGCATGTGGCGGTATCTGTATTCTTCGGCGTTGGCCTGGTTCATTTGAATGAGGTGTGTGTAGGCATGGGGCACCGGGCCATATAAACAAAAGCGGGAGAGAAAGCAATGATCATGAACATCGCCATTGACGGGCCTGTAGGTGCTGGAAAATCATCCATCGCCCGGGAGGTGGCCCGGCGTTTGAACATATTGCATCTGGACACGGGCGCCATGTACCGGGCAGTAGGGTACGCAGCGCTTAAAAAGCAAATCTCTCCAGAGGATGAAAAAGCGCTGGAAAATTTGTGCGGGCAGATTTCCATTGAGGTTCGCTACATAAACGGAAGTCAGCAGACGCTGGTGGATGGGGCGGATGTGAGCCCAATGATTCGCACTCCGGAAGTGGGCATGGCCGCCTCTGCTGTATCAAGATGGGGTGCGGTGCGCCGTCACATGGTGACTTTGCAGCGGGCATTGGCCAGGGAAACGTCCATGGTGGTGGATGGCAGGGACATTGGCACAAACGTGCTGCCGGATGCTGGTGTGAAAATATTTCTGACCGCCACGCCGGAGGAACGGGCACATAGGCGCCATCTGGAGAGGATGGAGGCTGGAGGCAAGGACACCTATGAGGAGGTTTTGAGTGACCTTCGCAAGCGTGATCTGCAGGACAGCACCAGGCCCATTGATCCCCTTCGTCCGGCGGAGGACGCTGTGATGCTGGACAGTACGCGCCTTGACAAAAATGAGGTTGTGTAACGGATTCTTGGCATTGTGGAGGCA
>JAEZLW010000189.1 GCA_023415145.1 Bacillota bacterium | reverse complement strand
GTTTCTGGGAGCCGTACCGGTGTTTCTCTTTTCCCTGCCCCTGGGATGGGGCAGGGTGGCCTGGGCTCTTGCTGTGGTGATTCTGGTACAGCAATTGGAGGGCGGCATGATTTCCCCCTACCTGATGTCAGGTGCTACCAGGCTGCATCCTGTGACGGTGCTGCTGGCCATTTCCGCAGGCGGATTGGTGGGTGGTGTGGCGGGCATGCTTTTGGCGGTGCCTGTGGTGGTTTCCCTGCGCGGGGGTTTGCGGATGCTGCGCCAGAACAATACGATTACCACTTCGAAACCTTAACGCTTCGTCGTATCCGCGCTTTTCGCGCATTATCGCGTCTTTCCCGCCCCACAAAGCGCGGCTACGCGCTGCTCCGATTCCTTGCCGTTAACGAAAATCTTCCCCGGCTTTGGATGTATTCAGGTTTTTCATTGGTATCAGTCATAAAAGTGTGGTTTTTAGACGAAAGGATGAAGAAATTGGCAATGCCTCGTTGAAAAAGCAGTTGCCCTGGTGTATAATGGATGCAGGTCAGGGAAGGGAGGTAAGACCAATGCCCGACGCATTTGAAACCACAAAACTGCCCCCGCTAACGGATAGCGGAAACCAGGCCAGCGAGATACTGCAATACGTCTACCGTGCGCTGCAGGCAAAGGGCTACGACCCCATCACCCAGATCGTGGGCTACCTGATCTCCGGTGACCCCACTTATATCACCAGCCATAATCACGCGCGCAGCATGATCTGCCGTGTGGAGCGGGATGAACTGCTGGAAGAAGTAGTTCGGTATTATCTTTCCGGTCAGGCGGCCAACTAGGCGAAAGGCTGTATCCGATAAGTTGAAGGCATTCGATGGCGCCAAAGGTGCCACGCGCCGGGAACGGATTTTTTATCCGGCAACGTGGCCAGGAAGTCATCTTCCCCTAGGCTGCCATGGGAGGCCTTTGATTATTGTCAGCGTATGGGGGATTTCATGGACGAGCGGGTGCTTGCGCTGGATGTGGGGGATGTACGCATCGGCATTGCGGTGAGCGATTCCACAAGGCTCATCGCCCAGCCCGTATCCGTATACCGCCGGGTGGGATACGGTCCGGATGTGCGGCATATCCTGTCCCTGTGCCAGGAGTACGATACCTCGCAGGTAGTGTGCGGTTTGCCCCGGAACATGGACGGCAGCGAAGGATATCAGGCCAAGAAAATCCGTGCATTTGTCACGGAGCTTGAAAATGCGGGTCTCACCGTGTTTTATCAGGATGAGCGCTTGACTACCACGACGGCGGAAAAGGCGCTGATTGAGGGCGGTATGCGCAGGGAAGGCCGCCGGGAAACGGTGGACAAGGTGGCCGCGGCGGTAATCCTGCAGCAATGGCTCGACAAAGGCGCAATGCCTGTCGATAGAAATCTGAGAAACGAGGAAAGAACCATGGAAAGCGAAAACAACTACATTGAACTGGTGGATGAGCAGGGCAAGGCTGTTGAGTTTGAGCACGTGATGACCGTTGAGCATGAGGGCAGTTATTATATCGTTCTGATGGCTGCACAGGAGGACGAGGACAACGAGGAAGGCGAAGTCGTCATTCTCAAGATGGAGAAGGATGACAAGGGCGAAGACTGTTATGTGACCATCGACGACGACAACGTGCTCCAGGCAGTGTTTGACAAGTTCGTGGCCGCTGTGGAAGAAGAGGATGACGCCGTTCCCGCGGATGACGAGGACGAAGAAGAAGATGGCGAGTAATCCTGAAACGGGATTTGATCCCGATGCGATAAAGGACGCGCTGGTGGAGCTGACCGCTCCCGACGGCACTGTTTACCGCTTCCGCTATGGCGCCATACTGCCTTATGCCGGGCAGGAGTACGTGGTGCTCGTTGAGCTGGAAAACGATGCAAACGGCGAAGAACAGCTTCTTATTACCCGCCTGAGCGACACGGAGGAAGGCGAGCTTTCCTTTGAGGTCGTCACGGAGGAGGATATCATCCAGGCGATTTTGCAAAAATACACGGAGCATATGGTTCAAGCATCAATGGAGGCCGATGGCGGATGCTGCTGCGGTAACAGTCATGACCATCAGGGCGGCTGCGGCGAAGGCTGCGGCCACAACCATGGCCATGAACATCATGATGGCGGCTGCGGGGATTGCGGCTGTACCCACTGAAATTGGTTTGATTCGGCCGGCGGATAAGCAATGCGTATCCGCCGGTCTGCTTTTCTGCAAATCACAAAAGATGGGGAGGGACTTTTCATGCCACACCTAAAAGGCAGCAAGATTATGCTTCGGGAATACCGCAGGGAGGATTTGCCGCATATCACCGCCTGGGTAAACGATGCGGAAACCACCAAGTATCTTTCCGACTTATTCACCTGGCCGCAAACGGTTAAAAACAGCGAGGATTTTTTGGAGATGCGGCTTTCGGGCGGCAGGCGGGAAGCAGGCTTTGTAATCGCCGACCTTAAAACGCAGGACTATCTGGGCCAGGCCGATTTGATGGATATCAATTGGATCGACCGCTGCGCCACCGTGGGCATCGTGATCGCAGGCAAGGAAAACCGCGGCTGCGGCATCGGCACGGAGGCGCTGACGCTTCTTTGCGAGTACGCTTTTATGCAACTGGGGCTTCAAAGGGTTCAACTGGAAGTGTACAGCGGCAACAGCCGCGGCATTGCCTGCTATGAACGGGTCGGGTTTGTCAAGGAAGGTGTCAAGCGCTGCGCCAGGTTCTGCCGTGGGGCGTACATGGACGTTGTTCTTATGAGCGTGCTTCGGGAAGAATGGAAGCAAACAAGAAAAGAATAAGGCGGGTGTAAATGAAGCAGGATAATGCCGAAGTAGCTGTAAGAGGCATGATGAATGTATCAGGGAGAACTGGTGCGCCTGCGGGCTTTCGAACGGGGGGACGTGGAGGCCCACTGGGCTTTCATGAACGACTATGATACGGTACGTGGCATGTCCTCCGGCATTTTGTACCCCAGCTCCCGGGAAGACGAAGCAAGGTTTTTGGACCAGCAGACAAGCTACACCCGAGGCGAGTACCAGTTTGCCATAGAAACGCTGGATGGGAAGCTTATCGGACGGTGCGGTTTTACCCGGGTGGACTGGAAAAACCGGGTGGCGGAGATCGGTATCATGATCGGGGATGCTCTTTACAGGGGGCGGGGCTATGGTTCCGATGCGATGCGGCTTTTGATCCGTATCGCCTTTGAGGAGATGAACCTGCACAAGCTGAAATTGTCGGTTTTCGCCTTCAACCAGCAGGCGGTGGGTTGTTATGAAAAATGCGGCTTTGTACGGGAAGGGCTG
>JAEZLW010000168.1 GCA_023415145.1 Bacillota bacterium | reverse complement strand
GAATACTATCGGGCTGGCCAGCCCGTCCGCCGCATGGAAGTGAACCACAACATGGATGACCAGGTACGTATGTACTACGAGGATGGCGTCCTTAAGGAGCGGTGGGCCAAGGGAATCGTCCAAGGGTATATTATCTTTGACGGGGTGGGAAATCTGATCGGCACCATCCAGTATGACGATAACGTGGGCTATATGGGCCATGGCTACAAGCGGTATGACGCAGAGGGAAATCTTTGGGAATACGCCACTGTCAGTGATAATCAAAAATTCAACCTGTTTGCCGTCTATGATAGCAACGACAACCTGAAAACATTGGGGGTCTATTCCCGCTATTACTACATGCAATACGAGTATGACGCCAAAACGGGCAGGTGGTACATCAACAACGTTCCCTACGGCGGACCCGCACCACTGGACGTTTATGCGACAGGCCTGAAAACCTCCTGGTACCCCCAAAACACCCTGTGCTCCTTCGGCCCGCAGTTCAGGGACATAGATTCCGGCCTGACGGACAAATGGTACATGTTCACACCTGTGAACCTAAGCCAGGATGGCACACAAACCTTTGAACTCATCGCCAGCAATATGTATGTCATTGGCAGCGTACAGGTTGTGGTATCCGGGGACAGCGTGACGGTGACGTACACGACCGCTCAGGGCCGGTACGGCCATGTGTACATGAAAAGCGAGTACTTAAACTTTTTCCCCGATCTAAAAAGCGTTACCACTGTGGAGCCGGAGAAATTGGGTAGCGGTTTTACCTTCGGCCAAGCCATCAGCATCCAAAATGATCTGGGCGGGGACAATAACGTTTTAATGTTCATCAGAAATGTGGCCACCTACCGCAATTCCGTCAGAAACGGCGTATCGCTTACAAGATACTATAAGACCGATGCCAAGCACACCGCGCTTCGCGACGCCATGCTAGCGCTGATGGATTGATGCTGATAGGTTGCGGTCAAAGGAATACCACAACAGCAAGGCTAACCTCCTTTTTCTCTATGCATTCACGCCCCCACCGCTTGCCGTAGGGTATCATCGATATCCCCTTCAAAAAAGTGGATATACCGGTTGTAGGTGATCTCCACGCTGGCATGCCCCAGTAGTTTGGAGATGACTTTCACCTCCACGTCCCTGGCGTAAAGGTTGCTGGCGAAGGAATGCCGTAGCGCGTGCAGGCCGCGGGGCTCAATGCCTGCCGCTTCGCATGCACTCTCCATGGTAGTAAGCAGGTGCCGATAGCCAACATGCTCCCCAGTCTGAGTGGCAAACACATAGGAGCACCCCTTAAACTGCTGTTCTTTCAAGTGCTGGACCGCCTCCATGGCCTTGCTGTTCAAGGGGATGGTCCGCTTGCCGGATTCCGTTTTTGTGGCCCGCTGGACTACGTTCTTCCCATCCACCCGGACCATGTTTTTATTTACCTTAAGCAGCTTCTTTTCTTCATCGATATCGTTCCACTCCAAGGCAAGCGCTTCGCCGGCCCGGAGCCCGGTCTCCAAAATAAGAACAGCTCCCCATCCATAACGGAAGCGGAGCTTGCTGCCTTTCTGTTCGGTGAAGGCAGCCACCAGTTTTTCCTGTTCCTCTTTTTCGTAGGGGAAGATTACCTTGGTGTTGTGGGTCATGGGTGGCATCTGAACACCTTGTACTGGGTTACGCTGTATGACCTCCGTGATCATTGTGTGTTCCAGGACCAGGACCAGGCTCAGCATCAACTTCTGCTTCTTGATGGTGGATGCGCTCAGTTCTGACTCCAAGCGATTTACATACACAATATGCCTAATCGCAAATTAACATAACCTGCCTACGGTGCAGTGCTGTCAAAAATCTGCACCTTCGCGCAACTTACACCGTATAAACGCAACTTACCTGCAAATCCATTGAGTGGCATGGATAAGTGATTTATACTGCTCCCATAACAGATGAAAGGGAGTATCACTTATGCTTGGAATCATTACGTTACTGATCGCACTTATTACACAGGCTGCCTTGCTTATTTTCCGCATCGCTACAAAGAGCTTAAACAAAAAGGCCATGCACATTACTAGGGTTGCTGCCTTCGCCGCGTTTTCCCTACTGATGATAACAGGGGTCTATTGGTGGGGATTCCGCTGGATGGGATTGTTTCTCGCACTCGCTATCTTAGCCATTTTCAGCGGCCTGTACTTTATCAGGCAGCCAAAAGCGGAAAAGCAGTATAAAACATTTGCGGCCGTTCGCTCCTTTATCAGCGGATGCGTTCTCATGACGTTTTGCATCATGCCCGGAATCCTGTTCCCGCAGTTTCGTGAAGTGGCCCCGACCGGCACCTATGCAGTGGCATCACAAAGCGTAACCTTTGTGGACGCGTCCCGTGTTGATCCCTATTCTCAAGAAGGGGAGAACAGAAAGCTGACCGTTCAGTTCTTTTATCCCTCTGACGCGCAAAGTACAGACATTTTCCCGCTGGTTGTATTTTCACACGGGGCGTTCGGCTATCGCGGCAGCAATCTTTCAACATACAAAGACCTTGCCAGCAACGGGTATGTTGTTTGCAGTATAGATCATAGCTTTCACTCCTTTTTTGCCCAGCATACGGATGGAAGCCGAACGCTTGTCAATATGGATTTCCTGAATGATGCGGTCAATATCACCAACGGTGTGTATGACGATAAGACGGCCTACGAAAAAACCCACGAATGGCTGGCACTGCGCGCCGCCGACATGAATTTCATACTGGATGTGATGTTGCATGACGAAAGCGGGAAGCTGCCAATGGGCATATCCTCCCGGATTGATTCGGATAAAATCGGCTTGTTCGGCCATTCGCTGGGCGGCGCAACGGCTGCGCAGCTGGCCAGAATGCGTATGGATGTGGATGCCGTAGCCGTAATCGACGGTACCATGTTCAGTGAGGAAACAGCATTTGAGAATGGGCGCGTCAAACTAACCGAAATTCCCTACCCTGTTCCCCTTTTGAACCTGTACAACGAAGATCATTACAACGATGCCCAGCAGCAGGGCTTGGCCTATAGCAATCTTTCTGCCAGTGCCCATGCAGCGCAGGCGTATGATGTGGTGATACGTGGTTCTGGGCATCTGAATTTCACCGACCTTCCGCTCTTTTCACCGGCACTGGCAAGCATGCTTGGCATCGGTTCAGTAGACAGCCGGTACTGCATCGATACAATGAATAATATTGTACTTGCGTTTTTCAACCATACGCTAAAAGGCGCAGCGGAGTTGAGCCTGCAGTCAGAATATTAAAGTTGGCAGCACCGGGCTTATACGTCAGGCGTACGATAGGAGAAAGGAGCATGGTAAGTGCGATAAACATAAGCGCCTTCCCATTCCCTTTTTCCGGCCTTGGAAATTTCATTTGAGACTGCAAGAGTGCTGGAACCCGTTACCCATATACGCTATAATAATGTAGCGGATGGATGGTCCATACCGCACATTCGCCTCCCACGGTGCCATTTCTCCCCTTCACAGAGTCCTGGAATCCATTGGCGCGGCAGGCTTAGAGGGTGACAAATTGAAGATTACGGTCAAGAAGATTGGTAAGGATATGGATGAACAGGTCATTGTCCATTGTTACGAGGTGAGCGATGATGTAAAAAGCATTGTCCGCTTTGTGAAATACACCGGCGCGACACTAGCCGGATATTTTGAGGAACGCGCGAGCCAGATCGCTTTGCAGGACATATTGTATGTAGAAGCGGTTGACAACAAAGTGTTCGCCTATACTGCAAAAAAGACATATGAGCTCAAGTGCAAATTGTATGAGTTTGAAACAGCGCACAAGGAAAGAAAGTTTCTACGGTGTTCCAAATCCTTTGTGCTCAACCTGATGAAGGTAGATCATGTTCGGCCCATATTGAACGGTCGGTTCTTAGCAACCATGTTCAATGGAGAGGAAGTCATTATATCCAGGCAGTACGTGCCAGAATTGAAAAAGAGATTGATGGGTGAAGAAGCATGCGGTTGAGTGACTTTCTGAAGAAACGCCTGATGGAGTTCTTTATCATCACGACCTGCGTAACGGCGGCCATTGCCATTCTGGGCTTGAGCCTTGACCCAGCGGCAAGATTCGGCTACGAAGGCTTTTTTTCACCTCTCATTTTTGGCTTGGTAAGCCTTGTGCCCTCTCTGGCCACATACTCGCGCAAGGAGCTGTCTTTGCGTCAAGCACTGATTCGCAAGCTCTTTCACTTCGCGCTTCTGGAAACGATGCTGATCACATTTGGACATTGGACAGGGATTTTGCACGGTGTTGACGATTCGGCCTCTTTTGCTCTTGCGGTATTAATCGTGTATCTTATGGTCAATTGGGTGAGTTGGCATTTGGACAGTAAAGAGGCCACCAAGATCAATCAAACGCTGAGGACATTGCAGGGCAGAAAATAGACGTGAACTACAAGATGGTTCTATCATAGATCCAGAAACAGTTCGTATGCGCAAAAAGCAAAACCACCCGCATATTTTATGTGCATTTATGCCCCCACTGCCTGCCGAAGGGTATCATCGATATCCCCCTCAAAGAAATGAATGTACCGGTTATATATGATTTCCACGCTGGCATGTCCCAACAGCTTGGAGATAACCTTCACCTCCACTCCCCTGGAATAAAGGTTGCTGGCGAAGGAATGCCGCAGTGCGTGCAGACCACGGTGCTCCACACCAACTGCTTCGCATGCTCTTTCCATGGTGGTCAGTAAGTGACGGTAACCAACATGCTCCCCGATTTGGGTGGCACACACATAGGGGCAGCCAATCACCTGCTGCATTTTTAGGTATTGAATCGCCTCCATAGCTTTGCTGTTCAGGGGAATAGTCCTCTTGCTGGATTCCGTTTTTGTGGTCCGTTGGACGATGTTCCTTCCGTCCACCCGAATCATGTTTTAATTTACCTTCAACACCAGCTTTTCATCATCAATATCGTTCCATTCAAGCGCCAGGGCTTCGCCAGCCCGGAGCCCGGTCTCCAAAACAAGAACAGTTCCCCATCCATAACGGAAGCGGAGCTTGTTGCCTTTTAGTTCTGTGAAGGCGGCCACCAGCTTTTCTTGTTCCTCTTTCTCATAAGGGAAGACCACCTTGGTGTTATGGCTCATCGGCGGCATCTGAACGCTATGACCTTTATTCCTTAAATCATGACCGTGATTATTAATGTTTAATTACCAGTGTTCGTTTTTTTATAGTAGGATACCGAAGGCAAAAATGGTTAAGAATATTTCCATTCGGTAGAAAAGAGCAGGAATATGAAAAGCGATGTGTCAAACCGCCAGATCTTCTTCCTACTTTACCTGACGCTGACCGCTTACACCCTCATTAGTATTTCCAAGGTATTGGCCGAGCGCGCAGGCACAGGTGCATGGGTGCCCATCCTAATCATGACTGCTGTCTTTTCGATGCTTATTGTGCTTTTTGTTCGTCTTGGCAACAAATTTCCGGGGAGGATGCTTTTTGACTACAGCCAGGAGATCGTAGGCAAGTTTTTCGGTTATGTCCTATCCATCTGTTTTGCCTTATACTTCCTGCTGACTTCTGTTTACCTCAATATGCAACTGACCCATGTGCTGAAAGCTGAATTTTTTCACAAAACTCCTGATTGGGCTACGCTCGTTGCCGGCGTTACGGTTTTTGGCTGTATAGTGTATAAGGGGGTCAACAGTGTCGTTAGGTTTATTGAAATCATTGGTCCCGTTTATTTGCTTGCAAACATTTCCATCCATTTTATTATGCTTTCGCAAGGCGATATAAACAATATTTTACCTTTGTTCCGCTCGTCTGATGCAATACTGTATCTTGTGGCCATCAAGGATACCATTTTACCTTTTCTGGGAATCGAAATACTAACCATTATTCCATTCACAAAGCATAATGGAAAAAAAGCGGCATTTACCGCCTTTTTTACGATTCTCTTTATCGGGCTTTTTTATGTTCTGGCCGTGGAAACCAGCATTATGATGCTTGGCATCGAAAATACACAAAATTATAGCTTTTCACTGATTGAAGCTATAAAGGTGGTCAACGTTCCTGTAATCGAAAGGGTCGACATTGTTTATCTGACCGTTGGTTTTTTTGGCTTGGTAGCAGGGATATGTGTAGTCTATCTGGCTTTAGTTGAATATGCTACAAAAATTTTTTCTAAGATGGCCCGAAAGCTTGTTGTGCTTTTACTGGGAGTGGTAATCATTATTTTAAGCAGGATAGGGCAAGCTGCAAAGGATTCTGTCTCCTTTTTCGAAGCGGTGATTCCCGTCACCGGATTGATCGCTACGTTTGTTACACCAACCCTATTGCTTGTGATTGCGAGGGTGAGAGGCCTTGGTCAAAAAACGAAGTAAGCTCATATTGCTGTTGTCAGCCGTCATCCTGCTTGTCACCGGCTGCTGGGATGCCATTAACATCAATGACCAAAACTTTCTCACATTAGGGCGTGTTTCCAAAAGGACAATGATGCAAAGTGTCGAATAATATTACAGAGGTGATCTGTAATGGCGGCACAAACGAAGCGCTACGAGATAACGGATGAGGAATGGGAACGAATCAAAGGTT
>JAEZLW010000140.1 GCA_023415145.1 Bacillota bacterium | reverse complement strand
ATTCGGACTACCGGAAGTTAACCACCTACACCTATGCAAAAAACCGCCAGATCCATATCATTGATGCCAGAAAATAATAAATTTCCAGGCTTTGCCGCATATTTTGTGTGTGGTATAATATTCAGGTGCAAACGGTTTGATGACAAAATGAACGGATGATGCAAAAATGATGCTTTTGAAAAATGCCTGCTGTGAAGCTGACTTTGACTTGATGTGCGAAATTGAAAGCATCATCTGCAAAGCAAAGGGGCACGGTTTCTGGCAGGTGCATCCGGGCGGCCTGCGCTATGACAGGTATCTGTTCGGAGGCGGCGCCATGGACGTATTTTCGTATGGCAAGCTCTTGTATGTGGACGATACGGCGGTTGGCTATGTTCTTGCTTATCAGGAGGAAGGGGAGTTTGTGCTCCGCCTTATGCCGGATTATGAGGAACATGCGGATGTTGCGCTGAGGTTAGCCGAAGGCTGCTTTGAGAAGCATGATGCATTTACCACCATTGTCAACAGCAACAGCCACGCATTGTGTGCAGCGCTTCAGGTCCGGGGGTTTACCAAGGAGGCGGAGGAGCGGTATCAGGCTGTCCTGGCACTTGATGGCTGGGTGCCGCAGAAGCTTTCCGAGGGTACGGAAAAAATTGCGCTGCTTGCACAGGAAGATATCCCGGAGCGTGCTCTGTATGCTGACATACCATCGGGCTCTGAGGTAACGGAAGAAAAGTTCCGCATGTATCTTGCTTCCAAAGCCTATCAGACCGCGCTGGAATACGTTGTCCGCGATAGGAAGACGAACGCCTTTATTGGATTTGCCACCTGGTGGGTGGATGAAAACAGTAAAACGGCGCTGCTGGAGCCTGTGGCTTGCCTTCCGGAATACCGCCGCCGCGGCATTGCCAGACGGCTTTTGCGAAACGGGCTGTCAATGCTTAAGGACAGAGGAATACACCAGGTATTCGTCAGCACTTCCGCCGATCATGACGAAGCCATACCGTTATACGATTCGCTGGGCTTTGTAAAAACTGGCGAAGCAAATCTGTATGTGAAGAAAAAATAGAACAAGGATATATACGGCGGTAATGATATACATTCTTGCCAGCTTGGTTTACAGAAAAATCAGCCTGTGATACGATAGGAACATGCGGAAACAGGCATAGGGGGCCTGCTTTTCATGCATGTAATCGCGGGGAGGCTGGCGCATGCTGAATATTGAGCGCATCGATGACATATTGAAGGAGCTTCGACTGAAAAAGGCCGTGCTGGTAAGCCAGCTTTCGAAGCAGTATGGTGTGAGCCCGTCCACCATCCGCCGGGATTTTGAGGAACTGGAAAAGGAGGGCTTGCTTCGGCGTACCTATGGCGGCGCCATGCTCATTGAGCATCAGACCAGCGAGATTCCCTACACCATACGCACCTTTGAAAACAAGGCGGAGAAGAACATCATCGGCAAGCTGGCCGCCAAGCTGGTCAGGGACGATATGCACATCTCCCTGGACTGTACCAGCACCGTTGCCCATATGGTGCGTTTTCTTACCAAGAAAAGCAACCTGAAAATACTGACCAACAGCGCCCAACTGTCCCTGGACTGCCTGGACAATATCCCCGGCGCGCAAATCTGCTGCACCGGCGGCTGGCTGAATACATTCGCCAGGGGCTTTACGGGGGAGGCGGCCCGCCAGCGGGTGGCAGACTTTACATGCGATGTGCTGTTCTTTTCCGCCAGATCCATTTCTATGGAAAACGGCGTCACGGATGTAAACGAAGAGGATGTGTGCATCAAAAAGCAGATGCAAAAAAGTGCCCGTAAAGCGGTGTTCCTGTGTGACAGCTCGAAGTTTGACCGCACATCCTTCCGGTATTTTTGCGGCATCGACGAAATCGACAGCCTGGTCACAGATAAAAAACCTTCAGACAAATGGCTGGAGGTTTTCTCAAAGGCCAATGTAAAGGTGATCTATCCCAAGGAAAACGAGTGAGTAGCATATAAAATCATTCATCCCAAATGCCTTGAAGCATTATCTCCGCTTTCGCAAAGCAAAGCGGATTGGCCGCTAAAACCGGTATCCTTTGGTCAAAGCGAAGCGCCCCAAATCCCGGGCATCCGATGAGTCCGCCCGCCTCCGTTACAATCAGCGCGCCGGCTGCAAAATCCCAGGGGGAAAGCTTCAGTTCCCAATAGATGTCGCTGCGGCCGCAGGCCACATCGCATAGGTCAATGGCCGCGGATCCGGTGCGGCGAAGGTCGCCTGCAGCCAGCAGGAATTTCTCCGCCGCCTTCATGGTTTTGCCGGCTAGCTCCGCATCATAGGGGGATGTGCCCATGCTTACCAGCGCATGGTCAAAATGCTGCCTGGAAACTTGAATTGGCTGTCCGTTTACGTAAGCGCCTTTCCCCTTCTCCGCATGGAAAAGCTCATGGGTGTAAGGGTTCAATATGGCGGCCAGTACGGGCTCGCGGCCTTGCAAAAGAGCCACTGAGATGGCAGAGCATTTTCGCCCCCGCATGAAATTGGTGGTGCCATCGATGGGATCGATCATGAAGGTGGGCTCATCCGTCAGTGCTCCGTTTTCTTTTTCTTCCGCAAAAAAGGCCGCTTCGGGCACGGCCTTTATCAGTTCTTCCATTAAAAAGGCCTGAACCTCTATGTCTGCCTGGGTTACGAAATTGGCATGGCCTTCCTTTTGATACACCTCGGGCCGGTCAAAGCCCAGCATTTGTTCTCCAGCCAAGAGAAGGATGTCAAGCAGCGTTTTGAGCATGAGGCCTCCATTGATATTAGTGATTCAAGGGACGAACCGATTGCCGGGACACCAGGCGTACCGGCAGCACCACACTGCGGGGGGCAGAGTTATCCTGGCCCTGCAATGCGTCGATCAGCATCCTTGCGGCGATGACGCCCTTGTCCACCACGTCCTGGTGGACGGTGGTAAGCTGCGGGCTGGTCAGGCGTGCGATGTTCAAATCGTCAAAGCCCACGATGGAGACATCTTCCGGTACCTTTTTGCCTGCTTCCGCAAGGCCCGAGATAAGCCCGGCGGCCAGGATGTCGGCGGTGGCGAAGATGGCGGTGTAATCATCCCTCCATGCCAGCTCCCGGCCAAGAGCCGTTCCCTGCTCAATGCCGATCTCCCGCTGGTACACGTTCTCCATCCGTATAGGCACGTGAAACTCATCAAGTGCCTGGCAATAGCCCTTGAAGCGCCTGGCCAGCACACCCTCTTCCAGTATGGGCGGGCCGCAGAACAGGATATCCCGGTGTCCGTTTTCCAGAAGATGCTTTGTGCCAAGGTACCCGCCCTGCTGGTCCTCCAAACGAACCTGGAGCACCTGATCGTTGGGAATGTAGCTGTCAATCAAAAGGATGGGCGTCTTTTGGGCCATCAGGCTTTCATAAAAATCCGTGGGAAAAATGCCCGTCAATATCAGTCCGTCCAGATTCCAGTTGTTCAAAAGGGACAAAAGTTCCGGCACATTGTCGATGGTGCGCACCATCAGGTAATAGCCCCGCTCCCGCAGAGTCTGTTCGATGCCCGCAAGCAGCGCACCGTGGAAGGGGTCCTGGAAAAATCCGCCGCTTTGAAGTGGCACCAGATGATTGATGACGCCAATGATGCGTGAGTTGTTGTTTACCAGTGCCCTGGCGGACATGTTGGGCACATATCCCAAACGCTCGATAGAGGCCTGAATCTTTGCCACCATTTCAGGCGATACGCGGCCCACGTTGCCATGGATCACATTGGATACCGTGGTGGTGCTGACCCCTACTGCCCGTGCCACATCCTTGATGGTAACCAAGCGAATTGCCCCCTTTGGCCTTCCTGTACTATGTATGGCTATTATAGCATAGAATGGCAGGTTTGCAAGGAAGACAGCCCTTTGCAACCTTCAAAGTTTTTGTAAGTTGTACGTAAAACAGTATTGACATTAACAAGTCACAATGATATACTTTAGCTAGTTGAACGTAAAACCTTCCCAAATCCAACAGGCATCCGTTTCCTTGTCCGGGGCTTCCGGAGGGATATGGTGTCCCTCCCATGTATACCATCACCCAATTTAAAAGGAGGAACCCCCATGAAAAAGTTTGTCGCCCTGCTCCTGAGCCTCCTTCTGGCTCTTGGCGCCGTATCCGCCATGGCGGAAGGCAAAGTCACGCTGACGCTGGGCATCTGGCCGGAGGATGTGGACACAAGCGGCCTGGCAGCCCATGAAAACGACTTCCTGCCCGCCTTTCAGGCAGCCATGCCCGATGTGGAAGTGGTGAAGGCTCACTACAAGTATGCTGTGGATACCTTCATTTCCATGGCGGAGGCCGGCACAGTGCCCACCGTGTTTGAAACATGGTACACCGAGCCCCAAAAACTCATTGCCGGCGGCTTTGTGGCCGACATCACCGAAGAACTTAAGGAGCTTGGCTGGCTGGACAAAATGAATCCCGTTGTCCGCAACATTCTGTCCGACAAGGATGGCCGCGTGTATGGCCTGCCCCGTGACAGCTATGCCCTGGGCATGATGGTCAACGTACAGGTTTTTGAAGATGCCGGCCTTACAGATGAGAATGGCATCCCCAAGTACCCCAAAACCTGGGCGGAGTTTGTCGAAGTTGGCAAAGTCATCAAGGAAAAGACCGGCTCTGCCGCCCTGTGCCTCCTGGCTGCCGACAACGCCGGCGGCTGGCACTTTTCCAACATCGCCTGGACCTTTGGCGCTGTTCTTGAGACCCAAAATGCCGACGGCAAGTGGGAAGCCAACCTGAACAGCCCCGAAGCAGTGGCAGCCATGGAATTTGTGAAGGCATTGAAATGGGAGCATGACCTTTTGACCAGCGACCCCACCCCCGAAAACTGGGGCACGGGCTTTGCCCAACTGGGCACCGGCGCTGCCGCCATGTACATCGGTGCCAACGACGCTGTGAATATGCCCACCGCCCAGAACGGCCTGCCCGTTGACAAGCTGATGATGATCGGCATCCCCGCCGGCCCCGATGGCAAATCCTACACACTTTCCGGCGGCACGCCCTATATGTTTGCTAAGGGCGCAACCCATGAGCAGATACTGGCTGGCTTGAAATACCTGGAATGCATGGGCCGCGCCCCCATCCTCACTGATGCCGCCAAGGTCGGCATGGAGAGCGATGCCAAGACCCGCGTGGAGCAGGGAATCCCCGTCATCAACCTGCCCGTTCCTGCCTGGGCCGATGACGAGTACAATGCCTACAGGGAATCCATCGTCGCCCAGTACAGCAACGTCGATCCCCGTATGTTCGAAGGCTACTTTGGCCTGATCGCCACCGAAGGCGCTGTCCGTACCGAAGAGCCGGTTCAGACCCAGGATATGTACAGCGAGCTGACCAAGGTGCTGCAGGCCGTCGTTACCGATCAGAATGCCGATGTGAAGGCGCTGCTGGATACTGCTGATGCAAACCTTCAAGCGCTGCTGGATGCTGGTGTCAACAAGTAATCTTTATTGAGAGTTCCTTTTCGCCGGGAGAGCCGGTCCCGCTGGCTCTCCCGGATTTGCATTGCGGACCCTTGGGAAAGCGCACCGCAGGGTGCTTTTTCCCAAGTGCCCCTCCATGGCTCAACATCATCAGGGAGGCGATGACATGCTTTCTGCAGCGCCGGCAAGGCCCCGCCGTTCGCTTCGTGCCAAGTATGGCAAAGACGTAATCGCATGGTGCATCATGCTGCCCAGCCTTATTTTGTTTTCCTTTTTTGTGTGGGTACCCCTTGTTCAGAGCATCCGGCTGAGCCTGTATGAAACCCAGGGCATACGGACGATTCAATTTGCCGGGCTTGAGAACTTTCGGGCCGTCTTTGCCCACCCTGATTTCTGGCCGGCGGTGCGCAACACATTTTCGTATACGCTCTGGTCGCTGCTGATCGGCTTTTTTGTGCCTATCGTGCTGGCGGTTTTGATTCAGGAGATGGTTTATGGCAAGAGCCTGTTTCGGGTAGCCATTTACCTGCCCAACATCGTGCCCGGGCTGGCGACGGTGTTTTTGTGGCGTTACCTGTTCAAGAGCGGCGACAACGGCGGGCTGAACATGCTTCTGAACGCAATCGGCCTTCCCGGCGGCACATGGCTGAGCAACGCAACGCTGGCCATTCCCGTGATTGTGGTGGCCATGACCTGGAAAGGGGCCGGCGCAACTGCGCTTATCTATCTGGCCGGGCTGCAGGGGATTAATCCTGAGCTCTATGAAGCCGCCATCATCGACGGGGCCAATGTACGCCAGCGCATAGCGCACATTACCGTGCCGCAACTGTACAACCTGGGCCGGACGCTGTTGATCCTTCAGGTGATTGCCGTGTTCCAGGTGCTCTACGAGCCGCTTGTCATGACCAATGGCGGCCCCAATAACGCATCCATTTCCCTGATGCAATTGGTCTTCCGTTATGCCTTTGAACGGTTTGATTACGCAAAGGCGGCGGCGGTATCGGTTATCATTTCCGTGATGCTGATCACCCTGACGCTTTTGTACAACAAAATCAACAAGCCCAGGGACATGTGAGGGGAGGGAGCCGCATGAGAAAGCTTATGGCCAAGGATGAAGGGACCATCCGCAGCTACGATCTGCGCAAGACTCCCGTCAGAATCGGTTATACCATCATGATTCTTGTTTGTGTGATTGCTTTGGTAATCTCCCTGACCCCCATCCTTTGGGTGCTGTTGGCGGGCTTTAAGGAAAATCAGGAATTTGCCCGGGGCATAAAAGGCCTTGATAACCGGTACCGTCCGCAATTCCTCCCGGCCTCCTTTGGGCTGGATGGCTATCTGAAGACCTGGAATCAAATGAAGTATTACCGCTTTTACGTAAACAGCCTTTGGGTGGTGCTGGGCAGTGCCGTATCTGCCATCCTGTTCAATGGGCTGATTGCCTATGTCATTTCGAGATTAAAGCCCCGGGGCCACAAGATCGTTTACGGGCTGATCATGGGCAGCCTTATGCTTCCCGCCACCACCAGCATGGTGCCGCTGTTCATCAACATCACCAACCTGAAGATGATCGGGTCGTTTCTGCCCCTGTGGCTGGCCATCGGCGCCAATGCGTTCTACGTGGTATTGTTCAAGAATTTTTATGACTCCATGCCGGCCTCGCTTCTGGAGGCGGCACGCCTGGACGGCTGCAATGACTTGAACCTGTTTTTCCGCATCGTTGCGCCGCTGAGCATGCCCATCAACATGGTGATTCTTATCTATGCGGTCAATGCCGCCTGGTCTGATTTCCTTCTGCCCTACCTGGTTCTTGGCAACACCCCGCTGGAAACGGTCATGGTGCGTTTGTTTACTTACCGCACCTCCGACCGCGTCAATGACATAGATGTGATTCGGGCCATCGTATTTGCTATCATTCCGCCCATCCTCCTGTTCATTGCCTTCCAGCGCAAAATCACCCAAAACGTAATCTCCGCCGGGATCAAGGGGTAACATATTTTTTAAAGGATGGGTATCATGTCAAAAAAAGCGGATGTATATTTTGAGTGTCATCCCTGGCAGGTTGTGGAGAAGGGATTCGATCCCGGCCATAGCCGTGTCAGTGAGTCCATTTTTTCCCTGGCCAACGAGCACATGGGTGTTCGCGGCTACTTTGAGGAAGGCAGCTGTGCAGACAGTCTTTTGGGCAGCTATCTGGGCGGCATCTATGAACTGGACGGGGAGGATACCCCCGGCGGATACAAGGGTATTGTGAAGCAGACCCATTACATGGTTTGTGCGCCGGATTTTTTGGTTTGCCCTATAAGCATAGACGGTATCAGCCTGGATTTAGGCATGTGTCCATGTTCCGGTTTCGAGCGGACGCTGGACATGAAGACCGGGCTTTTGTCCCGCAAATTTATCTGGGAACTGCCCGGCGGAAAGGTGTCTGTCACCTTTGAACGGCTGCTGGGCATGGAGGACCCCCTTCAGGCGGGCCAGCGCATCACACTGACGGCACTGGATGATGCTGTGCCTGCAAGCCTTGTACTCGGGGTAAACGGTTTGGTGATTCACCAAGCCGCCGGCCGTTGCGACTGGCAGGACAGGGGCGGTGTAATGGAGGATCTTGCCGCCGCCCATCTGTACGAAACGAAAACCACAGGCCAGATGGCGCTGTACGGTTTTGCGCTGACCTTGCCGGATGGCTGCTCTGTTACACCCATCAAAAAGCATCTGTTCTCCGGTTTTCAAGTGGATTGCACCCTTGAACCCGGAAAGCCAGCGGTATTTGAAAAAAAGATATGGGTGGATTCGCTGCGCAAGGGGGATGCATCCGCCTCTGTGCCGGAGCTTTTGGGCAAAGCTGTCGCAAACGCCCGGTCCGGACTGAATTTTGGAAGGCTGCTTGCGAGCAACGAAGCGCATTATGCCAAATTGTGGCGCACCGCCGATGTGACCATCGAAGGCGATCCATTCAGCCAGCAGGGCATCCGCTACTGCATTTTTCAGCTTCATCAAACCTACCGGGGCTTTGACGGGCGCAACAACATCGGTGCAAAGGGCCTCACCGGGGAAGCCTATAACGGCCATGCCTTCTGGGATACGGAAACGTATTGCCTGCCCTATTACCTGCTAAATGATGTAGGGGCTGCCAAAAACCTATTGCTTTACCGTTATCATACGTTGCCCCAGGCCCGGGAGAGGGCCAGGCAGCTGGATTGCAATGGCGCCTGTTACCCCATTGCCACATTGAACGGCAAGGAAGCCTGCACCCTTTGGCAGCATGCCAGCCTGCAAATGCAGCCCAGCACCTCCGTGGCCTATGCGGTATGGAACTATCACCACTTGACGGGCGACGACACGTTCCTGTTCGGAGAAGGCATTGAGATGCTGGTGGAAATCAGCCGCTATTGTTCCTCACGGGGCAACTGGAACCAGGACCATACAGCCTACGGCTATTACGGCGTGATGGGGCCGGACGAGTTCCATCTGATGGTGAACAACAGCTACTATACCAATCTCATGGGCAAAAAGACGCTGGAATGTACCCTGCATGTATTGAGCCGCATGGAAAAAGAAGCGCCGGCTGCCTATTTAAGCCTTTGCGGCAAGCTGAATGTAACCGAAAAGGAAAGGGCGGAATGGGCGGCCTGCGCCAAAGCCATGCTGCTAAAGCAGGACAACAATCTGGTCTTTGAACAGCATGAGGGATACTTCTCTTTGCCGCACCTGGATGTCAGCACCATTCCCGCTACAGATTTTCCCCTGTACCACCACTGGAGCTATGACCGCATCTACCGTACCGACATGATCAAGCAGCCGGATGTGCTGATGGCCATGTACCTGTATCCCGGTGACTATACCCTTGCAGAGAAGGCCGCCAACTATGACTATTATGAGCCGCGCTGCATCCACGAAAGCTCCCTGTCCCCCTCCATCCATTCCATTTTTGCCAGCGAGCTCAAGCGCCACGAGGAAGCCTTCCGGTTCTTTGGCTTTGCGGCAAGGCTGGACCTGGACAACTACAATTGCAACACGTCCGAAGGATTGCACCTGACCAGCATTGCCGCTGCATGGGTGACCATTGTGTTCGGCTTTGGGGGTTTGCGCACCGATGGGGTTCTTCCTTCCCTTCATCCTGCCATTCCGGCCGCATGGGAGGGGTATTGCTTCTGCCTGACGGTTGGCGGCAGCACCCTCAAGGCTTATGTTTCACGGGAGGCTGTGACGCTTTCGCTGATTCAGGGAAGCCCGGCAACGCTTATTGTCTATGGCCGGGAGATTACAATAGGCGAAGAGGATGTAACCTTCCAGCTTCCGGAGGATTGCCGGGAAGCATCGGCCAAAGAGGCATCCTGACCAGGGAGACCTCCTTTTGAAAGAGGAGGCATCCCCGGATTCCTTCCGGGAAAACCTTGACTTATTGATGTTGCATGGAGGCGTTTGCAATGAAAAGGCTTGTATCCCTGCTTTTGTGTATCGTGCTTTTAGCACTTCTGGCGCCTTGCTATGCCCAGGAGGGGTATCCCGTGACGCTGTACAGCCAGCCCATGAACGTGCTTCCCAGTGAAACCTGCAAGGTGTGGATCGAGGGGCAGCCTCTATCCGTCATAGACACAGCGGTGAACCACCTAAGAACCTGGACCTCCCGGCCCATGCTTTCAAAGACGCCTGTGGCGCTTTTTTCCATGGGCGGTCCGGTATCGGTGACGGTGCAGTTCCCGGGGGTGGCACTTACGTCCGTCACCGTGCGGCCTCTGGCGCTGAACATTACGCCCAGCATCAAGGGCGATACTGCGCAGTTTGTCCTCAGGGAGCCCGCCGCTCTCACCGTGGAATACAACAAACAGGTGAAGGGTGCACTGCACCTGTTCGCCTCCGCATTTGAGACGGATATCCCCGATAAAAACGACCCCAGCGTGATTTACTTTGGCCCCGGTGTGCATGAAGCCGGGCTGATTGTGCCCAAGAGCGGCCAGACCATCTATCTGGCGGGCGGCTGCGTGCTTCGGGGATACATCCAGGCCGGAGGGGTTCAAAATGTGCGCATCCTAGGCCGTGGCATCATCGACGGCAGCCGGTATGACCGCTGGGAAGATACCATCGTGCCCATCAGCTTCACCGAAAGCAAAAACATCTTTATCGGAGGAATCACCATTCTGGACCCCGCCGCCTGGACGGTGAACCTGTACAAATGCGACACAGCTTTGGTGGACGGCATCAATATCGTGGCCGCCAGGTCCAATTCCGACGGGATTACCACCCAGTCATGCCGGAACGTAACGGCCCGTAATTGCTTTATCCGGGGCTGGGATGACAACCTGGTGGTAAAGGGTTACGACGGAAACGTAAAAAACATCCTCTTTGAAGATTGCGTGCTGTGGACTGACCTGGCCCAATCCTGCGAGGTTGGCTATGAAACCAGGGCGGAAGTGATGGAGGATATCACCTTCCGCAACATCACGGTGCTGCACAACTTTCACAAGCCTGTTATGTCCGTGCACAACGGCGACAACGCCCTTGTCAGGAACGTGCGTTTTGAAAACATTCTGGTGGAGGATGCCCAAATGGGCGAAGGAGACGGTGCGCGGCTGCTGATTGAGCTGACCACCACCAAATCCCAGTGGTCCAAGTCACAAGCCCGGGGGAACATAAGGGGCGTGGTGTTTGATAACATCAGGGTGTTAAGCGGCAAGGAAGCCTCCATACGCATCTTTGCCTTCAACAAGGACTACACCATTGACGATGTATTGTTCCGCAACATGGAGATGCTGGGGAAGCGGATTACATCGCTTGATGACATCCGGCTGAACAAGAACAACAGGATTGGTACGAACATCCGGGTGGAAGCCACTCAAAGCCATGTGACGGCCACCTACCCCGGTTACCTGCACTTATACAGGGCAAAGGAATCTGCCCCCATCCTGGAAACCGGGATCAGCATCACCGCCACCGCAAACGGCCAGACCCAGTCCTACGGCGGAGCCAATGCGGCCGACGGAAACCTGAACACCTATTGGGAAGGTGCAGGAAACGTGCAGGATGAGCTGACGCTGGTTTTTGATAAACCTGCTTCCCCCAAAACACTGGCGCTGCGCTTGAACCCGGCTGCCATCTGGGGCAGACGCAATCAAACATTCTCCATCCAGGGCAGTGCGGACGGAACATCCTTTACAGAGGTGGTTCCTTCCCAGGAGTACGTGTTCGACCCGGACACGGGAAACAGTGTTTCCGTGACGTTGGCTGGCGAAAGCTTCATGGCCATCAAAATCGTATTTACAAAGAATACGGGAGCGCAGGGTGCCCAGGTTGCGGAAGCCATCCTGAATTAGTACTCATTCCAAACATTCATGCGTCGTTGCAGCGGCTCATTTCGCGCGGGGCGTAGTGCTGCTGCGCCTCGCTCCGGCTCCTTGCCCCGCTATCTACAATGTCTCGCCTCTTTGGACGCATGAACATTTTCCATTAGTACAAGGCTTCCATCCATACAAAAATCCTTCCGGAAATGGCCCTGCTACCTTTCCGGAAGGATTTTTTGTCAGGAGAGCAGGTTTTTTGCCTGCAACGGTGTACGTGGGTGATACTGTTTTGAACCGGGCGCTCTTGTAAGCCTTGGTACAGGCTCTGCGGGCAGCGCCGGCTTGATGTACAAATGGTCCTTTCGCAATAGTGCCTGGGCTATCAGCATATGGCCTTTGGTATTTGGATGCATGCCGTCCACACTGATCAAATCCGCAACGTCCCGCCTGGAGAGGAAAACATCACGAAGGTCGAATATGTCGCAGCCCGTTTCAAGTGCCGCATCCCGAACGGCAATGGCGTACCGTTCCTGCCAGCGGTAAATGTTCTGCACGTCGATCAAATACCGGAGCACCGCGTCCGCGTCAAGCCCTTTGGTGACCCAGTGAAAAAAACGCTGGGCATCAAGGGGCGGCGGCGTCACCAATAAAGGCGCGGCATTGCGGCGGCGTACCTTCAGTACGAATTCCTTCAGCAGACGTCGAAACGTATCAAGTGGGACCTTGGCTTCATGATAGGCGGAAGGGTCCTTCGCCACCTCATCCCAGCGAAGGTCGCAGTCGTTCCCGCCGTATTCGATGGCCACGATGGTGCCTGCCATATCGCCGCATTCCAGAAAATCCTGCAGCCCTTCCGCCACTGTGGCCCCCATTCGGGCATGGTTTTCCACCGGTACACCCAATACCTCCTGCAGCCGTACATCGCAGCGCTCCCGGGCAATGGCATACCTTCCACGACCCTCATCAAACATGATGCCTTTGCCAATGGAATCTCCAAACAAATGAATCGGACGCACGTCCATCGTTGTTTTCTCTCCTTTGATATCTAGTATTTAATACTAGATTAAACCATTTAAATAACAATGTCAAGTAATATGTTTCGCGCGGGATTGTAGAATTTTCGATGATATGATAGTATGGTGATATATTAAACGGGAAGGGAACAAACCATGCAAAACCGAAAAGAAAACAATGCAGGCTTGACTGCTTACACTCCTCCGAACTGGGAACAGCTTCCGGATCTGGGACTGTATATGGATCAGGTGATCACCTATATGGAGCGGCAGTGCCGGGTGCTGTATCCTGTGGCCGGGAGCATCCTCACGCCTTCCATGATCAACAATTATGTAAAATGCGGACTGGTAAAGCGGCCGGTGGGGAAAAAGTATGACCGTGTTCAGTTAGCGCAGTTGATGATGCTCTGCACCCTCAAGCAGGTGGCCTCGCTGGAGGAGATGAAGCAGCTTCTGACACCGCCGCAGGGTCTTGATACGGAGGAATTGTACGCTTCTTTCTTAAGAACCCAGGAGAGCGTTTTTCAATCCCTTGCTTCACGCCCTGCCCAGGCGACCGCCATGCAATATGCCATTGAAGCCGCCGCCTTCCGCAGCCTGTGCGCGCAAAAGCTGGCGGCCGTTAAGGATGACGGGAAAACTCCGGAAAAGAAAAGCCCGGAGAGTATACACATGCAGGAGGATGCGCAGGAAAAGGGCTGAAGCAACAAGCAAAAGGCGGGTGTCGCAGCCGGCAAACACGTATGCCAGTACGATTTTCTGGGAAGATTTTGGAATATGGAGTGTTTGGGCCATCATTGGACATGCAGCTTATGTGCGGCACACTTTCGCTTTCGAACCGGAATACAGGAGACATGATGATGATGAACCGTAACCGGAAAGAGCATCCATCTGAGCCAAATGCGCCGAACATACCGGAGGGATTGATCGGCACATGGGCAGGGCAGGATGGGGACGGCCTTCTTTTTTTAACGCTACAGGCATCTGGTGCGATCATTATCGCGTATGATTCTCCGGGCGATGCTGAACATACAGGTACATTTACTGTGCAGGGCAATGATTTCATGGCCGATTTGCCGGATGGCACCGCAGTTTCATTGAGGTTCCTGCTCACAGGCGATACGCTGATCCTTGCGGGGGATACGGAAGGGGAAGCAATTACCCTGACCCGCTACCATGAGGCTTTCTTAGGGTTGCCACCACACAATCAAGGCCTATGACCCGGCTTGCGCAAACGGGAGAATCATGAGAAAATAAGGATGCTTGTACTCCTCCCTTGCTCCTTCATGATGCAGAGGAAAATGGGTATGGAGGAGCAGGGGAGGATTTCTTTGCAGAAAAATCAGGTTGTACATGTAAAATGCGAGCGGCTGGGCGCCGATATGGAGGGTGTATGCTTTCATGAAGGCATGGCGCTGTTTGTACCCTTTGCCTTGCCGGGAGAGGAGATTGCCTGCCGGGTTCTAAAGGTGCAAAAGCGGCATGCCTTTGGCAAGCTTCTGGAAATAAAAAACGTAAGCCCGGCGAGGCAAACGCCGCCATGCCCCGTATATGCAAGATGCGGCGGCTGCGCTGCCCAGCATATGGCGTATGAACAGACGCTGCAATTCAAGCGTGTGCAGGTGGAGGACGCCTTCCGGCACATCGGCGGCCTGCAGGTTACGGTTCCGCCTGTGCTGGGCATGGCGGACCCGTGGCATTACCGCAACAAAACGGCTCTGCCGGTGGGCGGAGAGCCTGGCAAACCCAAGATCGGCTTTTTTGCGCCCCGGAGCCATGACATCATTGACATCGCTTTCTGCCCTATCGCAAAGCCCGGCCTCAACGGCGTTTTGAAGGCGGTCAGGGGCTGGATGGAAGCGTACCGCATCCCGCCCTATCAGGAGGAAACCCATACGGGGCTGGTTCGCCATGTGATGGCCCGTTCCTCCCGCTCAGGGGATGTGATGGCGGTCATTGTACTCAGCGGGCAGGAACTGCCCAGGGAAAAGGAACTGCTGGCCGCGCTGAAAATGGAGGTCCCGTCCCTCAAATCATTGTGTATAAGCGTACATACCGCCCGCAGCAATGTGATATTGGGGGATAGCTACCGGGTATTGTGGGGGCAGGAACGGCTTGAGGATTCACTTTGCGGCTTACAGTTTTCCCTGTCACCCCTGTCCTTTTTCCAGATCAACCCGGAGCAGACGGAAGTGCTGTATCAAACATCGCTGGAGTTTGCCGGGCTAACCGGTACGGAAACTGTAGCCGATGTTTATTGCGGCGCAGGCACCATATCGCTGCTTTTGGCCCAAAAGGCGCGGCGGGTGATCGGCCTGGAAACGGTAGAGGCGGCGGTTGCGGACGCCAGGGTAAACGCCGCAAAAAACAGCATCGGCAATGTGGAGTTTCTTGCCGGCCAGGCGGAAGCGCTGTTGCCCAAGCTGGTGGAGGAAGGGCTAAGGCCGGACGTCATCGTGCTGGACCCGCCCCGCAAGGGCGTGGAGCCGGAAGTTATAAGGGCCATTGCGCAGGCCCGGCCGCGCAGGGTGGTTTACGTCAGCTGCAACCCGGCCACCCAGGCAAGGGACGCTGCGCTTTTTGTGAATGAAGGTTATACAATTACCCGCTGCCAGCCTGTGGACATGTTCTGCTGGACGCATGGCGTTGAAAATGTGCTGGCATTTGAACATCAAAAGGGATGAACCCGGCGTTTTCAATCGTTTCCATCACGAGCGTTATGATACGGCTATCCAGGATTGCATTTTAGGCACTGGACAGGTATAATGAGCCGAGAATATCAAAGGCCCAATCATCCATTCCACCTAATAGGAGGAACATTGCTTGAAATCTGCAGGGAAGAAGCGGCTGGCGAGCCTTTTTTGCGCATTTGCGCTGCTTGTGACCATTTTGCCTTCTGCGCTTTGTGAGGAAGACCCGGAGGTTTCCTTTTTTGGCAGCGAGATCAAGAAGGAACTGGATGCGGAGGATTTGGCACAGTGGGAACAGTGGGAAGCGGAGGAATCTGCTATTGTCTCGGGTGATGAGGAAGCATCCATAGCCCTTTCGGAACTGGATGCCGAACATGCGCAAATGCTATCCGAACTTGGCGAAGGCGATATTGCCGACATTGACCTTGGTGAATTGGAAGCCAATACCGATCTGCCCGACGACTATATCAACATCCTGCTGCTGGGCGTGGATTCCAGGACAAACATCACCGATACGGGGCTTTCCGACGTGATCATGATTTTATCCATCCACAAGCAGACGGGTGAAATCAAGCTGTCCTCCATCGCGCGTGATACGGCTGTTACCGTGCCCGGTTACAAAAATGCCTACCGCATCAACGTAGCTTACAAGTTCGGTTCGCAAAAGGGGGAAAACGGCGGACCGAAGCTGGCAATGCGCACGGTGAACCGAAATTTTCAAATGAATACGGAACGCTTTGTAGCCATCAATTTCTTTGGCCTGGCCGCCATCATCGACAGTCTGGGCGGTGTGGACATGGAGCTTACCAAGGCGGAAGCCAACCGCATCAACTACGAGCTGCGCAAGGAGCCTTTGGACGAAGTGAAGCGGGAAAAGGTAAAAGGCGTTGCCGGCGTACACCATTTGGACGGCATGCAGGCTGTAACCTATGCCCGTATCCGTGGCATTGACAACGATTTTGTCCGCACCGCCCGCCAGCGCAAGCTGCTGGAGGTTCTTTTGAATCAGGTGATGCAGAACATGAACATGAACAGAATGATGGATCTTTTGACGGCAGTGCTGCCCCATGTGTATACCAACATCAGCGTGGGAGAAATGTTTGAACTGGGCACCATTGTGCTTCAATCCGATCTTTCACAAAAGGTAGCTAACGGAGTGTCTCCGCTATCCCAGCACAGGATCCCCATGGACAAGACATATGGATACAAGGATATCAACGGCGCCAGTCTGGTGTATATGAACGGCAAGAATCTCAAAACCAACATTGAAGCGCTGCATGAGTTTATCTACGGGCAAAGCTATTATAAATAGACAGATCTGACCAACATGCCGCTGGGTTTTAAAGCACCCGGCGGTTTTTTTTATATACGTATATCTTGTAGCCAGTCTTTTTGTTTGACAGATATTTCCCGTATGCTATAATGAATCATCGGGAGGCCGGAGCTTACCCTAAGGTATCGCAAAACCCTTGTCTCTCATGGAATTCTCATGGTTTTCTCATGCCCTATTCTTTGCACCAATGGTTGGCTGTGCTATAATGGAAGCTGCTTTTGAAGGCTTGGCGCCTTAGATGCATGCTTGATGCGCCAAAACGCGGCTTTGCGCGTCTGTGCCTTTACGGCATGGCAAAATTGCTCTACGATAGACCCATAAGCTTACCGGATGGAGGATCGGTCATGGCAAACAAACAATCTTCTCCCAGTGGGAAGAAAAACAGGAAAGGTGCCGGAGCCGGCATTTTAACTTTTGGAATCGTCTTTGCGCTGTATGCCTGGCTGTTCCCCTTGTATCGGGTGTGGGACTATGTTCTGGCTACCGCCGTATCTTTGCTGTTTGGCCGGATTATTGGCATTATGGGTTCCGGGCTGGATTTGAGCCCCAACAAGCAGCAGCAGTCTCGGGAAGAGGTAGTGGAGGTTTTTAAGGAGACAGGGGATGCTGTTGCCGATGAAGTCATCCGCAAGGGCTACGAACTGATTGAGCAGATTCGGGAGGAAAATGATTTGATCCCCGACCCGGCGCTGTCCCGGCAAATGGATGATCTGGAACGGCTGTGCGGGCAAATCTTCAAGACCGTGGCGGAGCGGCCCAAAAAAGCCCCCCAAATCCGTCGTTTTATGGATTATTACCTGCCCACTACGTTGAAGATGCTCAAAAGCTACCGGGTGATGGACCAGCGGGAGGTTACGGGCCAGAATGCCCAGGAAGCCCGCAGCCGCATCGTAAAGGCCATGGGCGTGGTGCTTTCCGCCTGTGAAAAGCAGTTGGAAACGCTCTACCATGACGATATGCTGGATGTTACCACCGATATTGAAGTGCTGGAGCAGATGCTCACGCGCGACGGCCTGGTGGATACGGGCATCAAACCCATGGGGAAGGCAGACGCCGCACACGATACAGACAAGAAAGATGAAGAATAAGGAGGAGCCAGCATGAACAGTCAGCAGCAATCCGTACCCGTCCTTACCGTGACTCCGGAAGTAACGCTGAAGGACAAAGAGATTTTGGAAGAAACAATTGTTGCCACACAGGCGTTGGCTCCCAAGGCCACCCAGGTGGTGGTGAACCGGCTGGACGACAGCCAGCTCACTCCGGAAGAAAGAAAGAATATCGACGAGTTCATCGGCAGGCTGAACCTTCAAAACCCCGACCATGTGCTCCTGTTTGGGGCTGACGCCCAGAAGAAGATTGCTGACTTTTCCGACAAGGCACTGGAATACGTCAAGACCAGCGAAACCGGTGAAGTGGGCGATATGCTGACGGGTTTGGTAGCGGAGCTCAAAGGCTTTGAGACCGACGCGGAAAGCCCCAAAGGCTTAAAACGGCTTTTCAAGAGCGCCGGCAGGCAGATTGAAATGCTGAAGTCCCGGTATGAAAAAGTGGGCGTCAACGTGGATTCCATCGCGGGCAGCCTGGAAAAGTACCAGGTTCAGCTTTTGAAGGATGTGGCCATGTTCAACCACCTGTATGATCAGAACACGATCTATTTCAAGGAGCTGACCATGTACATCCTGGCTGGGGATGAAAAGCTGCGCACCGTCAGGGAAACGGAGCTCAAGGAACTGATGGACAAGGCCGCCCAAACCGGCGACGCCATGGACGCGCAAAGGGCCAACGATCTGGCTGCCATGTGTGACAGGTTTGAAAAGAAGCTGCACGATTTAAAGCTTACCCGCCAGGTGGCGCTGCAGATGGCCCCTCAGATCCGCCTTTTGCAAAACAACGATAGCCTGCTGGTGGAACGCATTCAAAGCACGCTGAGCAACACCCTGCCCCTGTGGAAGAGCCAGATGGTGCTGGCGCTGGGCCTGTTCCACAGCCAGTCGGCCTTGAAGGCGCAGACCGCCGTCACCAACATGACCAACGAGCTTTTGAAAAAGAACGCCGAAACGCTCAAAATGGGCACCATCGAAACCGCCAAGGAAGCGGAGCGGGGCATCATTGATATCGAAACACTGGTGCAGACCAACCAATCCCTGATCGACACCATCAACGAGGTGGTGCGCATCCAGTCCGAAGGCCATCAAAAGCGGCTGGCGGCGGAAGCCACGCTGTACAAGATGGAAGGCGAACTCAAGAGCAAGCTTTTGGAGCTGAAGCGGTAACCGGGAACAGTTTGGAGGAAGGAACATGAAACACACCGGGCGGACATTTTTCTGCCTTTTGATTGCCCTGGCGCTGGTGCTGGGGAGCCTGGCCTGGGGCGCCCAGAAGGGCTGGCAGCGAGAAGCCCAGGAGCTTGCGAATATGTATCAGCAAGAGGGCGGCTTGAAAAGCCTGCTGGAATTGCGCGCCGCCGACGCCAGCAACCTGCTGTCTGTGGCCAAGAGGCATCTTAACAAACAGGATGAACGCTTGCAGGCTGTTGCCTCCGCCAGGGACGTGCTGCGCAGTGACAGTGCCTCTCTTCATAAAAAGTATGAGGCGAACCAATCCCTGACCGAGGCGGTGTCGTCGCTCTCCAGCACTTTCAATGAATCTGCCTCCCTGAAGGCAGACACCAAGGACTGGAATTATGTGATTTCACTGACCAAGGCACTTGAGGTTTATGCCGACGGAGACGCGGTGTCCGCTTATAACGACGCTGCCAGTGAGTACAACAGAAACATGCATCAGTCCTTCAGCGGGTGGTTTGCCGCTTTGATGGGCGTTCGTAAAGCCGAGTTGTTTTATTAGACGCTTGGCACCTTACATGCCAGAAGAAGGAGAATGGTTATGGCGCGCCGCGCATTGTACCGGTATCTTGGAATCGCTCTTTTGATGATAATGCTGTTTTGCAGCCCGTTAAACGCATGGGCTGCGCCCAGGTATCCCGAAAAAACGGACCTGGTTGTGACCGATGGTGCGAATATCTTTTCAAAAAACACGGTTGACGATTTGAATGCTTTTCACAGCACACTCAAAAATGAAACCGGTGTGAAGCTTTGGGTGGTGACGGTTCACTTCCTGGATGGGGTTGATGTCTCCACTTTCGCCCGGGATGTTTTCCGCCAATGGAACCTTGGCGATGAAGAGATGCTGCTGCTTTTGTCCTCCGGGGATGAAGAGGCAGTGACCATCGCAGGGAACACGCTGGTTCGCCGCTTGTCTGCGGATTCCCAGCAGCATCTGTTGAACTTCTACTTTCTCAAAGACTTTCAAAATGAACAATACGAATCGGCTTTCCGTCAGTATATTCCGCAACTGGCATCCTCTTTGAGCAATTCGTACGGACAAAAGGTTTCCACTGCCGACTTGTTTGGCATTCCTGCAGCCGCTCCCACCGCTGCGCCTACGGTTGCACCTTCCACCAACAACAATAGCTGGATGGAGTATCTACCCGGCGGCAGCAAGTTCTTTTCCGAGTGGGAGAAAAACGATGAACGGGTGGAAACGCCCAGCCGTCCATTCCGCGAAGAAAAATCCTCCGGGTTCAGCCTTGGCTCTCTGTTTATCCTGTTCATATTGTTCTCGCTGCTTTTCGGCTCCCGCAGGCGGCGCATTTCAGACAGGGCTGGCTGCATGGGCTGCGGCTGCGGCCCGCTGGGCTGGATTGTTGCCGGGCTTGGCCTGAATGAGCTGTTCAAAAGCAGAAACCGTTGGTAAACCGTTTTGTTTTGGGATCAACAATTTTTTTCATAATTTGTTCACAACTTTGGGTGGTGCGCGGCATGAATTTCCAAACCTGGATCGTTTGATACTTGAGGTGAAATTCATGGCTGAAGTGCTCATCATTGAAAGCGACAGGCAATCGGCCCGGCAGATGGCGCAAGCATTGGTAAAAGCGGGTCATGGTTGCTGGACAGTGGAAAGTCCGGCACAGGCAGGAGAATACCTGCAGGCGCTGGGCAATGGACTGGTGGTTATGAACGCCCGCCTCCCCTGGACGGACAGCCACCCCTTCCTTGGGCTTCTCTCCTGCCGCAGGTGTCCCGTGCTGTTCATCACCCGCGAATCGGATACAAAGGATCACCTTCAGGCCTTGTACGCCGGGCCCAGCCGTGTGCTGGTGAGGCCCTTTGATGATCATGCACTGCTTCTTGAAGCGGAGGAGCTGTTGAAAGAAACGGAAAACAGGCTGACACTGGGCAGCCTGGAAATCAATCTGGAAGAAAAAGCGGTGAAACTGGCCGGAGAACCCTTGGAGCTTACCGCCCAGGAGTTCGCTCTATTGCAGGCATTGATGGAAAACCCGGAAACCGCCCTGTCCAGGGAGCAGCTACTGCGTACCGCCTGGGGTTATCAGGGCATTGGGGAAACCCGAACCGTTGATGTACATGTGCAGCGGCTGCGCAAAAAGCTTGGCGGCGACCGCATTGAGACGGTGTATAAGCTTGGTTACCGGCTGAAAATGGCGTAAGCGAGCCTGCTAAACAGGAATCCTCTTCAGTGCAAAATGAAAGCCGCCTGCCGATTGGCAGGCGGCCCGTTTGTTTTTGTTTGTTGTGATTTGCTATCACTGATAGATGAATGCCGTTACCACGCCTCCCATGTTGTCCAGGGAAGGCAGGTGTGAAGAGGCGGCCAGAGGCACTTCGATAGCCACAGTGGCATCATCGCCCACCTGACGGCGGAAAATCTCATACTTGATCTTGCCGTTTTCAAATACGGCCAGGTGAGGATGCTCGATCAGGTATTCCACATATTCTTCCAGGCAGAAATCCATCTGGCGCATGACAGTGGCATGGGGTATGCCTACCCAGCGGTACAGGTTCAACGAGATGGTGACACCCGTTTTGTAGGATTTATCAATCCAGGAGGAATTGGGAAAATCCCTCGTTGGGAAGCGGAAAATAAAGCCATACTTCCAACAGTTTTCGGTAAACCACTTGCCTTGGTCAGAAGCCTGGAAACCCAGTTTGTTGGGGTTGGGGTAAATTCCCATAGTGAAGGAATACCCGCTTTGATATTCGCTGGTGCCCGGCTCGTTGACTTGCTTCTTGGTTTGCTCGTAAAGCACATCGCCGCTGTATTTATTTTCCAGATCTTTCTTTATCTTTTCAAACAACTCCGTTTGATAGTCATTGGTGCGGTATCCCTCTGAAACGAAGAAGTCCTTCAGCCCTGCGGTTGCGGCATCGTTTATCATTAGCTCCAGGGCTTTGATGGCAGGCTCAAAGAGCTTTACATCCCTATCGGCAGCGGCCACCTTTTTATCGGAGGTGGTAATAACGCTGACGACCCCGTCGCCGGGAAAATCATCAGGCAGTTTATGCCACGGGTTGACCAGCATCATGCCTCCTTTCAGAAGCGTGGCCCTGTCCACGGTGTAGCGCTGTGTATTCTCCAGGGGAAAAGTGCTCAGGTCAATCACATCCCAGCCCTCTGCTTTGGGGGTGGGCCAGGCAAGGCTTTGCCCTTTTTGTGTAGCGCTTTGCCATTCGGCGAGGGCTGCCTTGTATTCCTGTTCGCGCTTTTGATTGATGGCCTCCGTATCCTTGATCTTCTGATCCAGGGTATGTTTTTCAAAGGCGTTCAGGCCATAGAAGACCGCGGCGCACACGGCGGCTGCTACCGCCAGGAATATCATCCCCCGGATCAATGTGCGGATAGGATCCTTTTTCTTTTTGCCTCTGCTCATATTGATCATCCTCTTCTTCCCAGGGATAGATTACCCCATAGGACTTGCATCCATGCATGTATATAAACGAATTACGGTTCCTTTTCCTTGCAGCAGGCGCGGCACACGGCCTGCTGCCGGCAAAGGTATTAAAATTGCATTCCACAAACCTTGATAAAAATCCTTCTTTTTGTTACAAAAGGGTATGCATGATTGTGGTTTCATGCATGAAATGCAAAGCATATTCAGACATCAATACGCTGTATTGAGCCGGGGAAAAGCGGGAGTGCGGTCCCTTTCATTGACAATTTCCTCCACGGCGGATAGTATGTAGCCTGGAGTAACGGGAAAAGGAGCAGGATCATGTTATCGATTTCGCATGTGACAAAGAAGTATGGTAAGACGGTGGCCAACAGAGACATCAGCTTTCAGGTGAAGGATGGGCAGATCGCTGTGCTGCTGGGCCCCAACGGCGCGGGCAAATCCACCATGATCAAATGCATCGCGGGGCTGTTGCGCCATGAGGGCGAAATTACCGTGAACGGCCACAAAAACAAATCCATTGAGGCTAAAAAACTGCTGGGCTATGTACCTGAGATGCCGGCTATCTATGATTTGCTCACGGTCAAGGAGCATCTGGAGCTGATGGCAAGAGCCTACCGGCTGGACAATTGGGAGAATGATGCCCAGGAGCTTCTTGCAAGGCTGGAACTGTCGGATAAACAAGACAAGCTGGGCCGTGAGCTTTCAAAAGGCATGCAGCAAAAGGTGAGCATTGCCTGCGCCATGATCATACGTCCCAAGGTGATTATTTTCGATGAGCCGCTCGTTGGCCTGGACCCCCATGCCATCAAGGAATTGAAGGTGATCTTCAGGGAACTGAAATCACAGGGTGTTTCTGTGATCATCAGTACGCACATGCTGGACAGCGTGGAAGATTACTGGGATGTGGCCCATATCATGATGAACGGCGCTTTTGCCGCCACCTGGGAAAACAACGGCCGGGCGGAAGGGGAAAAAACCCTTCAGGAGATGTTCTTTGAAATCACCGAGGGAGGGGGGCGCACCGCATGAAAGCGCTTCCATACCTGCTTGTCACCACGATGAAAAACAGGATTGTTTCCTTTTTCAAAAAGCCAGCCAACTGGATTGTGTTGCTTGTCATGGCGGGACTGTTGAGCCTTGTGATTTTTGCGGGTGGGCAGGGCACGAATTCTGCCGTTCGGCCGATACAGGAGCTGTATGCCATCGTCTCGGTATTGTACATTGCCATGTTTGCCTTTTCCGCTTACCGGGGCGTTCACAGAGGCACCACGCTGTTTAACCTGGCCGACATCCATCTTTTGTTTCCGGCGCCTCTTGCCCCGCAAAAAATGCTGCTCTACGGACTGGTCAAGCAAATGGGCACATCGCTGACGATCGGTTTTTTCCTTTTGTTTCAATATGCCTGGGTTCATCAGCAGTACGGTGTTCCTTTCACCTTTTTACTGCTGGTGCTCTTGGGCTACGGGCTGACGCTGTTTTTGGGGCAGCTGACAGCCATGACCATGTACAGCATCACCCATGCCAGCGAGAATAAACGAAAAGCAGCAAAAGTCATCCTTCTGTCCCTGTGCGGCCTTGGCGCGCTGTATGTGCTTCTGCCGGTATTTTCAAACACCTCTGTCTGGATGCAGGTGGGATCAAAGCAACTGTCCCGGCTGCCCATGCTGTTGTTTCCCGCAGGCGGTTGGATGCGCGCTCTTGTAGCCGGGATGTGGGAGGCACAATGGCTGCAAGTTTTGTGGGGGTTGGGGGCAGCCATTGTCTTTACTGTTGCCTGCATTATGCTTTTGAACAGGGAACAGACCGACTTTTATGAGGATGTATTGAAAGCCACCGAAACGCTGCATCAAACGCTTGCCTTAAGAAAAGAAGGCAAGGTACAGGAGGTTCTTCCCGAAAATGTGAAGGTGGGCAGGACGGGATTGGGCAAGGGCTTTGGTGCATCCGCAATCTACTATAAGCACCGGCTGGAAAGCCGCAGGGCCAGGCGGTTTTTGCTGGACACCATGACCATGATCATGCTGCTTGTATCCCTGGCCTTTGCGTTTATCATGCGGGGAGAAGGGCT
>JAEZLW010000124.1 GCA_023415145.1 Bacillota bacterium | reverse complement strand
GGATCAGCAGATACTGAGATGTGGCTTCCAAAGAATGGTTCATATCCAAAAACAACGTTCCCGCGCCGCTTTTCTGCCTGTAGAAATCATGGGTCAGATAATAGCTGTTGTCCCTGTACACCACAGGCAGGTCCAGCATGCTCGGGATGGTCAGCCACCCTACCACATCTGGATTGGTCTTGAGGAGATCAGTAAACTCACCCAGTGGCTTTTGAAGGATGGTCTGATAAGCTGCCGGTGTGATAGCGGGCAGCGATGTCACCAAACGCCAGTCCCTGCCAACGGGAGTGGTGCGTTCGTTTCAAACGTTTCTGCCTTCTCCAGCCCGTGGTAAAGGGCAGAAGCAGCTTGATTTACCTCTTGTGCTCGGAACGAATTGGCCAGATAAACCACAAGCCGTACCCCGGCGGCCAGCGCACCCAGGATGCAAAGCACTGTCATCAGCATTCGAAGCGATATATGCCGGCCCTGCGGCGCGTAGCGGTAATGCCGGATCCTTTTACGGCTATCGCGCCTGTTTGGCATCACGTCAAGCCCTCCGGCGATTCTTTAATAGCAAGGCTGCACCGGCCGCCATGAAGACCGTAATGAACGCGTATAGCACGGGATGGGAATCATCCCCCGTGGCCGGTGGTTGGTTCAGCTGCTTCACCGTCAGTGTAGCCGCGTCGGAATATACGATGCGGCCCAGCCCGTCGGTAATCCTCACCCGGTATTGGCTCCTGTCATGGCTCAGGTTCGCGGCGCCAGTCAAGTGGCGCGCATGGTTGGATAATGCGATATCCCGCCAGTCTTGCCCGGCTCCCGCCCGGTTCTGCCACTGGTAGGCAAGGGGCATAACACCTTGGGCAGCCACGATGAATGACGCTGCCTGTCCCACATAAACAGTAGCATCCTGGGGTTGGGCGGTGATTTCGACAACCGGGTCAACAGCCAGCAGGAAGGGTGAAAGCGATGTGATGGTAATTACGGCCGCACCGTTTTGCACTGTAGGTGTAAACAGCTCCACACTGCCATTTTGCAGACTGTGATAAATGTATAGGGGATGCCCATTATAGGCGTTGTCCACCGCAAAGGACAGTGTTATGGGCATTTCGTAGAATCCCTCCGGTACGATTTCCACTTCGTAGGCGGATAACACCTGCCTTCCGTCCAGGTAACTGGAAAGATCCTCGTATTCTGCGTCTACCTCTTCGATGGGTGTCACCATAAGCTGCGCACCGTCAGAAAAGCTACCGTCCGCAATGACGGTCATGCCGGATGGGATTGTTGCCTGTATCTGTGATTCGGGGATCAAGGGCGGCAGTACAGTAAGTTCGGCCGTATATGCATAATACCCGGAGGCGGTTTCCGTAATCTTAACGCCATAGCCGTTGTGAACCTCACGGCTAAGCACTGTGCCGTTGGCAAGGCTAACTTCAAAGCCGGCAGCCATGCCGTCCGTAAACGCCACGGTATCCTCCGTTCCGTCGTTGTACATCCTTTTAATGGTCATGCCGATTAAGTCCAGTGCATCGCCCTCCCGATATACAAGCTTTGCCGGCTGGGTATCCACCATGAGCAGGGCTGTCACCAGCGAAGCCGTTTTCGGGAAGGCTGCGACGCAGCTTGCGCTGTTTCCCGAGCCTGTGCCGGTCACAATATAGGTATCCACCGATAAAGCACCGGGAATCGTAACGCCCGTAAAGCCAGACGGGAAAGTGTACCCGGTGTCAGCTGTCAGCGTCAGACTGGCCGTATAGGCTGTGCCGGCCTTGAATTTTCCGCCCGGGGTCAGCGGCTCGTTCCATACAAGGCCCGTTACAGAAAAGCCAACATCTCCCAAAGTCTCTGCTACGGTTTGCGGCTGCCCTCCCGCAGAAGGCGCTGTGATAGAAACATACATGCCAGTCAGATCTGAATACTGGATCGTGGCGGCAAACACGCAGTAACGGACCGTCACTTTATCCTCTGCCGTGACACGCACCACAAAGCGGTCCCCGTAGCTGACGGCCTGGCCTGCGTAGGCCGGGTCCGTGTCAAAGTTTGCATAGGACGCTCCATAATGATATTTAACTGTCTTGACAGCGGCGAACGAATCCGTAGCCGTAAACGCCGTTTCATACGGTGCTAAGCCAACCGTGTCCACGGCAGCGGTATAAGGAAGGGTTATCGCCGTTTCCACAGCGGCTTCCGGCGATATGGCCATTGCAAACCCTGCGGCGCTCCGCCCCTTAATGACTGCGCCTGAAAGGGAGGCGTCTGTACTCAGGGCTGCTACGGACAGATTTTCCGTCTTTGCCGTTACGTTCGGGGTCGCCCCGGTGTAAGTAATAGTTACTGGCTGGCCGTCATAGACAGCCCTGATCAGTGCGGAGCCGTTTGACGGGTCGGCAATGTAATCCGCCGCCGTACCGTCTGTAAACGTAATGGTTTCTTGGGTAAAATCGTTATATGTCTGCCTGACTGCCATTCCGGAAAGATCCAGCAAGTATCCGTCCTTGTAGGTAAGCTTCGGCTGGGTGGTAACCTCAATATCGGTTACATAAAGCGCAGTCGTTGCCGGGAAGGAAATGACACAGCTGACGCTGTTACCCAAACCAGTGCCGTTTGTTCTATAAAAGCCGACTTCAGAGGAACCTGCCGCCGACACTCCGGCAAAATCCTCCGGGAAGGTATACCCGGGATTTGCTGTTAGCGTCAGGAGGGCAGTATAAGCGGTGCCGGCCTTGAATTTGCCACCCGGAGTCAGCACTTCATTCCATGCAAGACCTGTCACCGTGTAACCCTCATCCCCCAGGATGTCCGCGGCGTTTTGCGGGGCAATACCCGCTGCTGGCGCGGTGATGGTGATGCTTGCTGATGTAACCTCCTCCAAAAGAACGGCGGCTTCAATCCGGTACCATCCTGTAGTTACCCCGTCCTCTGCGGTCACACGGACCACGAAGCAGTCCCCGTTTGATACTTTTTGGCCGGCATACGCCGCGTCGGTATCAAAATTGGCATAGGACGCGCCGAAAGCATACTTCACAGCCTTTACGGAAGCATATCCGTCCATGGATGTAAACAATGTACTATACGGCACCGTCCCCGTAGTGTCCGCACCCTGTGCCCTTGTGAGTGTCACAGAACCCTTGACAGCGGCATCCGGCGAAGCCCCGGGCGTACCCAAGTCTGTGACCGTAACCCCCTTGACAGTTGCTGCCGACAGCTTGGTCACCGTGCCCAGGGGTACGACCAGAAGGTTTTCCGTCTGCGTTGTCAAATGGGGGCTAACACCAGTATAGGTGACGGTAACGGGCTTGCAGTCGTTCAGGGTATGGCTTAATACTGTATTATGGGCGGGTTCAGAGGTAAAGTTTGCCGCTGCGCCGCCCGTAAAGATCACAGTGTCACGTGTGTCATCATTGTATGTCTGCGTGACCACCATGCCGCTTAAATCCAGGGCGTTCTCGTGCTTGTAAGAAAGCTCCGGCTGGGTAGTGACTTCGATGGCGGTCACGTAAAGCGCTTGTGTAGTCGGGTAGGTTACGACACAGCATGCATTGTTACCCGTGCCGGTGCCTGTCACAAGATAGGAACCGACAGAAACGGATCCAGACACCGTTATATTGGAAAAGCTCGCCGGGAAAGTGTACCCGTTACTGGAAGTCAGCATCAGACTGGCTGTATAGACGGTACCAGCCTTGAACTTTCCGTCTTTTGTCAAAGCCTCATTCCAGGTAAGCCCCGTTACGGAAAAACCCTCGACGCCTGTGGCATCCCCCGGGCTAGCGGGAGTGGCCCCGGCCGTCGGGGCGGGTATTGTGACAGGAGCTGAAGTGATTTCCTCCAACAGTACGGTGACTTCAATCTGATACCAGCTCACCGTTCCGTTCTCCGCAGTTACACGGATCACGAAGCGGTCCCCGCTGTTCACTGTCTGGCCAGCGTACGCCGCATCGGTGTCAAAGTTTGCGTGGGACGCTCCGGAAGCATACTTCACAGCCTTCCAGGCAGCAAATCCGTCCGTGGGCGTAAAAAAGGAAATATAAGGCGACATACCTGTCGTGTCCACGGACTGGGCCCTTGAGAGGGTTACAGACCCTGTAAGGGCAGCATCGGGGGAAGCACCTGGTGTACCTAGGCTCGAAGCGGCCTGTCCCTTGATGAGGACTTCCGACAGTGAGGCGTCTGAGCTCAGGGCTGCAACAGCCAAGTCGCCCGTCTCTGCCGTTAAATGAGGGGTTATCCCTGTATAGGTGACGGTTACAGGATGCCCGTTGTGAACTTCGCGGTCCAAAACAGTGCCATGGACGGGCTCAGCCGAAAAATCAGCTGCTGTGCCATCCGTAAATGTCACAATATCTTCCGTCCGGTCGTTATATATCCTTTTCATCGCCATGCCGTTAAGGTCAAGCGTGTTTCCTTCCTTATAGACCAGCTTCGGCTGGGTCGCGACATCGATGGCTGCCACAGTCAGCGCATCCGTTTCATCAAAGGACAGTGTCAAGGATAAAATGTTGTGACCACCCGTCCCCAAAACCGTCACATTGCTGATGCCCGCGGAAGAAGGGGCTATAACGGCAGAGAAGTCTTCCGGGAACGTATACCCAGCTTTTGCTGTCAACTGAAGGTTTGCGGTATAGATTGTTCCCGCCTTGAAATAATTGTCCAAAATTAGTGCTTCATTCCAAACAAGGCCTGTCACCGTATAGTTCGTACCCTCCGGAATGTCTGCAGCGCTTTGGGGGACTTCGCCGGTTGCCGGCGCTGTAACGGTGAGGCTGACAGAATCGATCTCCTCCAAAAGGACAGTCGCGTCCACAGCGTACCAGCAAACCTTCACCCCATCCTCTGCCGTCACGCGGATCACAAAGCGGTCACCGTTTGATACTGCCTGGCCCAAGTACGCTGCATCTGTACCAAAGTTTGCACAAGATCCGCCGGATGCGTACTTCACAACCTTCATGGAAGCATTTGAATCTGTCGGTGTAAACAAGGTGACAAACGGTGCTGTACCGGTTATATCAGCGCCTTGGACCCTTGAGAGTGTCACCAGGCCCGAAATTGCGGTTTCCGGCGTATTTCGAGGCGTGCCCAGATCCGTTACAGCCACCCCTTTGACAGCGGCGGCCGACAGCGTGGCCACCGTGCCAAGCGGTGCAACGGTCAAGGTACCCGTCTGCACAGTCAGATTGGGTATCACCCCGGTATAAGTAATCAGTACCGTATAGCTGTCATGTTGAGCGTTACTCAGCGTAGAACCGTTTGACGGATTGGCGATATAGTTCGCCGCAGTGCCACCCGTAAAGGTTACAGAACCTTGACTACCATCATTGTATGTCTCCAAAATCACCATGCCGCTCAAATCCAGCGCATTCCCGTCTTTGTACGAAAGCTTAGGCTGACCGATGACTTGGATGGCAGTCAATTGTAGCGGCGCTGTAGCAGGAAAGGTGACGGTGCAGGTGACGCTGTTGCCTGAGCCTGACCCGCTCACCGAATAAGAGCCCACTGTGGGAAAACCTGCCGCTGTGACACCGGCAAAGCCGGCCGGGAAGGTATATCCGACACTTGCGGTCAGCCTCAATGCTGCCGAATAGCTGATCCCGGCCTTGAATTTTCCCCCTGAGGTCATCGTTTCGTTCCAGACAAGACTGGTTACTGTAAAGTTTGCGCCGCCTGTGACATCCGATGCGATAGCCGGCGTACCACCCGCCGCAGGTGCAGGGATAGAAACGGAGACTGCGGCAATGGCCTCAGCCGTCACAGTGACGTTGATTACGTAATATCGCACAATACTAGGATCCTGGGAGGTTACACGCACCACAAAGCGGTCCCCACCGCTCACCACCTGGCCCGCATAGGACGTGTCGGCGGCAAAGTTTGCAAACGACGCGCCGGAAGTATACTTCACCACCTTGACAGAAGCGCCGGCGGCTGCGGCTACAAACTGCGTGGCATATGGCGAAGTACCCGTTGTATCCATAGACTGCGCCCTTGTGATGGTCACCGATCCAGCAACGGCTGCCTGCGGTGTTGTGGCAGAGGTGCCCAGGCTTGATACGGCCTGCCCTTTGACCATGCCTGATTGGAGCCTGGCATCGCTTGCCGCGGGGGACAAAGCGGATGCTTCAGCTATTGTGAAAGAAGCAATGTTGAAGGTGCTGACGGGGGAACCATCTTCCTTGACAAAGCTGATACAGAAGGAATCGATTCGTACGCCCGCAAATTGAGCAAAACTGATGGGGAACTTGGTATTCGCTGCGACGCCACCGCTTTCAAAAGGCGTTGTGGAACAGACCAGACTGGTACCCTGATAACCTTTCACCGTCACACCGGAGTAATTGACCGACGCTACATTAACCTTGCTCATGTTAACGTCCGTCAGCACAAAGCTGCCCAACCCGTTTTGCGCCTTGATCTCAAATTGGTATTCATTCCGACCATCCGGGTTATAAGTCCATATTCCGGTACCCCACCCGTCGCATGACAGGCCGCTGGCGCCGGTTGGAACAGCCGTCAACGGCCCTCCTACAGGGCCGCTGAACGCTTTCAAAATAAAAAATCCGTCGTTGGTGGTGCCCGGCCCAAACGAGATATTGGACGATGTCAAAGACTCCGTTCCGTTAGGAAGTGCGAAAGCAGGCACAGACACCGTCACAAGGATGCATGCCAGCATGAATCCAATCACTGAACTGAACCTACTGTTCATATGTATTTCCCCCAGCATCCTATGTACTGAAAATGCCCCATTATATAAATCAATAAAGCACATGTGAGCCACATGTATATCAAATCAAGCATACAGCGTCTAGCGCACGAATGCAAGGGACAGTGAATAATGTCATTTATTTGTAACGGATCACTAGAGTCTGGTGCGTATTCCCCCCATTTTTCAGCCATGCATCCCTTTATCGGCAGCAGATCAGGAGGTTCATGTGCCCTCCATGAGGGAAACCAAATTTGTATAAATGACAGCCCATGCAATATAGTACCAATATGTTTTTAAGGCAAAATCGGTTCCATGATCACGACGCTTAATCTTTTCATCATTTAATATAGGAATGATAAAATGTTATAAGTCCCTGTCCAGAAGATTGGGGATAGCTGCTTAGACCGGCCTCCCAAGAACTGGGCCATCAACAAAGTGAGTCAGTCCATGAAAGAATCAAAGCAGATAGGAGCTGTTGAACTCTATGCCGGTAGGGAAACGCCTCTTTTCCCACTTGGGGCGTATCGCGGGGATGGTTTTCTCGTCATGCCCCGAATACTTTCCCACGATTCATTCCCGTCAACCGTTCTATTTGCCGGATGGCTTAATACCATTTTCTTCAAGGCAATAAAATGCCTTTGATTTGATTGTTATCCTTTTCATACTCATCCTTTTATCCCTCGGAACCGCCCTCTGTGCCCAATCAGCTGTTGTTCTTTGTCTCATCTGGGGTGCCCGTGGTTCATATCAGCCCTGTTCGAGAAAGGAAAGAATCTCCAGACAAGCGGACGGATAGAACTGGTATCTTCTTCCCTCCCCCTTGTTTTTGGGGATTTTTTTTGTATGATAAGAAACAGTACACATGGCAGTCATGGATTGCCAAGAAAGGCAATATTGATGAGATCTTGTTTAATAATAATCGTTTGCTTTTCCCTTTGTGTCGTTATTTCGCTGGCAAATCCCATGACGGCTCTGGCTGAAACCGGCCAGGCCGCTTCAGCCGAACCGGTCCTGACGCTGAAATTAAGTACGGCCAAGCAGAGCTATCAAGCAGGCGAAACAGTGAAAATGACCGCCGTGATTACCGGAACCGACTACAAAAGCACCAGATTCATTGTCCAAAAAACGAGCGGACCAGGTGCCTATATTGTATACGAAGGTGCAGAAAAAACAGGAAAAACTGTAAGCGACAGCTGGAATACAAAAGGTGCGGCCCCAGGCACGTATGATGTGATTGCCATAGTTAACGGGGAAGGCGGCGCTGAGCTTCAAATCGCCACCAGCACGATTACGGTAACCGTGCCTGTAACGGGCCTGAAATTGAACAATACCAAGCTATCACTTGAAATAGGCGACACGTTTTGGATGACGGCGGAGGTCTCACCCAAAGAGGCCAACAAGGCTGTCAGTTATACAACCAGCAAATCTTCGGTGGCATCAGTAGACCAAAATGGCTTGATCACAGCCAAGAAAGCCGGCAAGGCAACCATCACTGCAACAGCAAAGGATGGGGGCAAGAAGGTCACTTGCATAGTAACGGTCTCGCCATATACGTACAATGTCAACAAGCTAGTAAGTGCCGCAGTCAAGTACCTGGGCACCATCGAAGATCCGCCGGACAGCAACCTGATCTTCTTCAACGACTGGTACTTTGGGAGAACAGGCATGGCGGTGCCATGGTGCGGCGTATTTGTCACAAGAGTCATGTATGACGCCGGAATGCTGGCGAAGACATTTGGCGGCCTGAACAGCGCCCGGAAATCCGTCGCCGAGGGGGTGCGCAACTACAAGACCCTGGCCAAGAAGCAAAACCGTTGGGTTACAAGCGGGTACAAGCGAGGCGATATTGTTTTGTTCGATTGGCAGAGCAATGGGGACTACGACCACATCGGGATCATCGAACGCGTAAGCGCGGATGGCAAGACGATCACCACGATCGAGGGCAACACATCCGACCCCGCGGGCATACAAGTAGGCGATGTCGGCGTGTACCGCAAGACGAGGGCCGTAGACGGACAAATACTCGGCGCGTACCGTCCGCCGTTTGAGAAGTAGATGAGGCAACCCGTCCGTTCCTTGGTTAGCTCCTTCAAGGCGCTGCGCACCCGATCACGAAAAGCCATATCGAATCACCCCCTTAAAAACGACATAAAAAAACACCAGCCAGGTAAGCTGATGCTATAAAATGCTTACAATAGTGTTCGGTTGTTATCCCTTGATATTACTGTTATTCAACAATTATCCTGTGACCAATAAACGTATTCCACAAATCGTACATCTCACTTCTATGTTCACTTGCCCAAGCCAATAGGTCCTTTTCATCTTCTTTTCTAATATCGCTTTTTATGGGTTGAAGAGTTTCTAGACTATACAAGCCAGAGCCTTTGCCTCTGATTATGATTTTAAAATGAGGCTTGTTATGTTGCATTTCAGAGCTTCGAACTACGAACGTTATAGTATTTTTAATTCGTCTGTTAGTCTCTACCAGCCAATCACCGGGTAAAAGGCGCCTAATAGACAAACTATATTTTTTGGGCTTAAGCCCTTCCCTATAATGTTCATCCAGTTCATATATGGACAGTAGGAGTTGTTTCAACAGGAGATTACGTTCTTCTTCACTTTTATCATGAAACAAATTTCTAATGTATCTTAGCAAACTCAATATTTCCACATCCCATCTATATTAAGCATACCACAATACGGGTAAAAAATGCAAAGAATGCGATTCGACCATACATAATCATCAAAAAGTAATGACCCGCACTGGTCGGGTCTCGTAAACAGACCGTGTGTCCCGCCAGCGAATAGCCCGGTCCAGGCCCATGATCAGGGCCGCGATACCGTCAATCTTCTCGGCGCTTTTTCCTTGCCCGGCTTAATGTTCCCGGCGGGGTCCACACTGGCCACCACATTGTCCGCCATCCAGGCCAGGACCGGGTGATCTCCGTGCCGGATTTGCTTGTCAATCACCAGGCGCTCCAGTTCCTTCATTGGCGCCGACATGCTGCCAAAGCCCTGCCCGAATTGCACCAGGGTAAGGATTCCCCAGCCTGGTTCCTGTGGCTACTTCATTGACTTTCACATACCGGGGTTCGATAAAAAAAAGGACGGAATCTCTTCCGCCCTTTATCTATCATTACAGCATTCTGCTGAAGTTCAATCGTTCTTTCAGTTCCAGGTGCAACTGGTCCATTCTTTTTTTCGCCTCATGAAGCGCTAGAACCTTACTTATGTTAACCGGTCTCTTTGCAAAGAACCTTCTTATCCCCACAACCTTCGGCCATCCCTTGTTCTGAAAGCTTGTCAAGAAGTGGCAAGTATGCAGTCGCCTCAACCTTGCCACCAGGGTAAAAAATGAGCCCGACCGGGTTATCGAGTATGTTCTGTGCATTGATGATTGTGATAACTCCATTGTCCTCTGTACTAACATTATCGGCTGAGAGCATCTGAAGCACATCCGCATCCGCCCAATAGAAATCCAGTGTATAAATGTAAAACCCACCAAACCCAACGAAGAGTAAGCCCGCTATTGTTATAACAGCAGTGCGAATGATTTTCATCCGTTTGCTCATTGAGAACTTCCTGCGTTGTGATAAGCATTAACGTTGGCAATACCTTTTTTCCGTAAAACCTCCACACCTTGCACCAGCCACACGATAGCAAATACTAGGGCATAAAGGATAATGGGAATCCATGTGATCTGGTGAATACTGGACCAGCCGACCGGTGTTCCTGTGAAAGCGTTTCGTAGTATACCGCCATAAGTGATTAATACAAGGGCAGTATAGGAAGCAATTATCCCAGCGATCGCAATCCTGTTCTTTATAACGCCATACACCTGTGTAACAATGAACATCATCATGAACCCGAAAAAGAACATCGGCCACATACCATTACTGGCGTTGATGGCCACAATAGCGCCGTGAAGTGCAACAAAGACCTCTAAAAAGGTTATCCATTTGATATTGGTATGCCACCCGGTCCTTGCCAGAGAGATTTGTGTCATGAGCATGAAGAGATAGAAAAAGCCGACCAGATGCCCCAGGGTTCCCTCCATGGGATGAAACCAGAATGTATAGATGATAGCCCATGAAATATAGTATCCATGTGTTTTCGAGATAAATGCTACGCCGCGTTCAGGAAGCCTGATCTTTTTCCCAAAGAACAAACCACGCCTGCGGCTGAGCAAGATCAAAATCATCACAAGCATGAGAATTACTGAAACCTGGGACGACATGACGGGAACAAACTGTGCCAACGCATCGTAGAAAAGTGTTGTCTGCAGCAAATGTAGCGCGACAAAGACCGCATTGACGATTAGGAGCCAGAAATTTACCTTGCCAATTCTACCTTTGGGAGCTGGCTTTTGCCCTTTTAGCCGATAGATCAACCACCACACAGAAAGCTGATGCAAAGCATAGAATGCCCACATGGTAATTGTGGCCCATATTTCAACGTTAGAAAGTTTCCAATAATACCAGTCAGCTCCTGCATCTGGCAGGAGGGTAGATTGGAACCTGCCAAGCGTTAAAGACAAGAAATAAGACAACACGACAAAAGCAAAAGAAACAAAAACGGAGAGGGTAAGAGCCTTTTTTAAACTATAGGTTTTTGTTGTATCCATTATTCTACTCCATTCCGCCTAAAGCATTTGATGTAGCAGCCACACCATGAACTTATGTCATTCATTATACCAAAAAAGTGTGGTGAATGAATCAGTTCAAATACCGTTATTGATGAGCATCAATAGGATTCACTGAGATTAGGGCTATTTCCAATTGGAGTTTGAGCTCTTATATATCATTACTCCTGATTTTCAATCAGGAAGTTTTACCGGGAGGATAAAACATGAACGAACATATCAATCGCGTGAATATCCCCTTTACCAACGAGCATTTTATAGCCTTCTGTGAGAAGATGCTCGGGCAGCCATATTGGATGGGTACCTGCATCTATAAGGCTTCAGAGAACCTCCTTACCCGTAAGGCCGAGCAATACCCATCTTCATATGCCGCCTCCCGAATGAAGCGTTATAGGCAGGACATTGCTGCTGGGAAGGTGGTGGCAGACTGTATTGGTGCCGCGAAGGGGTATGCGTGGTCCGGTGGAGGTCAATGTGTGATGGAGAGCATAGGCACGGACAAGACCATTACCAGCAAGTATGGGTCCAACGGCTGTCCTGACAAAGGAGAAAACTCCATGATCACCTATGCCAAGCAAAAAGGGATGGCCTGGGGAACGATTGACATGCTGCCGGATACAGTTGGGCTCGCTTTATACAAGTCTGGCCATGTCGGGTATTACGCCGGCGGTGGGCACGCCATTGAGTGGAAGGGCTTTGCTTACGGCTGCACAAAAACCAAAGTAGCCGGCCGGGGATGGACGCATTGGTATCAGCTACCGTTCATCCAATATGGTGAGATAGTCTTGCCTGTGTCCCCTGATACAAATGATTCTTCCGTTTATGACTTTGGCACGCGGCTGCTGCAGTACAAGAAAGGTCGTGCCTTGCTCAAAGGTGAGGATGTACTCGCCGTACAGGCTCACTTGATAGAGCTGGGGTATGATCCCGGCCCTGCAGATGGTCTGTATGGCCCGAAATCATCCGCAGCCGTGATAGCATTCCAAGAGGCACGACAAATCGAAATTGACGGAATCGTCGGTCCCATCAAACGATCGGAACTCAAAAAGTAAACAAATCATCGGAGCGTTGGGTTTGATCCATCGCTCCAGCTTTTTCTGATACTTCTTTATAACAATTAGTGTGAGTAGGTTCAAATCCTCTTACCCAGACCATGAAGGAACCGTTGAAAACACTGTGTTTTCAGCGTTTCTTTTTGTTCTGTTACTGTTTTATACCCCTATTGAGACCACTGCTACTTTTTTGCATCTTTTTTTACTAAATATCGCTCCCATTTAGTTCCTGCAACTTTTTTGTCTGCATCTTTCCTCGTTTTCGTGTATCTGCAAACAAATATATATGCCGTTCTGCGTTTCGCGGAACGGCATATAGCTTTAGGCTTGGAATGATAGGTGCGTCTAAGCTTAGCTAAATATCAATTGCTGCCTCACAGTCGCGCATAAACCGTATGATCACGGATATGTGATTTCCAGCCATTTCTCCTTCTCCCACATCTCCCAAAGGCTTGGGTCAAAATCGATGTTTGAAGAAACATTGTTCACACTTCCCGACAGTGTCTTCCCTTGTGCAGTCATCGTACCGGAGTTCTTGTAGTTTTTCTTCAGACAGTCTTCGTTTTGAGATATGTAATCAAAGGTTCCCGAGATATCATACTTGACCTTACCGCTCGTTTTGAAGCTGACGTTGATCGAATGGCGGATGGTCGTCTCCTTCGTGTCGGAGAAATTCGTGAAATCCATTCTGGTTCTCACACTCTGCCCCTTGGAAAGAGGCGCTGACAGTGATGCGGAATAATCGCCGCCATCCAAGGTGCGTCGGATGAATGTAGGGTCATAATCGTCCGGGGTATAGGTGACATCGTACCCCGAGATTCCTATCTTCTTCATCTTGTCAAAATAGGCCTTCTGAGCATCCAGCATGCCGGATTTGTTGATAGCCCAGTCCTCGAAGCCCTGATCAAACGGGCTCATCTCATACTCGACCGTGAAGATTACGACACCCGAATACTTTCCATTAGGACCTGGATTCTGCTTCGTGTCATATTTCTTAAGGAGCAGATTGACGGTCCAAATCTGGAGATTCCCTTCCGTGGCGAAAAAGGTGAAATTTTTGCTGGCGGAGTCCTCGATCTTCAGCGCCCAGCCGTGAGATCGCATTCCCCGCATTCCGTCCAGGCGGTCTTTCACCTTGAAGTAGAACTCGTTAAGCTTTCGTTCAGCATTGGCGGCGTCCACGCGGTCTTTCCACTTCTGCTGGTCCATGTCGTATTGGTCGGCAGATATGACGGCTGCGTCCAGCAGCTTTGTGACGACTCCGGCAGCATCACCCGCTCCCTCGACAGCTTGTTCAAGGATCCACTCCAGGGCCTTTCCCTTGGCTTCGTCAGCGGCGTAACCTTCCAGCGCGTCGGCGAAGGCATCCGCGTTGGCGCTGCCAATGGACTTGATCAGATCGACAACGCTATCCACGCCGGCGAGCTTCATCAGATTGCCCAACACGCGGTCAATGTCCTCCTGGGTCAGTTCTTCCTCCTTGGCGACCCGTTCCACCGTCTCCTGTAACTCGGCTATTTCAAGTTCGGTCAAACCCATCTCCTTTAACGCATCTTTGATGGCTTTCTCGATCTCCTCGTCCGTCGCCTTGTCCATGCGGGACAGCGTCCCCCGGAACGACATACCTCCGATGGTCAAGGTGACTGGATAGACTTGTGCCTGATCCTTGACCCTATCACGGTCAATTCCTTTTTTTGCCGCGGTGGAAGGACAAGGAACTAAAAGCAGGAAAGTCAGAATCAGTATAGCAAGAGTATATGCTTTTTTCATAACTGTTCCTCTTCCTTATCAATTTTTGACCCTATGCGATGAAAACAAACTGATGAATTTGGAAAAATGTATTTGTTGATCTTCGTGTTTGCTCAATTTATCTTCATGTCACGTTACGCCATTCAGCCATAAACCCGATGCTGTTGAAGGACACATTCCGATTTTATTATATTTTACCAATAATAGAATCAATTGTCACCAAGAAAATTACACATTGCTTCCTATGCCACATAGGCTTTACGTTACTACCCTTTAGTGGAGGGTGTTCTGCTCATATTATTGAGATTTCTATTCATATGCATACATCTGCTCTGTCCTGTTCGAACAACGGACCTGTTATCTTTCTGCTGTAATGATTGGGCATTTCTTTGGTTGCCAAACACCCCCTCACTGTCCTGTGGATGGTGAGGGGTTTTTTTATTTCTCCTCTGAAATGGAGGAATGCGTCATGACTGACATTCAGAAACAACGAATTGGACACCTACGCGGAATGGGTAAAAGCTATGTAATTATAGCCGACATTCTAAACATATCAGAAAATACCATCAAATCATACTGCCGCCGTAATAATGTCGGTACCGTCATGAAAAACGAAAAGCCAGGTGCAAAAGACACTTGCTGCATCTGTGGCATCCTGCTGGAACATGCACCAGGAGCGAAACAAAAACGCTTCTGCTCCGACAAGTGCCGTATGGCATGGTGGAAATCCCATCCTGAAGCCGTGAACCGAAAAGCAATATACCACTTCGTCTACCCTGTCTGTGGGGTGACGTTTGAAAGCTATGGTAACGCTCATCGCAAATACTGCTCCAGAGGCTGTTTTGGGGTATTCTTGAGGGCTGTACGATGAGCAAGGAAGAGGCAGTTCTCCGCTATAAGATAGCAATGGCCGTGTATAAAAGCTGGTATGCAAAAGGTGCCTTGAACCGTGATGATCTATCAATTCTCTCCGACGCTCTCGCCAGGAAATACGGATTATCATTGTGCAGTATAAACCTCGATTCTGACTTGCTATGTCGGGAAAACAGAGCGAATATACCATCATGAAAGGGGGCCATTATGGGCAAGAAAATTACCAAAATTGAGGCTCTCTACACTTTGCCGACACGCAAACAGGTGGCTGCCTATGCACGAGTTTCATGCAGTAAGGACGAAATGCTACGTTCCCTCGCAGCGCAGGTTAGTTTCTACAGCGAGCAGATCCAAAGCCGTCCTGACAGGGAGTACGCAGGTGTCTATGCGGATGAAGCACTAATCGGAACGAAAGATAACCGCCCTGAGTTCGGACGGCTGCTTGCTGATTGCCGGGCGGGGAAAATTGACCTGGTGTTCATGAAATCCATTTCTCGCTTTGCAAGGAACACCGTTGTCCTGCTTGAAACTGTCCGTGAACTGAAGGAACTGGGAACCGATGTTTATTTCGAAGAGCAGAACATACACACCAAAAGCGCAGACGGCGAACTCATGCTGACGATCCTCGCTGGATATGCGCAGGAAGAGAGCCGTTCGGTTAGCGAGAACTGTAAATGGCGCGTCCGCAAAGATTTTCAAGAGGGTACATTCACAGGTTTCATTCGTATGTATGGTTTCGACTTTTGGGCTGGTAAACTGTCCGTCAACCAACAAGAAGCTGCAGTTGTTCGTATGATCTTTGATGACTACCTTTCAGGCATGGGCAAAAACGCCATTATGAAGAAATTGCGTAGCCTTGATATCCCCACAAAACCAGGTGGGCACTGGGCGGAAAGTACGGTGTTGAGCATACTCAAAAACGAGAGGATTGTTTGGATATGTGCCTGCAAAAAATGTATGTGCCTGACCATCTCACCAAGCAATTGAAAGTAAACCGAGGAGATCTTCCAAAGTATTATGTGGAAGGCTCGCATGAAGGAATCATCGACCGCTCCACCTTTGAAGCGGTACAGGCTGAAATGGCAAGGCGAGCAGAGAAGGCGAAACCATCCAGCGCGCGGACATGTAGCGAATTCAGCAGCATCATACGTTGTGGCAAATGTGATGCAAATTTTTACAGGAAAATCAACGCTGCCGGCACAAAGCATGCCAACTGCCATTAATCAGAGTGATTGGAGCGAATGCTATAACGGCTACCTCGAACGCTATCGTATAGCTAGTGAGCGCATGGATGTACTGGAAGCCACAAAACGGGAGCGACTTGGCAAAAGCAAAATCATCCAAGGTTTTATCCGCGACATTAAGAGCCGACCGCTAGCAATCACAGTATTCGATGAAAACCTCTGGCTAGCGGTCATTACCGATGTGAAAGTCAGCAGAGACGGCTCGATAGGATTTCGGTTTAAGAACGGCTCGGAAATAACTTTGTAAATATCATCATTGTGGCAATTTTTTTCGGAAGGGAATATGGTCTCAAAATATAATCCATTTATGAAATGTAAATGGATTATATGTTCATGCGTTACTTCTCCTTAGTCCAGCATCACTTGTACAGTAGCTTTATCGGCAACCAGGTCTGGGGACACATTCTTATTAATTTGTTTAGGGAAATATCAATTTGCTCCATCCGCAAGGAAGCATTATCAGCATGTAGAGTTATTTATATATGCATATTGTTAAAAGGAATACCATCTGCTATTATAAAGCTGCTGCTGAAACGGAATATTTTCAATAATTATTGGGCATTGGAAGGATTTGACATAAAGTACCGAATTATTCTGTTATTGATGAGTTGATAGTCTTCTATGCGGTTTTTGGGAGGAGATAACCAGTGGAATTATCAATTATAAAAGGGAATATTGAATACCTTAAGCCCTGCGTCCGTATATTGGAGGAATCAGTCCTCGGGCAGAAGTATTTTACCGACTCGGATAATCGGTATATCGGAGAAAAACTCCTGAGAGAGGGGTTTGAAAAGGGCGAAATTTATGTGGCACTAGACGACAGCTCAACGTGCATCGGATTTGCGTGGATTATAATCAATGGGATATTTCATTGGTTTCCGTTCCTTCACGTCTTGGCGGTTCGAAAGGAAAAACGCGGCCAGGGAGTTGGGACGGCCCTGATGAGATATTTCGAAGAGGTTGGCTTTATCAAGGATAATTCAAATAAGCTGTTCCTTTGTGTGGATGATTTCAGCACAGAGGCAATCAAATTATATAAATCCCTGGGATATGTGGAGGTCGGCCCGATTCCGGATTTATATGTGCCTGGTGTGACAACTTATCTGATGATGAAGACGAGAACACAACAGGATTTATTACAGAATTAGGCTTTTTTTGAGCAGGAACGTGTTGATAATTTTAGGTTATAGATATTTTTTATATAGGCAATCAATAAAACTCATTTCATTCTGGGATGGGTTTTATTGCGTCGTTACCCTTTGTACGGTTTGTTTCCGGAAATTTCGCCTGCGGGGACAGGCAGCTTGTTGTACAAGCATTTCCATTTTGTGCAAAATCAAAAGGTATAATGATTGTCAAAAAAAGACCCGTGTAGTCTTAAAGATGCAAAAAACTATTTTCGATGAAATATACCTTCTTGCTATCGAATGAATATTGATTCTCTTTTTCGAACCAAACTTCGCATCCGACATCTTTCTTTGTCAATTATTCGAATCATCTATTGACTTAGAGCTAAGATTAAGGTTTATGATAAATAATATACTACTGGATCAGATCTTGCCAAATACAATTGGGAGGGAATTCGGTTTATGCTCAATTTTGACTTCTATTCGCCGGCGCGAATCCTCTTTGGGAAGGACACGGAAAAACAGATTGGCGCACTTTTAAAGCCGCATGCGAGCAAGATTCTGCTTCACTTTGGCGGGGGCAGCATCAAAAAAAGCGGGCTCTATGATACCATAACCGCATCTTTACGGGAAAACGGGCTCGCTTATGTTGAACTGGGCGGCGTGGTGCCCAACCCCAGGCTCGCGTTGGTGCATGAAGGCATTAAACTATGCAAAAAGGAAAATGTCGACCTGATCCTTGCCGTAGGCGGCGGAAGTGCCATCGATTCAGCCAAGGCCATTGCTATGGGCGTCTATTATAATGGCGACGTGTGGGATGTGTATGAGCAGGGCAAAGTGATCCAAAAGGCACTGCCTGTGGCCACGATTCTGACCATTCCGGCCGCCGGCAGCGAGGCAAGCGGTGACACTGTAATCACCAATGAGGAAAAGCAGCTCAAATACGGCTACGGCAGCCCGCATCTTCGGCCCCTGCTAAGTATAATGAACCCGGAACTGTTTTACACCCTTCCGAAAAATCAAATCGCCTACGGTGTGGCTGACATGATGAGCCATGTGTTTGAGCGCTATTTCACAAACACAATGCATACCGATCTGACGGATGGGCTGTGTGAAACTGTGCTCAGAACCATCATGAAGAATGCGCCAATCGTGCTTTCCAATCAGCAAAATTACGATGCATGGTGCGAGGTTGGCTTCGGCGGCACAATTGCCCATAATGGTTTGGTTGGCATGGGCCGTGAGCAGGACTGGGCTTGCCATGGCATGGAACACGAGCTCAGTGCCATTTACGACGTAGCTCATGGGGCCGGTTTAGCTGTGCTGACTCCCGCCTGGATGCAGTATGTCTATAAGGATAACATCAACATGTTTGTGCAGTTTGCGGTGAATGTCATGGGTGTGGAAGGCAGTTACCGTGATCCGGACGCCATCATTAACGAAGCCATCTCGCGTCTGCGCGAATTCTTCTGTAAGATGGGGCTCCCCGCTACACTCGGGGAACTGGGCATCGACGGAAGTCGGCTTGAACTGATGGCGAAAAAGGCAACCGGCGCCGTATTTGGCGAGGAAGATCCTATTGGAGGGCTGAAAAAGCTGTATTGGCAAGATGTTCTGGAGATCTACAAGCTTGCGCAATAGGTGAAGTCATACCATATAAGCATGAACCGAAAAAAATATATTGAAAGAGGTTTCAGAATGAAGTTTAATGGTTATCATCACATCGGGCTTGCCGTAAAGGATTGCGAAAAAAGCCTCAAATTCTATACCGAAGGACTCGGGGGAGAGATCACGTTCAGCTTCCCCATGGGAAATACGGGCAAGACAATATACCTTGTTGATCTAGGTGGCAATGCCGTTGTAGAGATCATCCCCCGTGGTAATGGTGAGGTTGAAACAAATGCGCACTGGGCACATGTCGCAGTCGCGACCGATGATGCCAAAGAGGCATATACAAAGGCATTGCAGGCCGGCGCGCTCAAACATAGCGAGCCGCAAGACTGTCTTTTGGGCACGATGGCGGTGTGCATCGCATTCGTGACCGGCCCTGACGGCGAGATTATTGAGTTTTTTCAGGTGAAATAGAAAAATGCCCGAGTTAGCATAATCAAAAGCACTACAACCAATTTTGATCGGAAAGTGCCGCTTGCGATGAAATCTGGCACCCATTGGCTGGCATACGTTTTGTATACATCCGATAGACAAACAAAAAGGAGTGAGATCTTCATGTTGTATAGGCGACTTGGCAATACAGGCCTTAAAGTTAGCGAAATTAGCCTTGGGAGCTGGCTTACTTACGGGAATGCTGTGGAAAACGAAACCGCAATCAAGACCATCGACAAAGCATACGAGCTGGGGATCAACTTTTTTGATACCGCCAATGCCTACAATCGCGGTGAAGCGGAAAAGGTCATTGGGGAATCTTTAAGAAAGTATGACAGAAGCTCCTATGTATTGGCTACCAAAGTTTTCTTCCCAATGGGAGATGGCCCTAACGACAGGGGCTTGTCCAGGAAGCATGTCATAGAACAGGCGAACTCAAGCTTAAAGCGGCTCAGGCATGATTATATTGACATCCTCTACTGCCACCGCTATGACCCCGAAACACCGGTGGTAGAAACGCTGCGGGCTTTCAACGACCTTATGCGCCAGGGGAAGGTTTTGTATGCGGGTATCAGTGAATGGAGTGCGGCGCAAATCGAGGAAGCCATGCATGTAGCGGATCAATACCTACTGGACAGGTTTGTGGTGAATCAGCCGCAATATAGTATGCTTTATCGTAAAATTGAGGAGGAGGTCATCCCAATAAGCAAAAAGCATGGCGTGGGTCAAGTGGTTTTTTCACCGCTCGCGCAGGGCCTCCTGACTGGAAAATACAAGAGCCTCAGCGGTATTCCCGAAGACAGTCGGGCGGCCAATGACAAGATGAACCGCTTCATCAAGGGCCTCTTGAATGAAGGCACCCTTGATAAGGTGCAAAAAATAGGAGTCATAGCGGATAAGCTTGACATTCCTATGGCGCAGTTGGCGCTTGCATGGGTACTTAGGCAGTCGAATGTAGCCAGTGCTCTGATTGGCGCTAGCAGGCCGGAACAGGTGACGGAAAACGTGAAGGCTTCAGGCTATGTGCTAACGGATGAGATTCTCGCAGAAATTGAGGAAGCTTTGCGCTGATCAAGCAGTGAGAAGGATATAACCAAAGTGAAAGTCGTCACCTGAAAACAGGGAAGGTGGGCCCGAATAATATTGTATCTCCGATTAATAACTTTAACCGGGTAATCGTTAAAAGATGCACCAATTTCCGGTGCATCTTTTAACGATTTACCTTCTTTTAACGATTTGCCTTTGAGAAAGCCCTCAAAAGGGGGGAGGTTCGAATCCCGCTTTGATTAACAAGAGCCTGTTTGGACTATCAAGAATTGATACTGTGCAATATGACGAAAGCCGCAAAAACCCGGAAATACTAGGGTTTTAAGGTTATAAGAAAACCATCTACTAATAAAAATGCTTTTATCAATAGATGGTAGTTGAGATGTCTAAAGGGACATTAGTTGATATAAATACACGGAGAACTGATTGCCGTGTAATTGTACGCTTTTTTCGGGGAGGTGTGCATCATTACACGGTACGCATTTGCCGATATCGTAAACTGTCATGTATCACTTTCTCTTTTACAGATTTCTATTTGGGTGCCTTATTTGGTGCTTACTGTGACCTGCAAAGATTTACATTTACTGCACAAAGATATACGCTTCATTCGACATCTATTTCTATGACAGCCGCTTTCGGGAACCTCCGAAAGAAAAGGAACTGCCTAATGATTGGGAGGAATGCAAATGAAAAAAGCAACTGTACTCATTTGCCTGTGCCTGACTCTGTTTTCCCTGATGCCATTGGCCTTGGCTGCGCCAGGGGATGCCATGCTGTTTACAGAGGACCAGCGCATCGAATGGGGGATCGAATCGTACGTATCATCAACAATGGCATCCATTGGGGATACGGTGTATATCCTGTGCGGGAAAGAGATTTATGCCTATACGGCTGGACAGGAAAAACCAATAAAGGTGGCTGCCGGCTTGGAATCCGGCTATTATGCCAATTATGATGAGGCGAAATCGATCCTTAATGATAAGGCGGATACAATGATTTACGCTTTGGTCAGCAGCAAGGATACGATCTATGGTCTGAACTGGCTGAACGGCAAGCTGTTCCCGCTGACATTTGACGATGGAAACGCGGTATTAGGC